>LFTP01000249.1 GCA_001513395.1 Clostridia bacterium DTU080
TTGGGACAGCCCCATACGTCTTACAGAAAAGCCCAGTTGATCGATATATCCGCTGCCAGGAGCGGGTGTCAGAGTGCCCGACGCCGGGATACGCAGAGGGTGGAGCGGCTGAGAGGCTTCTCGTCTCAGTTTACTCCTTGCAAGATGGCGTTCACTTGACGCGCTGCATCGTCCATAGCAGCCTGTACACCTTCTTGACCTTCCGCAATTTTCAGCAAAGCGGGGAAAAGCACGTCATAGATGCGCCGTTGCTCCGGAGGCACCGGTTGAGGAACGAGCTTGTCGAGTTGTTCCTGCAACGGTCCGATTCCGTATGGAAAGCGCGAGGCGTGGGACTGCAGAAGTCTCATGGAGGGCCGGTAGTTGGGCACCTTCCCTTGACCTTCTATCATGAAGCGAATTCCCGGACCGGCTATATATTTGATGAGCTCGTACGCCTCCTGCGGATGCTTACTGGCGGTAGCTACCGCCCATGGCTCCACACGGAAGGTCGAGACGTCCCGTGCGGGTCCCCGCGGGAATGGTACATAGCCTATCCTCAGATCCTGACCCGTGGCCGAGCCGGGTACCCCGGGCAACAGCCATTGGAACCACAGGCCCCATTCACCGGCACCTTCTAAGGATGCGTATCGGCCATTGGCGACGAAGCTGCCTTCTAAGAAGCGCTCTTGAAGCCAGCTCAAAGCTTGCAACGCCGGCGGTTGGTTGAATTCGGCTCTTCGATACTGGGCATCGAACCACTCGCCACCGAAGATCTGCACCCATGCACCGACAAAGAAGGCGTCCGGCACGATCATGATCATGCCCAAGGCTTTTGGATTGCCCTGGTCGTCACGTTGAGCTACACGTCGCGCCGTCGTTTCGAGTGCGCGGTAGTCCCACGCTCCCTGGTTGTATAGATCCGCAGGCAACTCCAGCCCCAGCTTGGCCATCATGTCTTCGTTAACATGGAGGTAGTTGGCGATCACAACATCGGCGAGAGCGTATATACGGTCGCCCAATCCCAAGGGCGGAACGAAAAACTGCTTGAAATATGCGGCATCCTTGGCAACAAACGAGGATATGTCCAGTGCTAGACCGGAGCGGTAGACGTCAGTCTGTTGAGTTGACCAAACGCGAAAAACATCGGGCATCTGTCCGGCGGCGCTTCTGACTACTACAGCTTCCCAATACTGCTTATCGCAGCAGGGCATGCGCAGGAGCTCTACATCGATGTGCGGATTCAGTTCTTCAAACTCAGCTATCGCCAGCTCGTGAAAATCCCAAAAAACGGGCGATCCCCATGTGCTCATCGTCAGCTTGATATTCTCCGCACCGTGGGCTATCCAAATCTGATTGCTGATCAATGCTAGCAGCGCTAAGATACACATGATCAACGGCCATTTCAGTTTTGTTGGGCGGACTCGCCTCGCAATAAGCACTGTATGGTCTCCTCCTTCTTGGTGAGCCGTGTGATGCGCCCACCGCTTTTAGCAGAAATGGTGATCATCGAATAATGATGATCATAGGACGGCATTCGCCTTTAATTAGTAGTACCCTTCTCATTCCAACTGTCGTATTCAGTATTCAACATGATTATGGTGAATCTTTTGGGGCGTGAAGGGCTTTCAAAGCCTCGATGACGACCGCTCATCCGGCGCTAAGACATCGCCTGATACAGGATGATTCTGCCTGGTTTCAGACCGACGTCATTTGTTCGGACAGTGAGGGGGGCGGGCGCAGGTTGTCCTCAATTGGGAGGTCACTATGAGCGCTTCTCGTTCGACCTCTCCGTCTGGTCAAAGACTCACTTCCCGCAGAAAAAGATGAATTGACATACGGGACAATCACTGCTACTCTGAAAACACAAAGGTCAAATAAGGTCAGATAGCGACTCGAGCGGAAAGGGAGTGACTGCATGACTTCGCAAGAGCAGATTCTGGATGCTTACTCCCAGGCCGTTAGACGGGCTGTGGATACGGTTGGCCCTGCGGTTGTCCTTGTGCGTACGGATCGAAGCGTTCAGTCCGGACACCGGCGCATCTGGCAGTCGGGAGTCGGTTCAGGCGTGATTGTCAACAAAAGAGGCTCTGTAATTACAAACCATCACGTGATCGACGGTGCGAGTGAGATTGAGATTCAGCTGGCAGACGGAAGGGCCTTTCCGGCCCAGGTTGTGGCGACTGATAAGCGCAAGGACTTAGCCCTGCTCACATCGGAGCTTGTTCACGCGGAACCGGTTCGCTTAGGCGACTCAGACCGTATAGTCATCGGTCAGCTCGTTGTAGCCATCGGCCATCCGCTCGGTTTGGACCATACGGTGACCACGGGCGTTATCAGTGCCCGCAATCGCAGTTTGCAAGGCCCCCACGGCTTGGTGGCCAACTTACTGCAAACCGACGCTTCCATCAATCCCGGCAACAGCGGCGGCCCGTTGGTTACCGCTGATGGTGAAGTCATCGGCATCAACACGGCCATTATCGCCGGCGCCCAGGGACTTGGATTCGCCGTGCCCAGCAACGACGTGCGCGCCTTTTTGGTTCGCTATGAGTCGACCGGGCAAGGTGAGCAGGCTTGGTTAGGCATTGCGGGCGTTCCGCAATTATTGAGCGACGGCGGTCGGGGTCTTCTTATCCTGGAAGTGGTACCTGACAGTCCGGCCCACCGCGCCGGTCTGAGACCGCTGGATGTCCTGCGCACCGTCAACGGACAGCCGGTCTACGACGGCACAAGTCTGATGCATCAGATGTGCCGGATAGCTGCCGGCGAATGGATCAGGGTTGAGATCGAGCGTGGCGGGCGAGGGGTGACACTCCACGTACAGACGAGCGGAGCGGCTTAGACCGCTTC
>LFTP01000286.1 GCA_001513395.1 Clostridia bacterium DTU080
CCGTCGTAGTTGGTATCTCGTGAAAGCTTTCGCCCCGCCTCGACCAAGGCGTCCCAAGTCCAGGCCTCACCGAGTTCGTTGGGGTTGGCCAGCCCTCCCTCGGCAAACATGTCAATGTTAAAAAAGACAGGGGCAACGTAAAGGTCAGCAGGTATGCCCCAAAGCTCACCGTTGCTCCATGTGACCGCTTCCAGAGCAACCGGAGGGAACACCCTTGTATCGACTCGGTCCCTGGCGATGAATGGTCGAAGATCCGTGAAGAAGCCCATCCCGGCCAGAGTCCCCCCGTGTACCAGGGCTAACTCGGTCACATCAGGCACGGTGCCTCCGGCTCCCATGGCTAAGAGCTGATTGACGCCTGTGCCGTCAGTCGAGACGAAAAGATCGATCTTGATGTCAGGGTTAAGTCTTTCAAAGGCCACAGCCCTCTCTTGCAACCACTCATACCAGGGGGCGGCGTGGTTAGCGTAATGCATATGACTCACCACTGTCTGCGCCACTGCCCCGCATGCCGCTGCCATCACCATCGCCAGTGCCAAAACCGCGCGTTTCATTCCGTCAATAGACATGTTCTCATCTCCATTCCATCGCTGAATCCTATCCAAGATCACCCCGAAGCACTACTGATGGCGCGATCCGCCGGTCATACGCTCTCCAAACGCCTAACGTCGCCAGAAGATGACCGGTTTCCAAGACCCGGTCGTCAGGCCTCACCTGCCTTTGCCGATAGCTCTGCACTCCTTTGTCTTTTGCATTATCACACGTCTCTGATGGTATAGTCAAATACTAACAGTAATGTAAATTAGTCTCCTGGTTGTTTGATCTCAGCTTAGGATGCCGCGGCCCACTAAGGATATATTTGCGTATAGTTGTCACCGCCTTCCGATTGTTTTTGCTCCCGGCAGGCTTCGTTTCGCAATCAGAGCCGCCCGTTTCTTGACTCATGCGCCTACTCCGTCAAGGACACACTCGACAGGCGCCGGTCTTAGCCGATGCTGAGAGATCCCAAGCGATCACGGTCACAGGCCATCAAGCCCGCTGATGCTATCGTAGATAGCACTCAGCTTCCACGATGACCTCCATGGCATCGCTGAAGCCTGCCTCCAGGAAAGAGACTGCCTGTGGTCATCTCTGAGTACACCCTCTTAGCGTGTTCTCGAGCAGTCTGCGCATCGCATTCATGTCGCGGGCATTGGATCTGAGACGTCGCTTCGCTCCTCATGCATCGTGATACCCCCTCGGAAGCCCAAGACCTAGCACCCCAAACGCACTCACGGGCGCTGCCGGGAAACGCCCAGCCGCTGAAGCTCATATCCACCGGAGCGCTATTCCATAAGCCTTCCCCACTGTCGATCACCGAGTTGAACCCCTGCGTATCCGTCTCCCCGATCGGTTCCAGCGAAGCGGACGTCTTCGTGCAGAAGGCTTCCGCTTCGGCCACCAACGCCTTCATCAAGCGGCCGGCAGATACTCAACGCTGCTACAGAATCGCCTACCCGGTCTGTTCGCCCTTCTGCGTGGCACTTCGAACCACATCTGTCCCTTTTCGCCAGTGCTCACAAAACGGCTCAGATCAGCCCGTCTTCATAGAAAACCATCCCACCAACGAAACCGGACTGCGCAGACTCCCCTGAATGCGATATCCTTCACATAAAGCGAGAGCCGTCACCGCGACGCCTCAACAACTGCCGCGGTGACGGCTCTCAACTCAGGTCATAGTGCTCATACCGGCATGGCCGGAATCACGCTCTTTTAGCGGGCACTCAAAATCGCGGTGGCCCGCTGATGAGCATCCTCCAAGAAGGAACGCACGTCGATCTCGCCGCGCATGAGCTGCGTTCGCCGCGTGCTGAGGCAGGCCAGCGCATCCTTGGCCAAGGGCCCCAGCGGCAGGTGGAAGGCAGCCGGATCCAGCACGCTCTCAAGTATCAAACCTATGTTCTTAGGCGGATCGATCACAAACCGCTGATAGTTGCGCGCCACGGGCAAGAAAGCCGGCAGACGGCTGGTCTTGGCGACGAAATTGCGCATGGACTCGGTCTCGGTGGCAAGGAACTTGATCCATTTCCAGGCCGCTTCCGGGTTCTTGTTTCCTTTGGGCATCTGAAAACTGGCCGTCACGGAGTATGAGGCACGACTGGCAGGTCCCTTGGGCTGTAACGCCACGTCGAAGTTGACCCCCAGTTCATTCAGCGTGGTGATGGCTGTAGGGCCCGAGATAAGCGTCACCGCACTCGTCCCGTCGGTCAAGCCGCTGTGCCCGTCTTCAAGGACTCCATGCGTTCGATACAGATCGACCAGATACTGGATCGCCACCTCCACCTCGGGAGTGTTGAAGCGACTCTCAGTCGGATCCTTGTAACGATCAAACAAGAGTCCCCCTGCCTGTCTGACGACTGCCAAGTGACTCCACATGCCGCCCCAACCCGTGATGGCTTTGCGGTCGAAGTGACCGTCGAAGTTCGTGTCCTGCGAAAGCTTTCTGCCGACTTCGATCAAGGTATCCCAAGTCCAGGCCTCTCCAAGCTCGTTGGGATTGGCCAGACCGCCTTCAGCATACATGTCCACATTGAAGAAGACTGGAGCGACATAGAGATCAGCCGGTATACCCCAAAGCTCGCCGTTGCTCCAAGTGACCGCCTCCAGAGCCACCGGAGGAAACATCCTGGTATCAAGTCTGTCTCTGGCAATGTAGGGCCGCAGATCCCTGAAAAAGCCCATCCCGGCCAGAGTTCCTCCGTGAACCAGGGCCAACTCGGTCACATCGGGCACGGTGCCGCCGGCTCCCATGGCTAAGAGCTGGTTGACGCCCGTGCCGTCAGTCGACACAAAAAGATCGATCTTGATATCCGGATTCAGCCTTTCAAAGGCCAGGGCCCTCTCCTGCAACCACTCATGCCAAGGAGCGGCGTGGTTGGCGTAATGCATATGACTGACCACTGTCTGAGCCACCGCCCCGCATGCCACTGCCGTCACCAACATCAATGCCAGGACGCAGCGTTTCATCGCCTGAAGAGTCATATCTCCATCTCCTTTTCGCCAGCCGATCTTCCGGGAGTTTTCACAACTGAATCTAGGACGCGATCATGAAGCACAATCTGTGGTGCGATCAGCCGATCACCCGACACCGAGGTGCCGGATGATCGGCGGCAATTCATCTTCTTAAGTGCTTAGCGTTCTGCAGTGACGGTGGTGTTCGTGTAACCGGATTTTCCGGCGTCGGCACCCGCCCTTGCCAACGGCCTGGCGGACACTTCTTCCTCCGTCTGGCCACATGTTCCCGATGATGCCGTTTATCCGCCGACAAACCCGCCTCGAAACATCATTGACCGGCGTCATGCCGTGTACCCAGACCGGAATCCCGATCGCAACACAGCTGCGAGAAAGATCCGTTTGTGATGGTCTTGAAACGGAGTGCTGATGAGCCGATATACCACCGCCCGACCTTCTCGAGGCGGCCGGCAAGCGCTGACAGGATGTGTCCGTTGCCGCGGCTTTTTGTCAGCGTCCGGGTCAAGATCTGGTTCACACGAACCAGGACCTCATCATGTCGCAGGATGTCCGGTCATGTGACAGGCCTCAAGGCGCGTCTGTGTCGAAACGGTATCCTGAAGGCAAGGGCTTTCCTATAGCGCCCCCACTCCGACTTTTAAAAGATGCCAAGAGAGACAACAGAGACTCGGATCCAAAGACCGCTACTGCTCTTCCAAAAGAGCATTCACTCTCGTGGTCACCTCATCGAGCGCCTGTTTCGGAGCTTTTTCGCCTCGGATGACCGGACCGATGGCGGCGTCCCACAAGACCTTGCGCACGTCGTCAGGAATCGAGCGCAATCGGAACATCTGCGAAGAGGAGAGCGTATCGGCTACCGCACCGAGGTTCTTTCCTCGGAAGTGCTGCAGGAACGGTCCTACGGTGACACTTCTGCGGGCAGGAGGAATACCCCAACCCAATTGCATGGACAACTGCTGCCCCTCGGAGCTGGCGATGAACTCGATCGCCTTCCAGGCCAAGTCAGCGTTCTTGGCTCCAGCGGCGATTCCGTAGGGGCTCTCACCCCAGATATTCGCCCACCGGTTACCTCTGAAGGTCGGCCTATCGGCGAAGTCCCATTCAAGATCCGGGTAGCTTTGGAAGTAGCCGACCATGAAACTGCCCCAAAGCAGTGACGACACCCGTTGTTCACCGAAGTGGGTCCAACTGGAGACGTTCAAGTTCGTCAAGTGATGGACCGTCTCCCAATCCTGCAAGAACTGCAGGGCATCGACCGTTCCGGGGTTGTTACCCAAAAAGCGCTTGCCGTCCGGGCTCAACAGCGGACCGCCGCCGGCGGCATGGATAAACGGCCAAAACTCAGCACTGCCGCTTTGGATTCCTCCCAAACCCCATCTGTCGAGGATTCCGTCTCCGTCGATATCGATACTCAGCTTCTTGAGTTCGTTCGTCCCCTCACGTTCCCACCGCCACGAGGCATCCGGAAAAGGTACGCCCCTTTCGGCAAAATGCCGGGTGTTGTAGTAGAACGAGCTGACCACGGTACCCAAGGGCAAACCATACAAGCGGCCGTCTTCAGTCATGTCTACGATCAGATCAGGCCAGATATCGTTGCGCACTGAGGCCGGCAGGGCCTGAAACCGCTCGGTGAGATCTTGCAACAGACCTGCTGCTCCGGCTGCCCTGGGATTGTACAGACGGACGAGATCCGGCGGTATCCCGGCCGCCACCGCCACGAGTAGTTTCTGCTCGGGAGTGCTTCCGCCCGCCCCGGGGACAATCTCGATTTCGATACCCGGGTTCTGGGCAGCAAAGACTCCCCAAAACCGCGTCGTGCGCTCAACGTAGTCTGCATTGCCATGAACCATGATCTGAAGCGTCCGCTGCTCGGCCAGAACATGAGCAGACAATGCGAGTGCCAACAACACCATGAGTCCTAAACTCAGCCATCTTGAACAACTCTTACGCACCCTCATACTCCTCCCAACTGATGATAACTGGATAGCAAGACAACCGCCTCCGTTACTGACCCGCAGATACATCGCTTTCACTTCTTTCCACAACTGAAGCGGCCGGGGGTGTCTCCGCCGTTGAAGACTCCCCGACTGCCAAGACAACGGGACGGTTGGTCATGGAGTCCGGTGACCTCTTAGCGTCACCTGACCGATCGCCAGAGCCTCGGCAGGAAGGCCTTCCTTCACCGTCAAACGGAAAGCCCGGCCATCGAGGCCCTGCGGCACCTCACCGGATAGCAGGACCTGCTCCCAAGGCTGTGAGGTGCCTTCCCGTTGCACCTCAAACGGCAGTCGATGCCATCGCGCGCCGTCGTCGAGTTCCACGATCACATGTTCAAGCCAACTTCCCTTTGAAGCATGATCCCGTCTGACATACATCACCGCGGACCATTGCCTCAAATGCTTAACTTCCCACACCAGATACTCCGTCGTGTCCTCCTTTCTGACTTTGCGGCTTTCATCACCCAAGAACTGCTCCGGATCATCCGTGGCATAAGCCCAGCCGGATGATTCCTCCAGCGTGCGCGAGAAGTCCACTGTGCCAAACCATCCGTACTCCGCAGGCGCCTGGAAGGGATCGACGGTCTCCCACCAGTTGTTGACCATGACGGCTCTGGAAGTCTCCAGGACTTGACCACCACCGTGAGTAACCCGCAGCGTCAAAGTGTGCCGACCGTCTTTCAGCTCAAAGGTGTCCAGCACGACTTGCCCGGACGCAGGGGGCGTCTCCCCGCGATAGACGGGAACATCGTCCACGGCGATCTCGATCACTTCCACCTTGAGGTAGGGCTCGACCACGACCTCGACATCTATGGGTACCCGTCCTTGAAGCACCTTCACTTGGTCATCGGACGGGAAATCGACGAAGTCCATCTTTAAGGGATCCAGCACATGGATGATCCGGTAGCTGTCTTGTCTTTCGATATCACATGTCGTCGTCTCACACTGTCTGGCCAAAGGCTGGCGTTCCAACTCAACCCGGACGAGCTTGCGCTCGGGTCCGTATAAGTTGTCTTTGATCTCCAGATTGCCGATATAGCCGTACAAGACCACCGGGAAAGGCGTCTGTTGGTCTTTCGGAACATGGAAGAACCAATTGCGATGGATGCTGCCGCCCTGAAGGGGTACGCCCCTGATCCCGATGGCCCGATAATCCGTGTTCATGAACGTGTTGTGGTGTATATAGACCCGCTCACCGCCCATGAACTTCTCAATCTCCGTACAGGCCGGATCGTTTTGGCAAAAATCCCGGCCGCCGTGCATGTCAAAGGCAAACTCCGTGGCATTGGGGCCGACTATGTTGTAGCGGGCTTCATAGGCCGATCCGGGTCTGCCGGTACTGGCGATGGCATGGCGGTAGTAATCGAAGAAGTTGGCTTCAATCAAGGCACTGCCGCCGCTGACGACGACCGGATAGCCGAGCGCCCGCCTTTGCACATGGTGGAGGTAGTTGTGGTGGATGTGCACGTCCGCATGACGGACATTGATTCCACTCCACGTCCAGTTGAAGATCTCGTTGTTGTCAAATTCCACGCCCGGCCCAGCGGTAGACAGACCTTGGGATGTGGGCAGAGCAAAGACGTAGCCCCTGGGTACCTGGCTGCGAGGCAGGTTGTTTTCGGGAAGGTCGAACTCGTCTTCCTGAGTCCCGCCTTCAGGTCCCCTGATTCTCAGCCCCGTCACCCGGGCTCCTGCGCCTACTTGAAAGAGCGTGTAGTTGGTTTCCGAGTAATCGCTGAATAGTAGCGGCCCCGCTGCGCCCTCGACTCCTCTGTTGCCGGCCAAGGTAACCCCGGGCGGGATGAGGATATCCGTCTCACCGCTCAGATCGATCTCGGCATGTGGAAGCACGTAGACCGTCTCACCCGGTCGGGCTCTTCTGAGAGCGTCAAGAAGGGCCTCTTTGGTGTCGACTTCGTAGTCCCCGCCCAAAACCGGACGGCTGTAACCCTCTCCTCCCCCGATCGGATCGTTTGTCGGGTTGACCTCGGCTCCATACAAGTTGGGATCGGCGGGCAACTGATCCGAACCCCAGGTCATGATCCGCATCGTGCGAGGATAGGTGATCTGAACCGGTTCTTTTGCGGTGCCGTCGGCACGGATAATAAACAGGTTGCTGTCTTCGCCTCTCTTGGAGACGTAGGCGATCCACTCTCCGTCCGGAGACCAGGCGGGCAAGGTGTTGTCGTAGTCATCGTCGGTCAGTCGGCTCACCTGGCGTGTGTCCAGAGAGATGATGAATATGTCACGGGTTTGGGCTCCTGTCCCGTAGGCATGAAAAGCGATCTTCGTACCGTCAGGCGACCACACGGGTCTTTGGGCATTTCGATAATCCCGCCTTGACGTCAACTGCTCTATGTTTTGTCCCGTTTCAGCATCGACCAGCCATATCTCTCCCCCGCCCATGTAGGCTACCCTGCTGCCGTCGGGAGAAAAGGTGGGCTGATACACCGCCGTCGGATGGTGAAACAGAAGTCTCGTATTGCTGCCGTCGGCGTCCATTATGTAGATGTTTTGAACGACGCCGTCACCCCGACTGGAGCAAAAGACGATTCTCTTGCCGTCAGCCGACCAGGACGGCAGGATGCTTTGGGCTTGGCCCCGAGTGAGATTGACCAATCCGCTTCCGTCGGGATTCATCAGGAAGATGTCCCCGATGCCCGCCCGGTTGGACTCAAAGGCGATCTTGGTGCCGTCGGGCGACCAGGCGGCCGAGCGATCTCTTTTCGGATGTTGGGTGATGTTTACCGGTTCTCCGCCGTCAACTGGGACGATGAAGATATCCAGGTTGCCGTCGCGATCGGACTCAAAAACCAGATACTTGCCGTCCGGCGACCAAGACGGATTGCTGTCCGTCGCCGGCTTTGTAAGATCGGCGCTGACACTTGCGCTCAGGCAGATGATGACCGCCACGGCCAACAAAAGCCTTGCGCCCATCAACTTCAAGCTGTCACTCTTTTTCAAGACAAATCCCTCCTCGCCAGGGTGTTTGCCCGATCCCGGACGCCATGGCCCAGCCGTCTTTTTCAGCCTAGGCTTCTATCCATACGGGCTGCAACCAAGCCTGCGTAGGTACCCCTGAACCGGGAAACGGCGTACCGGGGCCGTCGAGTTCGACACGCACGTATAGGTCACTGATCTGCGGCCGGTAGGTGCCCTTGGAACCTGCGACCTCTTTCAGAAGCTTTCCGCCTGCCCCGATGAAGCGTATGCGCTCCGCCTGTGCCGCTTCTACCGTGATGCTCTCATCCTGGATACGTATCTCGTCCACCTCGAGTCCTGAAGAGGCATAGAAATGTCCGGCCCGCAAAGCGGCAAAGACGGCTTCCTCAGTCAACTCATGCAGCCACAGTACGGTCCAACCGTTCGTCGGCCTTTGAGGTGCGGTGAAGTCATAGGTGTGACAGTCAGAGCTGCCGAGGCCGAAGAACTTGAGTCCCGCTCTCAGGCAAGCATCCCACAGGCGATCCGCCACCGACCCCTCGGCACCTTGTATCACCCGGGCCCCGCTGTAAACTTCCAGCCCGTCGCACTGACGAAGCTCAGAATCATCAAGCACATGCTCCGGAGTGTCGTTCCAGCGCGCCGGGTGACCCAAAACGACGTATGCTCCCCGCTCATGGGCGGCGGCAATAAAGCCGGGCTCTTTGGCTGTCAACGGCAGATCCCAAGGCATGCAACCGAGGATCAAGACGTGGTCTTTGGGAAAACTGGCCTCAAAGCCCTTGATCAACAGCGCGTCATCGTATGGGTTCTTCCAATCCTGTTCCCGCCACATGACGTTTCCGGCAGCGATGCCTCCTTCACCCAGACGCCGGTCGTGCTCAGTGACGGCCACTACCTGAACACCGCACAGCCGATAGATGCCCACGACCACCGAAGGAGCCGCCGTGACCATGCCGCTTTTGAATGTGTGATTATGAAAACTTGCTTTGTATTGCCGACCCGCCAGCTCGCAGTAAGGGCTGATCAAACGCAATGTAGTTCCTTCCCCTTCTTTGAAGGATTTTTGCAGCTGAAATACAAGTGACTCATCTTCCATTCGACACGAATTCTCCGGCTCCCCCACGCAGGAAGCACAATTGAGTCTCTCAGATCACAGTCTTCGAATCACTTCCTGAGCTTTTGTCTCATAGATCTGCTGCCATTCGGGGGCTAAGAAGCATTCTGTGACCTCATAGCCGCCGAGATCGCAATAGGCGGCAGGAGGTCCGTAATGCATGTAGCCGTTAGAGAAGGCGGATACAAACGTGTACTTGTACGGAGAAGCCCGCTTCACATTGAGGCCGACCTCCACCAACACCTCGATCGGTGCGGAGATGAGGACGAACTCTCCGATGCGCACGCCTAAGACCTCCGCGGTGATGC
>LFTP01000351.1 GCA_001513395.1 Clostridia bacterium DTU080
TACGGTTCTGTGAGAGGGCTGACGCTCGCCTGATCAGCGAGCGTCACCCTACTCGATGATGCGACCGTCGTTGTCGTAATCCTGGGTCAGCTTCTTGGCATAGTCCCGAAACTGCTCCCAGCTCCAGTCATCTTTCGGATAATGCAGCCCGGTTTTATCAAAGAGCTCTTTGTTATACCAGATGCTTGTGACCTGGAAATGACTCGAAAGGCCGTACTGGATACCGCCGCGGGCGTATGCTTCCAAGGCAGCGGGAAAGAAGCGGTCCCGGTTAAACGTGGGATCGTTGTCCATAAATGAGTTCAAAGCGGTCGTGATCCCGGCCGTATAGTAGGTCAAAGCGGTGTCGGCATTGCTCATCCATACATCGACGATCTGACCTCCCAGCGCCATGCTGATCATTTTTTCTGGCATGTTGCCAGAAGTGACATGCATGAGTTCGATGCGAACGCCGAAATGGGAAGCCTCAAACTCATCTTTGACGGGCACCCAAATGTCTGTGTATTCGGATTGTTCACCCCAGAAAGCTATCGTGAGGCTGACCCCACCTTCCTCGGCGGCGCTTCCATGGACCAGTACGGCCAGCAGGACCAGACAGAGACTCATCTTCTTACATATGGAGCTCATCTTTCGTCCCCTTTCTTTGGTGTCAAGACTCTTGGTACGATACAGACTCGATTCAACAGAATTCGTATGGGTCCCTTGCTAATATCTGCAGATGATTATAAATCAGGTCTGTCACACCTAAACAGAGCACATGAAGGAAACACAAACAATAAACAGAATGTTAGATCGTAGGTAAAAAGAGGTCCATAAGACCGACCCGTGGGGATGCCGGCGGGTGGCGGTCTTTGCCTCGGCAGCCGTGAGGATCCCGCCGAAGATATTCCGCCGCAATGTAGGGAGGCATTGTCTATGTATCGTGCATTCGGAAGGCGTGTCGTGGTTGTTTTGTGGGCAACGATTTGCATTTTGCAGTCGGTGGGCTTAGGAGTCGGAGCCAAGACGACGGACATCGAGCTGTGGGTGCCAGCCAAACCGCTATGGCTCGATGAGGCCAAGGCCATGTTTGAGGAAGAGTATGCGGAGTATTGTGTCAACATCACTGCGCTCAATTGGAACACCATTGTGGAAAAGACCACGGTAGCCATTGCTGCCGGGGCGCCTCCGGATGTCTTTACCTACGGTACCGGCGGTGTGGTCAACTACGCGGCCATCGGAGTTCTCCAACCGGTGGATAAAATAGCTCCGCAGGAGCTGATCGAGGACATGTGGCCGGGCTTCTTGGAGCCGGCCATGTGGGAGGGTCAGCTCTACGGATTGCCCTTCTTAGGCGATACCGCCCATCTGCTTTATTCAGCAAACCGCTTCGAGGAATCCGGTCTGGATGTCAATCGGCCGCCTGTCACTTGGGAAGAGTTGGTGGCCATGGCGCGCAAAGCTGTGCGCCGGGATTCACAGGGCCGGATGACGGTGACCGGTTTTTATCTTCCCGTCAATGTCGGCAGCACTGAGCACGTTTTTGCCACCTTCTTACGCCAGCTCGGCGGACAACACTTCTCGGATGACGGCTCACAGGCCTTGTTTAACAGCCCTGAAGGGGTACAGGCCATGGAGTTTTACGTCAGTCTGATCCATGAGCATGCCATTGTCGAGATCGGTTCTCCCAGTGACGTCCTAACAGGGAGCGCCGCCATGGCTTGGACGGGCGGTCCGTCGAGTATCGTGCGCATGCGAGGGCTCGACCCGGAGTTGGCCCTCAATGTGAGAGGTGCCGCTCTGCCGTGGTTTAAGCACCGGCTCTATTTCACCGGAGGCCAGACCTTCATGATCCCCGTAGGGGCCAAAGAGCCCAAGGGCGCGGCGGAGTTGATCAACTTCCTGACTGGTCCGAAGGTAGCGCCTATCGCCGCCGAGGCGGGCAATTTCTTCCCGCGACAGTCCTTATTGCGAACCGTCTACTCAAAAGCCGATCCCGATCTGCGCACGATTATCGCCGCCATGGAGTTTGCGGCTACCAGTCCGCCGCATCCGCAGTGGGTGAAGACCATCCCCGAGATGCAGACACAGATCATGCGCGCTTTGAGACGTGAAACAACGCCCAAAGAAGCCGTCGATACGCTGACGCGCATCGTTAACGGCTTCATCGCCGAGGCGGCGAACTAGCCGCCTTCGGCCAAGGCTTGAGCAGCGATTGGAGGCCGATACGGAAATGTCACTCAAAGAACAGGTCAAGAACTACGCATACGAGCTGGGAGCGGATCTCATAGGTTTCGGAGGCATCGAGCGTTGCAAGCACGCTCCGATCATGATGAGTCCGCAGGGACTGCTGCCCGGAGCCAAGACCGTGATCGTGATGGGCATACATCATCCGGACGCCTGTGTGGAACTGGGCGGTGAAACCCATCCGCAGGACTCCGGTCCTTATACCGTTCAGTACATGATGAACACTCGCTTGGATGAGATGTCCTATCGCATGGCTACCTTCCTGGAGAAGGCCGGATACGGTGCCATCCCCATAGTCTCGAGCAACATTTGGCGTTACAAACAGTACAAAGAGCTGAACGCCGTGTTTGCCCCGGATGTCAGCCACATCTACATGGCCGTGGTAGCTGGCCTGTCTGACATCGGTTACAACGGTATATCACTCACTCCCGAGTACGGACCGAGAAATCGGTTTGTGACCGTCATCACCGACGCCGAGATCGAAGAGGACCCGCTCATTCCTCCCGGCACGGTATGCGACAACTGCATGCTCTGCCGTCAGCACTGCCCCGCGGAGGCTTTGAGCAAAGAGATCGACGGGGAGAAGGTACTGAAGATCGGGCCCTATGAGTACCGTTTCCCCAACAAGAACCTGTGGCGCTGTGCCTGGGGAGAGCATTTTGACGTCGATCTGGATCTGCCCATCCCGGATGTGGTCACTGAGGAAGTCATCTTGGATGTGATCGCCAAACACGGGTTGCGCCGCGGCGAGATGGGTCAGTGTCTCAAGTTCTGTGTGCCCAGACAGCTGCGCACGTTCGACCGCGGTTACTCAAAATCGCCGGTGCGCAAGCTGGCGGCAACCCTTGATCAATCCATAGCGCCCCGCAAGTTGATCGACCGCTTGTTGGCCAAGCCTTTTGCCATGGGATGTGACGAGGTGGTCGTCGTCTCCGCCGAGGAGCTGGCCCAAAGAGGAGTCGATCTGGAAAAACAGTTGCCGGGAGCCAAGAGCGCCGTAACCATCGTCATGAATGCTCCAAAAAGCGGTGACAACGCTCAGTTCCGCTTGGGTGCCACACACCTTGTGGATTTTGCCTGTTTTGACCTTACCCGCGCCCTGGAGGATCTGGGCTTCCGTTCAGTGATGACCATCGAGCGGCACGGGACAAGGGTCAGCGATTCCGAAGGCCCGAACATCACCGGCCGCGTCCTGGCGGGATTCTCGGATCCGGCCCAACGCGAGGTGATCGCCAACACCGTCGTGACCCGGATGGCCATTCCTTCGCAACGCCGGGGCAGCTGTCCGACGCCTGTCAGAATTGACGTAGGCGATGCCCAGGCCGATTTGACCGGCAGTCTGGAGAGCTTCGCCCGCTCTTTGGGGGCTGATCTGTTCGGTGTCGCTCCCGTGAGCAGATTTGCCGAGCTGGCCGAGGATCTGCGCCCGGTCTTCGACGGTGAGGAGTTGCTGGATGCTCTCGATAAATCGACGCGCTTTACACCTTGGGTGCCCGAGATATCAGCGCGCAAGCGCACCCTCAGAGTGCCGGAGGACTATCTTGCCGATGCTAAGTCGGTGATCGTCTTTGGACTGCGGCTGCACCGGGAAGTCGTCCGTCAAGCGACCAAGCCTCCGGCGGAAGCCGTCGGGCCGTACGCTTTTCAGACCTACGTCACCAACTGGGTTGGGGCACACATCGGCGCCCGTCTGGTGAAACGCCTCGAGGAGTTGGGTTACAAAGGGGTCATAGTGACCGATCTGATGGGCACGGCATCCGTGACGGCCAATCCGCGGGGTCCGCAGCCTGACCTGCGCTCCAACCGTTTTGCCGCTTTGGCCGCCGGATTGGGTTATCTGACCGATGCCGGACATATCGCCACTCCGCAGTTCGGGATCAGACAGCGCTTCATCGCCATCGTCACCGATGCCGCCCTAAAGGCCTCACCGCTGTATAGGGTGAGCGAAAACGAGCGGTTATGCGAAGATTGCGCTCATCCGTGTGTCAACAAGTGCCCCACCAATGCCTTAGCCGGACGGCAGATTCTTCTGCGCTGTGAGGATCAAGCCTATCGCTTCATACCCACGGACGGCAAACGCTGTGATTGGGCCAAACGCTATGTCGTGGCCGGAGACAGCGGTTTTAAGTATCTCGGATCCCAACTCGATATTGTGCCTGGCGAAGAAGTGACAGCTGAAGACCTGGCCGATGCCTTGCGGCAACACGATCCGATCATCAAGTATCGGCCAGTGGTCGCCGAACCGTGCGTGATCATGTGTCCGTATGTCGATGAGCAGCTCAAGGCGCAATCCTTGGCCATGTAGTCTGGGCCGAAGCGGAGTAGGAAAAAAGCGCATAAGGAGGATGCGTCCGTGAACGGGGACACTCGCCGGTGGAGCATGTTGTTGGGGCTGATTCTATGTACAATGCTGGTTGTGGTCGGCACGGCAGACGCTGAAAAGGTGAAGCTTGAGGTCTATGTCCGGGCTCCGGGCATAGCGGGCGGTACTGCCGCCGAGACGGAGTGGGAAAACCAGATGTATGCTGAGTTTGAGAAGCAGCATCCCAACATCAAGCTCGAATTGATCACTCCCGTCGGCAGCGCCGGATACCTGGAGAAACTGATCACTCTGTGGGCCGTGGGCCAGCCCCCGGATGTGTGGGATCACGGCGGCTTTGTGGCCAGCTACATCGAACAAGGCTGGCTGCTGGATCTGTCACCTTTCGTTCGTCGGGAGCCCAATTTGGAGCGGGACTTCTTCCCGGGCGCCTGGCGGGCCTATCAGCAGGACGGGCGCATGTGGGGCATGCCACATGTCTCCATGTCCTCTTTGATCTGGTATAACGTCGACTTCTTTGAGCAGGCGGGATTGCCTCTGCTTCCCGTCGATTGGGACGATCCTTCGTGGACTTGGGATGCCATGGAAGATTATGCTAAGAAGCTGACGAAGCTCACCCCCGACGGACGATTTGAGACGGCGGGTGTCTCCATCGGCTTGAACGGCAACATAGAAAGCCCGATGTTCGCCAATCTGTGGGGCGGCGACTGGTTTGACGAGGAAACCCACAGAACTGGGATCCCGAACAAGAGTACCATAGCCAGCCCCGAAAACATTCTGGCGTACGAGAAAGCGGTGGAGCTCATCCAGCGCTACGGGGGCAACGTTCCGGGCAACTACTCCGGTGGCAAGGTGGGTATGGCTCTTCGCACGCCGCTGAATATCGCCGCCACGGCGCAGCAGAACGCCTTCTTCTGCAAATGGGCCTTGGCACCCATCCCGGTCGGCACTCACCGGGCAGCGGCGCTGTATACGGATCCGTGGATGATCAGCAGTCAGACCAAGCATCCTGAGGAGGCCTGGTTGTTCGTCAAGTATATGACCAGTGCTGAAGTGATGAAAAGCTATACCGCCTTCGGCTTCGGTCTGGCGCCGGTGGCCAGAAGATCGGCCATCAAAGGTTATATCGACAGATTGGTTGACGCCTCGGGCGTCCAGGACTTCAATCAGATTCTGTCCGTGTTGACAGGTGGACAAGTCTACGGACGGGAAGTGTACGATCACACCATCGTCGGCTGGGCGGATATCCGCAGAGTGACGATGGAAGAGTTTCCGCAGATGGTCAGGGGAACCAAAAGCGTCCAGGCGGCTTTGTTAAGCTCTCACGACGCCATTACGGCCATTATAAACGAGCGGAAACGCCAGGAATGATCGTTTGTGAACAAAAAGACGACACTTGCGATATTGGCAGGTTTGTCACCCTTTAACGGAGAGGAGAGCCGTATGCTGATCACGTGTAAGTCGAAAAAAAACCTGTGGGCCTTTGTTTTCACTGTGCTTTTGCTTTCAACTCTTCATCCGGCACTTGCTTCCGAAAAGATCAAGGTGATCATGAACGGGAACATGGCCGGATTGCTTGAAGAAGGATTTGCGGCTTTCAACGAGGCCACGGGGATAGAAGTAGAAGTCGTCGCCGTAACCAACTGGAACGACATGAGAGAGAAGCTGCCGGTCCTGGTCATCGGCGGTGTCGGGCCGGATGTGGTCTATCACGATGACAAGACGCAATCGGAGTTCTATCATCGGGGTATCGTCCAGCCCATTGAGCGTTTTGTACAACGGGATCGGCTCAACTTGCGCATGTGGCCGGATCCGGTCATCAATGCCTATCGCTACGACGGACAGCTCTACTCACTGCCGACGGCCTTGAGCAATTGGGTCGTTTTCTACAACGTCGACATCATGCACGCTTCCGGTTTGGATTCCTTGCCCACCGACTGGAACGGCGATGCGTTTACCTTTGAGGACGTGCTCGCCATGGCGAAAACGCTGACGCGCGACATCAACGGTGACGGCCAGATAGACCAATACGGTCTCAGCAGCTTCATGGGCGCGGGCAGTCTGGAAGCCATCCATCTGTGGGAGGTTGACTGGTTCAACGACAGCCAGACGGAGTTTATCGGTCACAGGCCTGAGAACCTTGCTGCCATCACGGAGCTGAGAAGTCTCTATGAGGCGGGAGTGATGGGGGGCAGCTGGAGTCAGGGCACGGCGGCCATCATGCCTCAGCAGCCGTATTGTCTGAACACGCTGGCGACGACCATGAGCACCAGCGGCCTTTTCAGCTGGTCTCTCGGAGTGCTTCCCAAGGCCGTCAGTCGGCGAACACAACCGGGTTTCCACTCTCTGGGTATGGTAGTCGATGCGGCCAATCCCGAGGGAGCGTGGCAGTTCATCAAGTACATGGCTACCGACTCCGTGGGCTCAGTGCTTTTTGCCAGGGCGGAGAACAGGACACCCCTTTCACCGCGGGCCATCGTCGATTTCAACCGCCGGTGGGAGACGCTGAATCCGGGGATGAACGCCATGGTCTTCACTACCGGTTTTGAGCACATCTTGCGAGCTAACTGGTTCGGTCTGCCGCGGGATATTTACGACACGATCGGCAGCACGATGCAGAGGATCATGCGCATGCAGCAAGATCCCAAGAGCGCCATGGACGCTCTGAAGCCCGTGCTCGACAATAGACTGAGAGAGATACGGGACACTCTGCGCAAGATCTGAGGGCATCGGAAGATCGGAAACGAAGAAAGGGATAGAAAAATCCAAACGAAGAAGGGACGCCCCATCATCGGTGCGTCCCCTCTTTTTTCCTTTTACGAGGCTAAGGCCGCCTGACAGCGATCCACCACTCTTGTGGCAGCCTCCCGGATGAACGACCAGGGACTTTTCAAATGCTCTTCAGCGATGCCGATCGCTTCTTTGTCACCGCAGAGCACCAGGGTGTAGGCGGCAATCAGATCGACGCTCCAGCGCACGGTCTGGGGTATGGCATACCCTTGGCCTATATCGTTCCTGGCGAGAAGCTTGCGCACGCTGTCGCAGACCAGAGTCTTTTCGTCGGCATCCAGACGATCCGCCACGGCGGCGAAGTAATGAAGGATGTGCAGCATATTGGGCACGACCTGCTCTTTGGGCAAAGAATCAGCCAGAAGGCCGACGGCAGCCGTGTGGCCCAGAAACTTCAAGCAGATCAAGGAGGCTATCCAACGCTCGGACGTGCCGCCGCGGACAACCACACCGTCAAGAGCCAGCCGATCGTCATCACGGCGTTCAATGGCCTTGACCAGCCAGGGGACTCCAGCATCCTCGCCGAGCAGGGCCAACCCGATGGCTGCGCCTCGTTTCTGGGTCTCGGGGGCCTCGCTTTTCAAAACGTCGAGCAGCGGCGGAATGCTGTCTTCACCGCTCTGCCACAGCCACCAAAGCGCTCTTCCCTCCTCTTTTGTGCCCAAAGCGGCCACCAGTTGTGCCAGCTCCTCGGGCGTGCGTTTCGAACAGACCTCCCAGGTTTCGCCGTCTCTTTGCACACCGGGTGGCAGAACCCAAGGCCGCGATTTCCGGCTCAAGTCTTCAGCCGCTAAAACACCCCGGGCGATCAAGGCCCGCTGAAGCTTCTTGATATCCAATTGACGAGGCTGACACTGCTGTTGGCAGGCCAGTCCGGCGGCGGTACCGGCCACTTCGCCTACCTTGAGGATATCCCGCTGCATGCGGAGAGCCTGTCCGGCATCGTGATCTTGTGACAAAGCCCGACAGCCGATCAAAAGGCCGTCCACGCCTTTGGGCAAAAAGGAGCGGTAGGGCACATCGCAGCCAACGTCGAGCAGCCACTGACCCAACACCTCACTCCAGATCTGTCCGGTCAGGCTTTCGTTAGCCATGTCGAGAGCGTGAGTGTCATAGTGGGAGTAGCAACGCATCGCCACATCGGGGAAGCGCCGGTCAAAGATCATGTCTTCCAGGGTGAGCGTGTAGTCGCCGTGGATGTAGGGCCCTTCGCGAAGGCCAATCAGCGGAGCGCTGGCCAAAAGGGCATCGGCCCACGGCGGACGACGATTCTGCCAGCGGGGATGATCCGGCCATAAAAGAGCCCGGGAGTGGATATAAGAGCGGGAGATGTCCCAGCTGCTGGTGGCATCCACCCAACCGGCATCGAAGTTGCCGAAGGCCAGTTTTCCGGTCTGCGGATGGATGTATCTGGGTACCAGGGAGTAGGCGTGCATGATTCCGTCCCAGTCGCGCCCTTTGGTGTAGGGGACTCCGGCCAGAATACAGATATCGCCGTCGCCCGTGGCATCCACGGTGACTTTGGCTTTCACCTCCACCGTCGATCCCGGTGTTTCAAAGATGACTCCTGACACCCGCCGGCCTTCGAGGATCACATCAACAGCCAGGGCGTGATAGAGGATCTCCACCCCGGCCTCGGTCAACATCTCGGTCATGGCCATTCTTTTGGCTTCGGGATGGAAACCGACGACCTCGCCGCCAAGCAGTTGTTGTATCTGTCCTGTTCGGCGGTCAATCTCTTCTTGTACGCCACCGCGACTGCCCCTGTAGTATGAATGGACCGCAGAGCGGGTGGCGGCACCGCCTACGGCCCCGTCGCGTTCTGCGAGCATGACTCGTGCGCCTTGCGCAGCGGCAGCTAACGCCGCGGTCACTCCGCCGGTTCCGGCTCCGACTACCAATACGTCAGTCTCAAATCTCATGCGCGGCACCTCCTCAATTGGCGGTCGATTATTCTGCTGCAGACTGATCCGAGACGGCCGCTATATAGCGAGCTACGGCTTCACCCATCAACATGCGATTGAGAACGTGCGTAGTATCATCGGTTGAGGCGCGCCGATAACCTGGCAACCACGGACCGGCCAGGATCAAACCGGGCCAAACGGCAGCTTGGAGCTCTCCGGCCCGCAGATTAACGGGGACCACCTTATCGTTTTGACGAGTCAACCAGTGACCGATCGGCGTGGGATCGTCCTTGAGAGCGGCCTCCTTGATGACAAAAGAGGGTTGATACCACTCATCGTCAGCGATGTACAACAGACGGCAATCCCGCAGCTCGGGGACCTGGGTTTTCAACCGGCCCAACAGGCTCTTCAGTTTCTCGGAAAACCGGGCTTCTCTTTCGGAATAGGCGCTCCGGGCCAACTCAACGTCGATCTGCGCCAAGTCCTTTTCCAGCGGCCGGATCAACACTTCGCCCAGATCGGGACCCAGATCCGTACGCATTTCTTGGCTGACCTCAGAACCGTTGACGATCACGGTCCGGGTCACGCCTGTCGGCGGACAGTCCTCGCGCAGATCATGGGCCACCAGGCGCCCGGCGTCATCAGTCTCCACCACCCAGGAGGCTGCCAGATGCAGATAGCCCTCTTTGGCCCCGACGGTGATGCCGCTCACCTGATCGCCTTGGGTATCGACCCGCACGGGCCAGCCGTGGAAGAGCACATCCACGCCTGCCTGCTCCGCCCATCTGTCGAAGATCAACTCAGCGATGGGCGCCTGTATTGTTCGGTCCGCAAAGGCGGAATGGTGGGTCAACTCCTCTTTCAATCTGGCTGCCAAAGGCGAGTGATCTTTCGCCTCATCCAGCTGCAGATGTACTCTCCGGGCGCGGCCGATCTCCCAACCCAGAGTGCCTCGACGTTCGACGATGACCACCTTATGTCCGCTCTCAGCGAGAGAGACTCCGGCCGCCAATCCGATCAGTCCTCCTCCGCTGATGGCCACGTCGTAACGCTCCGAAGGCTGGGTCTGTCTTTCGCGGTCGGTACTTGCGTTCATCCGGACCACTCCTTTCAAAAAATCACATCGGGCGGTGCGTTAACGTTTACGCATCAAAGCCAAAAAAGCGTCGTTTTCTTCTTGTAGGACAACGCGGGGAGCGTTCTTACCGTCCAATGCCGTGCGCATAATTCGGTTCTGCATATCTCTGAGCTCGAAAAACTGTGGATGAGGGGTCGCGGCATAGCCGTGTTCCATGGCTAAAGTGATGAACTCATGCGATGCGGGAATCTCCCGGACCCAGTCCCAGCGGATGCCGCGCGTGAATATGGGCAGGAAACCTTGAGCGTGGTTGATGCGATACTGCCGGTCGGGATGCATGATGTATTCGAACAGCTGCAGGGCGCTGTCACGGTTCTTCGAAGAAGACGCCAAAGACATGAAGTCGCCGATGATGTGTACGACGGGTACTTCTTTGTACGGTAGCAGGGCCACCCTCAAATACGGGGCTTCATCAGGATACCGGCGGAAAGGGGCTATGGAGTCTTTGCGCATGGCGCTTGAGCGGTTCAAGAATGTACCGGCAAATCCGCGGTCATTGATCCGATGGGTGTTGATCAGATCGACGTAGAAGGTGACTGCGCTGACGATGCGATCGTCAAGAAGGGTGATCGAGGCCAGCTCCTCACCAAAGGGATCGAGCCCGCATTGGAGGGTGAACGTTCTGAACCAGCCGCTTGGCGAATGGCTTGTATCGGCGACATGCAGACCGCTGCGCAGCAGGGTGCCGTCCGGATTGCGCAAGGTCAGTTTACGTCCGTAGGTGACAAGGTCGTCCCAGCTCTCTGGTGGCTGATCCTTGCTGAGACCGACCTCTTCGAAGACCTCTGTGTGATAAACAAGCGATTCTATGGTGAGGCCGTACCAGGCCATGCCCACCAGTTGGCCTTTGTAGCGAGCTATGTCATAGACAACCGGGATAATGTCTTTTGTGAAGTCCCATTTCTGCACGATATCATCCAGGGGGGCCATGAGCCCTTGCTCGGCAAGAGCACCTAGGGCAGCGGTGCCATGAGTGAAAAGATCAGGCATCACTCCGGCGGCATAGGCCACATAAAGCTCTTCGACACCCCATCCGATTCCTTTGCTTTCGACTGTGATCCCCGTCTCTTCCGTGAATTCCTGCAGGATCTCCGTAAGCCACGGCTGAGTGGCCGACTGAGTCCAAAGCGACACTTCGCTACTGTGGGCGACCACCAAAAAAACGGGCAGTGTCAATCCAAGAAAGATGATCACGACAGCTGTGCGCTTCACGGTTTCTCCTCCTTGACGCCTTGTCTTCTTTTCACATCTGACGTTCACGCTCCTTCATCATCTTCCTTTATTGCCATGTGGAAATCATCACATATCGTGCAGAGAGTGGCTTAGATGACAAATGTTAATCACTGTCGTTTGAAGGATCAAGGATGTTCCAAACACCGTAATGGGAATCACAATTGAATTACAATGATCCTCTAAATTTGTATGACTGTCGGGGATATGATGGATGGATCAGTGTGCTAATAACTGGGGCAGGATTTATAATCCGAGGCAGGTGAGAATAAGTGTCTTGGTGAATTATGTTTGTTAAAAAAGCAGGTTCGTTGTGCTGAGGGGCCTTGGCATTCCTTTTTTCAGCGGCCCGTTGCATTAGGCGGCTGGAAGCGTGTGCGTGAAGGACCGTTGATATGAGGATTTGCCCTGATCCGGCAGCAACATCGGAAAAGAGGTGCAGGATGTGTTGAATCGACAGACGGTTGTTCTATCCTTGGTCCTTGCCGTTGCTCTGATTGTCTCGCTTCCCTGTCTTGGCGCAGCGCCGGTGAAAATTACGCATTTGAGTTCGGCTTCGCACAGTGAATCATGGCAGGATTTCCTGCGTGAGATGAAAGCTCCCTTCGAACAAGAGAATCCTGGGATCGAGATTGAGATTATCACGGATGCCAAGCCGGATGAGAAGTTTCTCGTGATGGCTGCCGGCGGTATTGCACCGGATGTTTTGGATCTGGTCACTCAGGTCACTGCTCCGCTGATTGCGCAGGACATGTTCATGGATCTGAACAAGTTCCTGGATCCTCAAACGAGGAATCTGATTCCTCCGGCGATGCTGAATGCTTTGACCACACCGAGCGGTCTTCTTTTCATGTTGCCGGTGGAGGTTTATTCCATCGTCACCTGGTACAACCTTGACATGATACGTCAGGCGGGGTTGACGCCTCCGGCGGAACTCAAACCGGAAGAGTGGACTTGGGAGCGGATGCGGGAATACGGACGTAAGCTCACGGTCGACTCTGACGGGGACGGAGTGGCCGAGATCTGGGGCCTGGATCGGATGAGATCCCGACCGTATATTCAAACCGTCCAAGCCGGTAGCAACTTCTTCGATCGCGACATATTCCCGACAAAAAGCCTATTGCTGAGCGAACCCGTGGTCACGGCCATCGAGTTCATCGAGAAGTTGATCTGGCAAGATCGGGTGACGCAGCCGGCGACCGTCGGCGGCAATACGTATCTCTACCATAACCGTGCTGCCATTGACGTTGTCGACGGTCCGGGGATTATCGGGACGCGCATGAAGGGCGTGCCCTTTGAGTGGGACGTGGCCCTCCAGCCATATGGGCCGGTCAATAATGCCACCAACGTTTCCTTGAACGGATTCCAGATCAGCGCTCAGACGAAAAACCCCGAGGCGGCATGGAAGTGGGTCAAGTTCGTTGGCACCACGGAAAGGGCTCAGCGGAGCATGGCTACTCATACCGGGCGTCTGCCCATGCTGGCCAGGGTGGCCCGCACTTGGAACACTTGTGTACCGGATCTGCCTCCCAACTGGATGGCTTTCTTTGAGCAGTCCGTGCATCCCGATAACGTTTTCCTGAAGGAGGGGCTGGTGACTGACGCTCGCATCACCAACACGCTGAACAACCAGTTGATGAGAGTTTGGCGCGGCGAGGTTTCGGCTCGCGTCGCTCTTGAGGAGGCAGATCGAATCATCACGGCTTTGTTTGCCGAGGCCGAATCCGCTCGGTAGGCAGCACGGCTTTCTTCCGGGCAACTCAGTGAGCGAAATGAGGGGGCGTTCCAGAGAGTCTCTGGGCGGCCCCCTTTTGCTATGTGTGCGCCCGGCATGGGGCGTTTACTTGGGAGTGAAAGCCTCCTGCAGGCCCGATGAGGGAACTGCTAGCTGGACGGCAAGGGTGTCCATCGTGAGGTGGAGTCTAAGGAAGCCGCAGGCAAAGCGCCGGTCTGACGAACAGTAATCGCATAGGAGGCGTCCGCACTGAGTGAGAGATAAGACATATCTCTTCAAAGCCCCATACGGAAAGCGCGGTCTTATATGCGGCGGGCATAGGCGTGAAGGTAGATGCGCATTACCCGAGGAGGTCTGTCGATCTCCCACGGGCTACTGTCGTCGTTAGGCGGTGGGATGGATCGACGGAAGTCAACGGACGGCATAGTGCTCGAGTTGGCCGAAGGCCGAAACATTCAGTGCCGGATGGAAGCCTTGAGTGTCGATGACGGAGGAGGCGCAGACCAAGGTGGTGGGACAGTGTCCCGGCTGAGAGGCCAAAAGCCCGCCCCGAAGATAGCGAGCCTTGCGTCGCGTCAGGACCAATAAGGGGACAGCCGGAGTCGACGGCAGGGCCGTCGATGAGCTGCTTCCGTACCTACATAAGGAATGGCCTCGAATCAAGGAAGAACTGCTGAAAGGAACGTACAGGCCGGCTTCCGTGCGTACGGTAGAGAGACCGAAGCCCAGAGGTAACGGAAGCCCGTGTGTTGGGCATTGCGCCTCTACGCGGTTGGGGTAACAGCTCCCGGTTTGTGCAGGTAGAGAACCTCTTCGAGGAGCTTGACTGTCGGATTCGCCGGAGACTGCGATGCCTCATTCGGCGCCAATGGAAACGCCCCTACACCCGGGCTCGCAACCTGATCGCACGCCGACTGACGGCCCGGGCATGGCAGTCAGCCACAAACGGACGAGGCCCCCGGTGGAATGCAGGAGCCTCACATCTGAGCGAAGCCGTGAAGGAATCCTTCTTCTGTGCACTTGGACTCGTGTCGCTGCTTGATCAACATCGAGGCTTCCGGAAGCGCTACATGAACCGCCGCGCTACGGAGCGATTCCGCCTCCTACCCCCTACCCGATCTCATCGTCTTTGATGGTCGTAATAGACTAATCGTCTACAGATTTGTATATGAACGCGAGGATGAGGACCTTAAGCGGAGAATCTAGGTCATTAACGGATCAAGAGTCTGCAATAAACGAAAAGGAGCTGCAAAGGGAGGTTTGACGATGAGTCATAGAGTCGGATGGCCGTTATTCATTATCACCCTGGTCTGCTGTCTCACATCCGTTACACTGGCGGCGCAGCAGAAGGTGGTCCTTGAGTACTACACTTGGGGCAGCGATATCCAGACCATAGAAAACGAACAGTACCTGTTTTCTTATTTCACGAAACGCTATCCGCACATTGAGATCAAAGTCAGTGCCACTGGTAGGGTCAAGTCCTAAATGCGGTGTAAATTCGTCTCCCGGCTGTTGAGTTCAAACTTAGGCTGCGGTGTTTCGTTGGGACTCCGTCTCAGTAGGTTTGTCGTTGCTTTCTGAGCGTTTGTGCTC
>LFTP01000227.1 GCA_001513395.1 Clostridia bacterium DTU080
GTTGATCCATCCCCGCAGGAACCGGTTGAGGGCGACGATTTGCTGCCGCACGTTCATACCGTGATTGCGCGGTGTCAACTCTCGCACTTTGTCTTTGAAGCGCTTGATCCGCTTGGGATGAATGGTGACGTTGTGGGGATAGATGACAAAGCCGAGGTAGGCAACGCCTTCACGCACATTGGTGATGTGCGTCTTCTGCCGGTTGACCGTCAATTTCAGGTCCTTTTCCAGCACCCTTTCCGCGATCCGCCGGTATCTTTCCGCCTGCCTCTGATTCCGTGCCAAGACCAGGATGTCGTCAGCGTAACGTACGATCCGTATCCCCATGCTCTTCATCTTCTGATCGAACGCGTCCAGATAGATGTTGCACAGGAGTGGAGATATTACGCCGCCCTGGGGACTCCCGATTTCCGAGGCCTCCCAGGCACCATCCTCCATCACGCCCGCTTCCAGGAACCGTCGGATCAGCTTCAGCACTTTGCCATCGCTGATCTTGGCCTGCACCCCTTCCAGGATCAGGTCATGATCCAGCTTGTCGAAGCACTTGGAGAGGTCCATGTCTACCACGTACGGCAAACCGTACTTGTTGAGGAACCGCTCCGCTTTGGCCACCGCCCGCTGACAGCTCCGCCCCGGTCTGTAGGCGTAGCTGGACGGATGAAAATCCCGTTCAAAGATCGGTTCAATCACCCGTCGCATCGCTTCTTGCACCACTCTGTCGTACACCGTGGGTATTCCCAGTGGTCTCTTGCTCCCGTCCTCTTTGTCTATCTCCGTTCATCTCACCGGACTTGGTTGGTATGTGCCTTCGGCGAGCTCCCGGTGCATCCGCTGCAGCCTTTCCTCTAGCTTGTCGCCGAACTCCTTCACGGTCTCTCCGTCAACTCCGGGAGCCCCATTGTTGGAGCGGACATGCCGGTACGCCTGGCGAAGGTTGTCCAGGTGGTAGATCTTATCTATAAGGCTGTAGTATTTCCTCACCGTGACCCTCCGGTCTCGCTGAGCTTCCGCTTCCTCTCCGCCTGGTAGTCGCAGTTTCTTCCTCGGGTTTCTCGGCGTCTCTAGCTCTTCGGCAATCCTACCTGAGAGGCACCCGCATACTCTGCCGGATGGTCGACTTGGTCAGCTCTTCGTCATCACCGTGCCAAGCGTATCCGTCCATATCCCAATGGACGGTTGTCTTTCCTCTACTGGTTTTGAGTCAGGTTTCACTCACTTTGATCTCTCTTCCGCCCTTCGCACCGACTGCCGGCTTTTGACCCTCAGTCGCCGCCTACACCAGGGTAGGCGCCTCTCATGCTTTATCCTCCCAGCCGATACCGACGTTCATCGGCATGAGATTCATCACTACTATGGCTTCGTCTGACACCCGCTCGCATTGCTCGGCCTCGCCTTTCCGCTTGTGCCTCGCTTACCTGCTCCTTCCTGCAGGACGTGGCGGGCTTCCTCGGGTAAGTCCACCTGCCTGCGTACGAGTCCCTCCGTCCTAACTTGCCAGGTTATCCAGCTATCGGGCTTTCCCAGGT
>LFTP01000033.1 GCA_001513395.1 Clostridia bacterium DTU080
GGATGCCAAGGCTTTGAAGTAGGCCAGAGGGTAGCCTGCATGGGCGGACACGCCAAACACACGGACTATGCCACGGTTCCCCAAAACCTGGTAGTTCCCCTGCCGGATAATGTCAGTTACGAGGAAGGGGCATTTACCAACCTAGCAGGTACCGCCATGCAAGCTGTCAGGCGCGGTGAGGTTGTGTGGGGCGAGGAGGTCGCAGTCATGGGCCTCGGTGTAGTTGGGCAACTGGTAGCCCAGATCTGCCAGATCGCCGGTGCCCGTGTCCAGGCCTTTGACCGCCTGCAGCTGCCAGTCGATATTGCTCACAAGGTAGGCATTTCTTTGGCCTTTGCCGAGACCGACGATGCGGCCGTCGCACGCGTCAGCGAGATCACGGAAGGCCACGGCCTGGACTGCGCCTTCCTGTGCGTCGGCGAAGCCTCAAACCATGTCTTTCCGTATGTCTATAAGATGATGAAACGCTCTCCGGATACTCACGCCTACGGCCGAGTGGTAAGCGTCGGAGGTACCTTGACCCATGGCATGGGAGCCAGTCTGGGCAATATCGATCTCAGAAGTTCAGCGCGCACAGGCCCAGGCTATCACGATCAGGACTATGAGCACGGGCAAGATTATCCGGCGGTCTTTGTCCGTTGGACAACCCAGGCACACCTTCGACTGTTTGTGCGTTTGGTCTCCGAGGGCAAACTCAACGTCAAAGACCTGATAACCACTCGCGTACCCGTCGAAGACGCCGATGCCGCCTGCTACGGACTCCTCGATGAGCCCGAAAAGCATCTGGCCACGATCATCACGTAT
>LFTP01000332.1 GCA_001513395.1 Clostridia bacterium DTU080
GACGGCGGAGAAAAGCGGGGATCTCCAGATCATCGGTGACCAGAGGCTGAATCTCCAGCTCTCGGCTATCGACTGCGGCTCGCTCGTTCTGGCCCGTATCAAAACCGGTAGCTATGACCGTGACGCGCACCTCATCTTGCAGCGCTTCGTCAATGACGGCACCGAAGATGATGTTGGCATCCGGATCAGCCGCCTCCGCGACAACCTCCGCCGCTTCGTTCACTTCAAACAAGCCCAGGTTAGAACTTCCCGTTATGTTAAGTAAAATGCCCTTGGCTCCCTCGATAGAGGCTTCCAACAGTGGGCTGGAAATGGCCTCTCGCGCCGCTTTGACCGCCCGATCATCCGCAGATGCCCGACCGATTCCCATCAACGCCGAGCCCGCGTTGGTCATGATGGTTCTCACGTCTGCGAAATCGAGATTGATGAGCCCCGGTACGGTGATCAAGTCAGATATTCCCTGTACTCCTTGACGCAGGACATCATCGGCGATGCGAAAAGCTTCCAAAATGGAGGTACGCTTGTCCACCACTTGCAAGAGACGGTCATTGGGAATGACGATCAGCGTATCCACATGCCCGCGCAGGGCCTCAATGCCTTTTTCAGCTTGCTCGCGACGTCTTTTGCCTTCAAACGAGAAGGGTTTGGTCACTACGGCCACCGTCAGTGCCGAACACGATCTGGCGATCTCGCAAACGACGGGAGCTCCTCCGGTTCCTGTGCCGCCTCCCATTCCGGCAGTGACAAAGACCATATCGGCGCCGTTGATGAGTTGACTTATTTCATCACGGCTTTCTTCGGCCGCTTTCTTGCCGATCTCGGGATCAGATCCCGCTCCCAGACCTTTGGTCAGTTTTTCGCCCAGTCGCACTTTGTGACTAGCATTCGAGGAAAGCAACGCCTGAGAGTCCGTGTTCATGGCAATGAACTGCACACCCTGCAGTCCGGCCTCAATCATGCGATTCACAGCGTTGCTGCCGGCCCCGCCGACTCCAAGCACCTTAATATCGGCAAATTGGGAACCATCAGCGTCAAACTCGAACATGGGGGTCATTCCTCCTAATAACACTGGGTGCATAGCTGCTGTACATTTCCATGATGGGGTGTTCAATCCCTTGACAAAGATTCCTGTAATACCTCAACGAACCACGGGCTTGTCCGGATGACGTACATCCACCACGCTGAGCTGAGCACCCCTGGTTGATGCCTGCTGAAGAAGCGAAACGACAATTTTGATTTTCTCATCCATCTCCCGCCAGGCACCTAGCTTAATCATAATCGCGTCACGGGTCACCAAATCAATATCGCCGACGGTTGTAGCGCGGATCTCGACGACACGCAGAGCAAGCATCTCCGGCATGTCAGCAGCTATCCCTGTAGCAGCCCGTATTAAGGGATCATAGAGAAAGGTTCCCGGAAAAAGCCCCGACAGAGGCTCCGGCAGCCTTATCACCGCCAGGCCTAAGGGGTTGGTCACCTCACCGAGCACCCTGGCTTCAGCATCCAGACTCCATAGAACACCGTCAGCAACGACAGCGGCCACCGGTTGACGCTCGGTTAGTACCACTGCCAGTCCGCTTGGCAGGCGGCGCCTAACCAGAGCGTCTTTTACCACAGGCTCAGCCAGCAAGCGCGCCGTGAGGTCTCTCAAGTCGATATCGAA
>LFTP01000326.1 GCA_001513395.1 Clostridia bacterium DTU080
GGGACTCACCCTACCGTCGACCGCCGGTTTCCGCTCAGTGTTGGAGAATTGTCAGATACCTTTGAGCCAGGTGCTCGCTGACTTGGAAGTGATCGTGAACAAGGAACTGCGCGAGAGGTAGATGTACGGATAAGGAAAAACGGTTCAGTGACCAAGCCATGGGACTCGAAACAGGGAGGTTGACGCTTGAGTCAAGCCGTGCAAAAAGATCGGGCGGGCGCACCTACCCCTGAAGTTTTGTCGCTTCCTTCGCCCTATCTTGGCGCGTCGCTCGATCCTCAGCCTCCATTGTCTGAGAGCTGATGATAAACATCGTCTTGGCTTAGAGAGCTCATGGGGCGAGGATGCCGTGATCCAAGACTGTTCGGTCTGTCTGGGCCACGTCGATCAGCGCCATCGACGGGCTTTCAGACGGTCCGGTTGGAGGTTTTCATAGATGCCGGCACGCAACATACGCCATCCGTCGGTCTTTGATGTGACGGCCTACGGAGCAATCGGCGACGGTACAACCAAAGAGACAAAAGCTATCAACAAGGCCATTGAGGCCTGCGCACAAACCGGCGGAGGCACGGTTCACTTCCCACCGGGCAGATACCTCACGGGTTCCGTTGTCTTAAGAAGCAATGTCACATTACATATCGGGGCGGGAGCTATGATCGTCGGCAGCCCCGACCGGGAGGATTACCCGATCATTTCCGACGGTTACTTCTACGGTCCTTACAGGGGTTATCACACAGCGTTGATTACCGGTACGGATCTTGAAAACGTCGCCGTGACCGGTCAAGGAATCATCGACGGCCAGGGGGCAAACTGGTGGCCGCTCAAAAGGCTGCAGAACAAGTGGGCGAGATACGTCGAGGCCGGAATAGACACTCTGCCTGCCGGAGAAGAGGAAGCATTTGATGAGATTCGCTATGCCGGGACGACGAAGCGACCCAACCTGATGGAGTTTATCCGCTGTCGATCGGTGAGAGTCGAAGGCCTTACCCTGATCAACTCCGCATCGTGGACGCTCCATCCCTGGTATTGCGAGAACGTCACCATTGACGGCATTACCGTCAAGAACCCACCGGACTCGCCGAACACGGACGGGATCAATCCGGAAAGCTGTCGCCATGTGCACATCAGCAATTGCCATTTGGACGTAGGCGATGATTGCATCGCTCTTAAAGCGGGGACGGAAGACGGTCCGCAGCCAGAAGACGTTTCATGTGAAAACATCACTATCACCAACTGCACCATGATTCACGGCCACGGCGGAGTGGTCATCGGCAGTGAGATGACCGGCAGTGTGCGCAATGTCGTCATCAGCAACTGCGTCTTTGTCGGCACAGACCGAGGAATACGCATCAAAAGCCGCAGAGGACGCGGAGGCTGTGTCGAGAACGTCCGTGTACAGGGAATGGTCATGGATCATGTGGGCTGTCCCATCGTCTTGAACAAGTTCTACGCCAGCGATCCGGACAGTCCGTTCGGATCCGCCTCTCAGCGAACGCCGGCTTTTCGACATCTGGCTTTCTCGTCCGTCACGGCTCGCCAGGCCTCGGTGGCCGGATTCCTTTTGGGACTGCCGGAGATGCCGATTGAGCATGTGAGCCTCAGCGACATATATGTGGAAGCCACAAGTGATCGCCGGATTCGCCCGGCCATGATCCGGGGCTCGATACCTGCATTGGAAACCCGAGATTTTCACGGGCTTTACTGTAAACACGTCCGCAAGGTGAGCTGCCGCGGAGTGGAGATAGTCACCCGCAAGGGCGGACCTTTGTTGTATGAGGATGTCGATCAAGCGGATTTCGCCGGCCTTGGCTTTCGGCGCCTTGACGGATGATCAAACCGAGGAGGATGAGACAGATGCTCATCTGTGACACCATCAGTGAGCAGTTCGGCTTTGAGCGGGTCGGTCTGTTGCGGCCGCGGCACAGTAGGACCATCGAAAGCTCCCGCTGCGGCGTGGGCTGTGAGACACTGGACCGCGATCTGTTCGATTACAGACCGGTCTTTCCGCAAATGGGTGAGCTGGGTGTGAAATGGGCCCGTCTGCAGACGGGATGGGCGAAGTGCGAGACAACAAAAGGCGAGTATGATTTCAACTGGCTCGATGAACAGGTGGACTGCCTCATTTCTCACGGCATTGAGCCTTGGTTTTGCGTGAGTTACGGCAATCCTCTCTACACGCCCGAAGCGGCCGAAGGCTACCAGGCAGCGGTGGGACAGGTACCTTTGGGTGATCCGGAAGCCGAGCAAGCCTGGGTCAATTACGTCAAAGCGCTGGCGGATCACTTCAAAGACCGGGTCAGATACTACGAGATCTGGAATGAACCGGATATCACCGCTTTTTGGCGCAACCTGGAACCCACGGGTGCCAACTACGCTCGGTTGTTCAACCTCACCGTGCCCGCCATAAAGGAGGTCTTCCCTGAGGCAAAGATTGTGGCCATCGGTATGACCAGCCGCGCTTTGACCATTCAGGGCAGGGCCTGGATCAGGGAGTTCTTCAAACACATTGACGATCCCGGCGCGGTCGATGTGCTGACATTTCACAGTTATCGCTATCCGCCGGATCGGGACTACGAAGAGGAAGTGCGCCGCCTGCAGGCTACGGTGGCGGAGTTCAACCCGCGCATAGAGCTGTGGCAAGGCGAGTCGGGTTATCCTTCCGTTCCGAGCGGCGCAGGGGCCCGCGCCTATGGGAACGAGACTTCAGAGACCATTCAGGCCAAATGGCTGAGCAGACACGTGATGTGCAATCTGGGCATCGGGCTGGGCATGGTCTCCTGGCATCAGGCCATTGATCTGATCGGCTATCGCGATCCGAAGATGGTCAATCCCAAAGGATTGCTCCGGGGATCCGATGCTTCACGCAAGCCATCGTTCTACACCTATCAGCGCATCTGTAGCATTTTTACCGATGCCGTAAAGCCCGTCAGACGGCGCTGGAACGCTCAGGTGCTGGATTCCACGTGCGGGCATTTGGTGCCGGGAATCACAGGGTATCATTTCCGCAGCGGCAGCGGCGACGCTTTGGTGGCCTACTGGCAAAGCGGGCCTTTCGGTGAGTCGTTGGTGTACAAGAATCTGCGCATGCAACTGGAAGGTCGCTGGGATAACGCCTTGCTGATCGATCTTTTCGATGGCAGCGTCTATCGCGTCAAGGGCGAAGCGACCGAAGACGGATACGCATTTACGCTGCCTTTGGCCGATTATGCCCTGGTTCTTTGTGCACCGGCGGCGGTCAACAGCGCGGTGTTGATCAGCTAACCGTACCCTCGGCATCTTTGATGCAGGAAGGAGAACCTCTCGTTGATTTTTCTCAGAGATGATATACGTGATCAGTTCGGTCTGCAGCCGGCTGGCATGATCAGGCCGCGGCACAGTAGGACAATCGGGAGCTCTCGCTGTGGCGTGGGCTGTGAGACTCTGGATCGGGATCTTTTCGACTACAGACCCGTTTTTCCGCAGATAGGTGAGCTCGGTGTGAAGTGGGCCCGTCTGCAGACGGGGTGGGCGAAATGCGAGAGCGAAAAAGGAGTCTATGATTTCACTTGGCTTGATGATCAGGTCGACTGTCTGTTAGATCACGGCATCAAGCCTTGGTTTTGCGTCAGCTACGGTAATCCCTTGTATGCTCCGGAGGCAGCGGAGGGTTATCAGACGGTGACGGGTTATGTTCCCTTAGACGATCCCGAAGCCGAGCAGGCCTGGGTGAACTACGTCAAGGCTTTGGTCAGCCACTTCAAAGACCGCGTCACGCACTATGAGATCTGGAATGAACCCGAAAACAGTCGATTCTGGGCCAACCTGCCCCGGACGGGAGCCAATTACGCCCGCCTGTTTGATCTCACCGCACCGGCGGTGAAAGAGGTCTTCCCGGAGGCGAAGATCATCGCCGTGGGTGCCACGCACCGGGCTCTGATGCCCGAAGGTCGGATTTGGTTGAGGGAGTTTTTCGAAAACGTCGATGATCCTCGCGTCATCGACATCCTGACGTTCCATAGCTATCGCTATCCTCCTGAGCAGGATTACGAAGAGGGAGTGCGCCGTCTGCGGGACCTAGTCGTCGAGTTCAACCCGCACATTGTGTTGTGGCAAGGCGAATCCGGGTATCCTTCCGTGCCCAGCGGTACGGGCTCCCGCGCCTATTGGAATGAGACTTCCGAGACCATCCAAGCCAAGTGGTTGACCCGACACGTCCTGTTTAATCTTGGCATCGACATCGGGTTGGTATCTTGGCATCAGGCCATCGATCTGATCGGGCATCAAAATCCCAGGATGGTCAATCCCAAAGGCCTGCTCCGAGGGGCAGATGCCTCCAGAAAAGCGTCGTTTTATGCTTATCAAAGAATCTGCAGCCTGATGGCGGATGACGTGGAGACGGTCACTCGCCGCTGGGGAGCACGGATCGAAGGCGGTACGTTTTTGTCTGAGATTCCGGGGATTCGCGGCTATCATTTCGCCAACGGCCACGAAGCTAGCATGTTTGCCTACTGGCAAGACGGCCCCTTCGGTGAGTCGTTGCGATATGAGCCCGTGTCGTTGCAACTTGAGGGAGACTGGAGTTGGGCACTGCTTGCGGATCCTCTGTCAGGGACGGTCTATCACGTCGAGGGCGATTATGATCAGGGGCAGACGAGGCTGCAGTTGCCTATCGCCGACTATGCTTTGGTTTTATGTACCAAGAAAGGCATTGATCACGCGGTTTGGCTGTATGAGAGCTGATTCATCCAGGGGAGGGAGAGCCCCATGTTGATTAGCAACATCGAACTGATTCCCATCGTAACGCGCCGCCATGAGCATCATCCCAGTGCGCACGTGATCGTGCGCATCGAGACCGATGCGGGTATTACCGGTTACGGGGAGATGCCCGATCTGTCTCACGCTCCGGCCATCATGCCGGATGTCGGTGACTTGGAACTCTGTCTCAACGATCTGCTGCGAGGGCGGCGTCCGCAGAATGTGACGGAGATCAACAAGGTCCTCAATGCGGTGTTTCCGGGAACACGCTTTGGAGGCAAATCAAGCCTGGTGCGCTGCGGCGTGGATATCGCCGTATGGGATATCTTGGGCAAGGCCACAAACCAACCCGTCTGCGATCTTATCGGGGGACACTCCCGTCAGGGCGTTCCGATTTGCTATCCCATTTTCCGTATGAAACGCATGGACGACATAGACTCGAACCTGGAGGTCGTCGCCGGGCGGCTCGCCCAAGGTTTTGACTGCTTCAGGCTGTACGTCGGTGCCGATCCGGATGTCGATGAGGCTTTCATGGATCGCTTTCAAAGACGATTCGGCGATCGAGCCCGGATTGTGGCCATCGACGCCAGCGGTCTATTGAGTGTGAAAGAGGCCATCGGTTTGTGGAAACGCCTGCATCCTTACGGGTTTGATCTGTATGAGTCGCCTGTGAATCGCTACGACGTGGAAGGTCTGGCCGAGGTGCGACGCAGTGTGTCAAGTCCGATCAGCGAGCACATCCACAGCGAGGAGTACGCGTTTCGGCTGATCAAAGAAGAGCGCGCCGTGGATATCTTCAATGTGTCCGTTTCGGTGGCCGGAGGCATCACAGCAGCCCGCCGTCTTTTGGACCTGGCGGATATGGCCGGTCTGGCGTGCTTGATTGGTACCACCCAAGAGACAAGCATCGCCACGGCGGCCCAAGCTCATGTCGGGGCCTCTTGTCCCCGCTTGGACTACCACAGCGATCCGGTCGGTCCGCTGCTTTACATCGATGATGTGGCCAAAGAAAGAGTCCGCTTCGTCGACGGTCAAATGCTTGTTCCCGAAGGCGCAGGCTTGGGAATTGAAGTGGATGAAGCCGTATTGGAAGAACTCAGAAAGCCTTTGTCCTCACGAGGTGACATCGACGCCGGGTTTTTGCGCGGCTAAATCCCGACACAAAGAAGGGGTGCACGATTTTGAAGCTTAATCGCGCCAAAGCGAAGATGATGGCGGGCGAGCCCGCTTTGGGAGCATTACTGCAACTGGGTTCCATCAAGGTGGCCAACGTGCTGGCCCGCAGTCATTTTGATTTCCTCCTCGTTGACGCTCAACACGGAGCATGGGATTTGAACACCATCGAAGTCGCTTTGAGGGATATAGGTCGACTGGGCCATGTGGGCATGGCCCGGGTTACAGCCAATGATTTCTTTGCCATCGGTGCGCTGCTCGATCGCGGAGCCTTGGGGATAGTGGTCCCGATGGTGGAAAGCGAGGAACAGGCTCAAGCCGTGGCGCAAGCGGCGCGTTATGAGCCGCGGGGCCGACGCTCCATCGGCGGGGCTTTCATGCGCGACTGGCAGGGTGTGAGCGAGGATGAGATCAACGACGAGATCTTTGTCGCCGTGCAGATCGAGACCCGACTGGGGGTTGAGCGGGCGGCTGAGATTCTGTCCGTAGAGGGTATCGACGGTTGTTGGATCGGTCCCAAGGATCTGGCTTTGTCTTTGGGAGTTCAGCGGGGTGATCCGGAGCATGATGCGGCCATTATGAAGGTCCTGGAGGCCTGTAAGAAAACAGGCAGGATTCCCGGCATCTTTGAGCCCGGACCGGGCGGCAAGTGGCTGAAGGCAGGCTTCTTGTTTGTCACGGTGGGCACTGACTTGGACTGTATAACAAAAGGAGCCTCGGCTGTAATCGAACCGTATGCGCCGCCCATGCAAGATCAGGCGTGAGATGATCTGATCTGAAGCAAAGCGGTGCGATGTCTGTCACAAGGGCCCGACCTTCGTTTAGGATGTCGGGTTCTTTTTTTGGCGCGGGCTACCCGCTGTGGGGGATGCGGCGATCATTCAGCAAGGAAAGACGCGGTCTTGGCTCCCGCAAATCAGATTCCGAAAAGCGTGTGAATCCACTGCCCGGCGGTAGATTCCGTCTCCGGGCTGCAGCCTTTGACCCAGGATCTATTCCATGATCAATTTGGCATCGATTCCCGATCGGATGTATCCAAATCGGCTCTTGCACGGAAACGGCGATGTCTGTTTTCATCTGCGCTCCATCGAGAACTCACCCACCGACCGTATCGGTGAGCTAAGTCGGGCAAGATATGCGGCACGCCTTTTTCGTCGGCGCGCTTTTTGTTAGTCACCGGCAAGAAAGTGATGCAAAAATAGGTTATCCGGGGTATTCTGCGAATAGACAGTCTTCTGGTTCCTCATGTGGTGTTGGCTGCTCAACTGACCTATGATAAGGTGAGGAGGGCCTTTTCAGTCTTCCCGCTTGGTCATCCGGGTCTTTGAAGTCACATTATGTTACGGGCGCTGATCAGACAGTTGCCAGCAGGATAATCATTACGTACAGTGAACTCTTGCTTTTACCGCATCACGGTGTATTTGTTACAGAATGGGGTATTCGATTGTACTGACTACGCATCCCAGGAGGATAGATATGGCTGCCGTCAACAAAACGTCTAGACTCGCGGTAGATCCTCGGAGACATATCGGCGTTGCATCAGTCATCGCGGTATTCATGGCTGTTCTTGTTTTGAGTCCGTTTACGTACGCGGCGCGGGTGAAGATTGAACATGCGATCAACTCGGGTCACGGACAAGCTTATATCGACGCCACGACGCAGATCGCGGACCTTTTTAACAAGTCCCAGGATGAGATAGAGGTTGAAGTGACGGTCTTGACCAACTACAATGAGGCGATCATCGTCCGAGTGGCCGGCGGTGCCGCTCCGGATGCTTTGACCACCAACCGCTACGGAGACTTCGCCGGACGTAACATGCTCTATCCGATGGACGAGTTTTTGGCCAGAAGCGGCCTCGAACGCCGTTTTGTTCCCGCCGCTTTGGAACATGGCCGCTGGGACGGAAAACTGGTTCAGTTGCCTTTGTTTGTTCAACCGGCGGTCACCTACTACAACACCTGGCTTTTCGACCAGGCCGGCGTTGAGTCGCCCAACGAACTGGACGCCCGCGGGGCATGGAACTGGGACACCTTGATTGAGGTCGGCAAGAAGATCGCTCGCGATACCACCGGGGACGGCATCCTGGATGTCTATGCCACTGGGGGATCATGGGTGAGCATTGAGCGCATGATCTTTTGGGTCGGACAAAGCGGCGCGTACTATTTCAACAGGTTTACCAACCCCACTGAGAGCGCGGTCAGGACTCCCGAATTCGAGCGAGCCTTGAATTACGTCCATTCGCTCGCCCATCAGCATCGCATCACGGAGGTCAACGGGCTGACGGGCATGCCGTCGACCATGTTCACAAACGGCATGGCCGGCACGGCATTTGACGGGCCGTGGTTCATAGCGACTATCCGGAGCGCGGGGATGCCCGATGATTCTTGGGACGTCGCTCCGATATTGACCGGGCCGGCTGGCAAGCCTGCCTTCATTCACGTCGACGGGGTACAAATAGCCAGCGCGAGCCCCAATCCTGAGAGCGTGTGGAAGTGGTTCGCCTTCCTGACGGCCGACACCGAAGCTAACGAGATACTCATCCAGGTGGGAAATAGGCCCACCGCCTATATTCCGACGCTGATGAAGTATACGGATATGATCACGATCGGCGGCTATCCCAGACATGCCAAGACGTTCTGGGAGATTCTGACCACCGCCAGCGAGGCGATCCCCATCGTGCCGTTGGTGCTCAATACCAACCGCATTTTCAGCGCTCACTCAGTCGCCATGAACAGGTTCTTGTGCGGTGAGCAGAGCGTGACGGCCACGATAGAAGAACTGCATCACTCCTTCACTCAGATTCTCGCTGAATCAATAGACTGATAGCTCAAACAGCCTCCCCAGACCGGCTGACGCAGGGCTGCTCCGTTTTTCGGAACAGCCCTGCTTTGTGCGCACGGCATGTCTGCTGAACCGCAAGACTGAAAGAGCTGCCCATCGTCCGACTTGCCTGGAGATGACAGGAGGTAACGGTCCGTCCGAAGGAGATCGAGGGGGAGTATGAGACTTCGAACCAACGCCTGAGGTCGGCGCATCGAGGGCCTGACGACAAATAGGAAAGCCCGATAGCCGGACAACTCGATCAGTTGGAAGGGTCTTGTTCAGGCCGGCGGACCTACTCGGTGAGGCCCGTCATAGTAGTCCGTGAAAGGGCGGGTGCGGAGGGCACAAGCGGTAACACGAGGCCGCTTGAAACGGCGAAGGATTCCGACTCACTCTCAGGCGTAGCCTGTAGCAGCCACGCACTGTCTGCAAGTGATTGAACGCAAACCCGCATATTTGTCTGTCCTCATGAATTATTTCGTAAAAGTTGTTCATTACAGGCAGGGGGAAGAGCGGATCTCTGGAATCAATATGTGATATCCACCGTCACCGACTCCCTTCTGACGGCAGACCCGGCAATCTCACCGAAAGGAGTTTCAGGGATGAACGGACGGTTGCGTTTCACCATGGTTGCTTTGTTGGCTCTTGTATTATGCGCACCGACGCAGGCTGCGGTGCGGCTGACCCACTTCATGTATGACGGACATGCCGCCAAGTGGCAGGAGTATCTCGAAGTGATGGCCTCCCGTTTCAAAGCTGAAACAGGCATAGATGTGGAGGTCGTTTTGTCTTCGGGCGGGGCCAGCGGTATGCGCAGCAAACTGTTGGTCATGATCGCCGGCGGCACACCTCCTGATGTCACGGACTGCCATCCGGTAATAGCGGCTCCGTTGATCGCTCAGGGAGTCTTTGAGGATCTCAGACCCTATGTCGCCCGCGACAAGTTCCCGCTTGAGCGCATTCCGCCCGTAGCCGTCGAAGGCATGAGCACGCCCGACGGCCAGCTATGGGGCATTCCCGTCAGTGTGTATCCGGTGGTAACCTTCTTCAATGTCGATGCCTTTGCCCAGTACGGAGTGGCCAATCCTCGCGAGCTTGGAGCCGATTGGACCTGGGAAACCGTTGAGGCGGCAGCAAGAAGACTGACTATAGATGCCGACGGCGACGGCGTTCCTGAGTTTTGGGGTACGGATCGCATTTCGGCCCGTTGGGAAATGCAGGTGCACCAGGCCGGCGGACAGCTTTACGATCGAATCGTCTATCCGACGAAGAGTCAGTTCAACACTGCTCCCGTACTGCGGGCGGTGGAATTCATACAGAATCTTTGTCTCGAACGCGTAGCGGTCAACACGGCCGCCGACCGGATCTATCTCGGTAAGTCGGCCTTCTCCGTTGTCGACGGACCGGGATTCATCGGCGCCTATTACCAAGACGTGGCCTTCGATTGGGATATCGCCGGACAGCCGAAAGGACCGGCCAATCGCGCCGCGCGTGTGAATCCCGACGGTTTTCAGATCATCGCCGAGAGTAAGTATAGGGAAGAGGCCTGGCAATGGATTCGTTTCCTGACCGGCGATGCGGACAATCAGTTGGAAATGGCCCGAATCACGGGGCGTCTGCCTTCACTGCGCGAGTCCATGGTCCGTTACCCGCGTGCGGCGGCCGATCTCGTCCTCCCGGACAACTGGCAAGCCATGATTGAGACCGCCTTTGATCCGGACGGTTACGCTGCCTATGTCGTTCCCGAGGCTACTCAGATCGATGCCGTGGTCAACCCGATCATGAACCGCGTCTGGAACGGTCAGATGGCAGCTGCCACAGCTCTGCAGCAGATTCACGACGTAGTAACATCGATTCTGAATCAATAGGAACCAAGAGGGGCTCAAGGCATGTTTATTGACATTCATGCGCATTGCAGGAAGTACCCCGGAACCGGACGGTTCGTCTTCGACAACTTCCCAACACCGGAACAGTTGCTCGCCAGATATGATGC
>LFTP01000247.1 GCA_001513395.1 Clostridia bacterium DTU080
GCTGACCGGGTACGGGAAAACCTTTCTGCTCGGACGCAGGCGCCTTCTTGAAATCCTTGAGGTGCATATGCACCACCCGGGGATAAAGCCGTCTGAGAGCCTCCAGGGGATCTTCGCCCGCCAGCAGGAAATTGCCGTCATCGACCGTGAGCGACAATAAGGGTGCCTGTTCCGAAAAACGGATCATCTGGGAAAGGCGGCCCCTGAATTGAGCCAACCCACCGTGGTTCTCAGTCGTAACGATCATGCCTATTTGCTGACCGTATTGGGCCACAATACGCAAGCCTTCGCCGATCAGCTCGCGGGCTCGGTCATCATCGATGCCTTCTTTCGGAGATCCGGTGCTTAGCATGACCTTTGAGGCCCCAAGACGCTTGGCCCGGTCAATCTCTTCCTGCACCTGTTGTACTGCCTCTCGAAACTCCTTTTCATCTTCGGTAACGAAATCTTTGCTGATGATGCAGGCGGCAAAATCCAATCCGTATTGCGTCAGCAACTCACTCACTGCCGCCTCGCCCAATCGGGCCACGTCCCGGTCGGAGATCTCCACTCCATCCGCTCCCAGTTCCGCACAGGCGGCAAAAAACCCGGGAAGTGTTATGGCACCGCTGCGTAGGTCTCGTGCAAAGGAAAAGGGCATCACTGAAATCCGCATATGATCCTCCCCATCTGCCGTTTCAACAAGGAGCCGCCACTTTTTCGGTCCACTCTCTCAAGCGTGATCCGAGCTTCTCTGCGTTTCCTTGCGCCAACTCCTGCACCAGCTGCAGTTCATCAAAGGTGGCATAAAGCGCATGGCGCCCCGG
>LFTP01000295.1 GCA_001513395.1 Clostridia bacterium DTU080
CATGTATACTCATTCATGCCATAGGTTTATTTTTTCTTCAAGCTGATCAGCTTCGCACGCTCAGGTCTTTCGCGATAGAAAGGATCGATGGGGTAACAACCGCTCACCATGCCATGCCGAGGAGCCGTGGTGCAATCGCTAAAGGTGCGGCAAATAGCCTTCCGGTCAAGCTGCCCTTCGAAACAGTCCGTCGGCAAATGCGGATACGACAGTATCATACGCCCGAGTCCCACGCTGTCAATCCAACCCGCCCTGACTACGGCCTGGGCGACGTGAGGCAAGTAATCCTGCAGATAGGTATAGCCGGATCCGACCATGGGCAGATCGGGGACTTGTTCCTTGAGTTGCCGGGCAACGTCTATCTGACGAATCACTCCCACCAACGGATCCTCCGGCGGTTGATAAGCATCCGACGGTGGGAAAAGTGCCGGTCTTTGTATATGCGGATTGTAGTACGGACTACCGCCGGATATGTTGACTGCCGCCACTCCCCAATCACGAAGTGTCTTAAGAAGAGCGACAGGCTCAGTCAGATCGATTTCCAAAGGATTGTCCGGATTGCAGCCAAAGGCGTAATGATAGGGGAGGCAGTGATCGAATCTCTCCGGCTCTCCCCGGCCTTCCGCACCCGGTCTGTAGGGCACTGAATCGAAGGCACTCAGGCGGACCCCGATGATCAATCCCGGGCAATCCCGTTGGATACCTCGGATAGTCTCTCGCAAGAAAGCCATCCGGTTCTCCAGACTGCCGCCGTAGGGCCCCGGGCGGGTAAAGGCGCTGAGGAACTCATGGCCGAGATAGCCATGACAAGCCTTGACATCGACGAAATCAAAGCCGATATCCTGAGCCAACTTAGCGGCGGCCACGAAGTCGCCGATAAGATCATCGATCTCCATGTCAGAGAGAATCGGGCGATCGTCTTGCGGATCAATGCCCGCACGGGCATCCAACAGAGGATGATGATAGAGGATGCGCGGTTCGGGCTTGCTGTGCTCGTTGGGACGACAAAAACGCCCGGAGTGCGTAAGCTGCACCCCTATCAGCAGATCGTCCGTCGTGCCATGTCGTTCCCGATGTGCGTCAACCAGTATCTGACGCAGCTGTTCGAGACTCCGCGCCGTATCGGGTCCGATGCGCAATTGGTTAGGATTGGCTCGTCCGTCGTGACGCACCGCTACCGCTTCTCCGCCCCAGATCAGCTTAGCTCCGCTTTCCCCGAAACGTCGCCATCTGCGCTGGGTCAGCTCGCTCGGATGCCCGTCAGGCGTGCCATCCCATCCTTCCATCGGGTGTACGCACCAACGATTGCCGATCTCCCGTCCCGCGATGACCAAAGGAGCGGCCATGGGAGAGTCGGAACCGGGGATGATCTCATCATCTATAGGCAGGTCGGCACCAAGTGACTTAACATGTTCAGCAAAGGCCTGCGCGTCCCGGAACGAAGCTATACGTGGATAACTAGACACGCTGATTAGCACTCCCTGTAGTCATGATATTGTGCCATGCTGATGGCGGTTATGAACAGCCGGCGCTGCCTCAGCTCTGTCGAGATCGGCGGCCAAGCAAACACTTCTTCGTATTTCTGCAAGATGCACTTCTTCAAGGATTAGCCAAAACCCTTCAGTGTAGCCTCCGGCCTTGAAGGGGGCAGAGCTTGCGCACCTTGGGAGGAAAAAGCTTTTGAACCGCGATGTAACAGGGAAACAAGTACCGACCGACTCGGCTTTTTGTGCAAATAGCGGCGCAACCGGCACGGCTCACGTTGGGTCATTATCCAGACCCGCTTTGAACCAGTGGCAATAGCAGCCTACAACCAAGGATGCGGGAAGGACGTGACAGATGAAACGTTCCAGTTGCAATCCCCAGCTTTGGAGAGATAACGGACAGTCTGCGTGCCCGCTGGCAGAATATGGATTCCAGAGGAGGACTTCGAATTCCTGCTCGCATGTGCTTTGGCCCATGCCCCAGAAGATAGACGTCCTGCTAATAGCCTAGCCGGTCAAGGGATCAGTGTATACGGCGAGCGCAATATATCTGCTGGTCAAGTGCAAGCTCTCTGTTCGTGACCGGCGATCTCAGGCGCTGCTCCACCCATGGATGAGCGTGGCTGGGCTTGGCGGTTCGGATCCGAGTCTTCTTGAGCAGCAGGATGTCGGCACAGAGCGCTTAGGCTCAGACACATGAAGCGGTGCGAAAAGGCTCGGCGGCCTAAGGTTCGGCAGGAAACCCATGGGATACAAACAGGCACTTGAACTGACTTGGGCGGATGAAGCCGCGTAGCCGCGAGGATCGCTGGTACGTTCGAAGCTTGTTTAGCTGAGATCCTGTCTTCTTTGTCCCCCATGAAAGACTAACCCCGAGGTCACACTGTCAAAAACCGGCAACAACGATTTCGTTTAGATCAGCCTGCGCGATCGCCGGGTTTGAGTTCCATTAGGAGGGTATTATCGGATGGAAGTCGAAGTCCGTACCAGCAAAAAGGCATGGTTCAGGTTGGATGTATAGCGGTTGTTGGACGCTCGTCTTGAAAGGACTTGGTGAGGCTCGCTCATGTACGCAAACCGTCGTCAACTCAGCCTGAGTCTCGCGGCGGACGGTTAAACACCACGACTCTACTGCCCGTAAAGAACGCCCAGATCGACAGAGGGGATAATACCC
>LFTP01000284.1 GCA_001513395.1 Clostridia bacterium DTU080
ACCGATGGCCGTATCTGGCGACGGCGCGTCATAGTCACCATCCGTCAGGGCGTGCTCTACGCCATAGTGATTGACTATGTGGCATCCGAAGCTGCGGAAAGAACTCCCGTCTTTGCCCACATCCTCAGCAGTTTCCGCCTCCTAAGATCGGTGACCCCCGTTGTCCCGACGCAACCTACACAGACGGAGCAACCGGCCTCACCATCGGACGTACCGGAAGAGGAGACAGATGAAGACATAACAGAGATGCGGACAGAACAACCGGAGCAGGAAGTAGAGGAAGTAGAGGAAGCGGAGGAAACAGAAGAAGCAGAGGAAACCGAGGAAACAGAAGAGGCAGATGAAGTAGAGGAAACAGATGAAGCACAAGTCGAAGTACCGGAAGAAGAGGAGGAGGACGAAGAAGAGCAAGATCGTAAACCTGAACCGGACGAAGAGCAAGAGCCGGTTCAAGAGCCGGAAGAGGAAGAGACTCCTCGGGATGAAAGCATAATCATCACCACAGGCCGTTATTCCTTGGCCTCAGAAGTGCGGTTGGAAGATCCCTTGTCGCCTACACGGGTACTCGTACTCGGTCGCCTCGGTGAACTGCAAGGCGATAGCATCCACTGGCTGAGAGGGATCACCGTCCGCATGCGGGTCGGTCACTCCGTTTACGCCACCCGTACTGACAGCAACGGCTACTTCGCCTTCGCCAATGCCGTAGCCTCGACCTCAGGCTCGTATATCCTCTTGGGTCTCGAAGGTCCTATGTTCGGCTACGACGAGACAGTCAATGTCACTTTCGACGGGCTACAGATAACTCCCGAAAACGAAGATACCCGTCTAATCCAAGCCGGATACATCGTTATGGATCGGACGGACGAAGGTCTCATTCAGGTCATCCAGCTGCTTCCGCAGAGTCTTTCGGATCCGCGGGATTTGCCTCGCTACTTCCTTAACAAATATGTCGACACCGGATGGCAAGATGTGTTGCACGACGCGCTGCGCCGTCCATGACAAGCACCCCCCTCCCGCGACTGCCATAGGATAGGAGGACTGGGCCTCAAAGGAGGAAGGATTCCAATGAACAGGGCAGACGCGGGGTTTACTTTGTGGTTCACAGGACTGTCCGGGGCGGGTAAGTCCACCGTGGCCTCCGTTGTCTATGAAGAGCTACAAC
>LFTP01000161.1 GCA_001513395.1 Clostridia bacterium DTU080
AACTAGCTACGGGCGCCACCGCTGCCGGGTATAAAGCCTGGGCACGCAGTATTGCCGGCGTAGTGGATGTGGCTGTGGATGACAGATTCCCTCGTGGCCAAGGCACGGTGGACGTGATCATTACCAGCACCGCCGGATATCCGAGCGCAGAGCTGATCGCCGAGGTGCAGGCGTACCTGGAGACCCAGAAGCCGATCTGTGACAACGTGCTAGTTAAAGCGCCCGAGATCGCGCCGGTGGACTTCGACCTGACTCTTTACCTGCCGCCCTACCAAGGCAGCGAGGCTGTCGTAGAGGCCGCAGCTCTTGCTATCCTGCAAGCCTTGTTTGTGAAGGTGGACGGCTCGGCCATTGAACCGCTGCGTATCGGGGAGAGCCTGTACCGGGCTAAACTGACCAGCCTGCTGATGGGCATTCCCGATGTAGTCAACGTGAGCATCGCCGCCCCTGCTAGTGATGCCGTAATGACTCCTGGGCAGTTGGCCACGCTTGGGCAAGTTCAGGTGCGTGTAGAAAGGGTGAGCGGCCAGTGACATTCGGCGAATACTTGTGGGGCCTGCTTACCTCTGCACTGCGCCGATCTGCCGATGGCGACCTGCGCAAGTGGGTCGACGCCTGGGGCGCCCAGCTCGATCTGGCCAAGGCTGCGATTTTCAAGCTACGCCGCTCCTGGTTGATTGCGACAGCTCAAGGACAGGCGCTGGATGTGATTGGTCAAGGCCGTAAGCTACCCCGCTACCCCGGAGAGACAGACGACGACTATCGCCTGCGGCTCTCAGCGGCATGGGAGATATACCGGCGCGGTGGCACCATCCCCGGCATGCAAGAGGCGCTGCGGCTGATCGGGTACCCGGAAGCCGACATCTACGAGCTGTACAAGGATGGGCCTGTGTCGCCCTTCCACAATGGCGCCCGGCTTTACGACGGAGAGATCAAGCACTCCGGTGGTGTACGCTGGGCAGAGTTCCGGATCACGGCCAAGGTCGATGAAGGTCGCAATGTCACCCGCACCGACATGGCTGTGCTGATGGACACTGTTTACCGGCTAAAGCCGGCTCGTAGCATGCCGACGGCCATGGTGTTCGACTTCGTGTTCGAAGACTATGTGCCGAGCCATGACGGGATAGAGATCGACGTCTTCTTTGTGGCGCACGCCTTGCGAGAAGAGTTCCCCTGGCCGGGAGAAGAGTATAACGGCCGCTATGGTCACGACGGTACCATTGCCCATGATTCCGCCCGCGATGCGCTGGAATCTGCTCTGGCTCTGTCTTTGTCCGACGCCGTGCTACTACCGACCGAATCATGGTCTTCTCTCGTAAGTGCCAAGCTGGAGGACATTGTTGCGCCGGCCAGCGAGGGACAGAACGGTCGCTCTGTGAGTGTGGCTCTGGAAGGCCGGAGATCTGTCTGGCGCTATGACGGCAGCTTAATGCGGGTGGGTGGCGCCACGCACGGCGCCAGGCACTACGAAGGCACCGATCAGTTCCCGGACGGCCCCACACTGCATGACGGCCGCACTCGCGCTTCTATTAGGCGCTACTCCCCTGACACCTACCTGGAAGACAGCTCCTTGGGCGGCACCCTGCGTTTGCAGGATGCTGTACCAGGTGCACCTTCCTATGGCTCCACGAACCTGGTGCATAACGGAGGGTACAATGCGTGGAGGCACAACGGGCGCATTACCCGGGGAGCGAAACGCCGGCACGATGGCTCAATCGCATACTCAGACGAGGCCAGCCGTTGGCGGACATTTCACCATTACGGCGACCGGTTGTTCTATCACGACGGCCTGGAACGCTACTCTCTGATCGTCCCGAGAGACGGAACATGGACGCACGGGAGCAACACCGTCAACGACCTCTTTGGAGTAGTAGTGAAACGCCACGGTCACTCCGTGGCTGCGTAAGGAGGGTTTGAATGATGAGACGGCAGATGCAATTCCAAGAACGAAGCGGAGTCATGCGAGGTAGGCTGGAGCTGGTCTTGCGGCGCAACGGCAAGGTGGTCGAACACGATCCGGGCGACAACCTGATCGTGAACGTAGCTCGCATGAACATGGCCAGGTTGCTATCGGGTGAAGGCCAAAACAAAGTGGTCAACCGGGTTGCTGTAGGCACTAACGGCGCTGCCCCGACCCCTGACGACACAGTGATCACGAGCGCTTATATGAAGCCTATAAGCGGCTTTGTATACCCCACCCCGACATCGGTTCGGTTCGACTTCATCATCTTGGAGAACGAAGCGAACGGTATGTCCATAGTGGAGTTCGGGCTGGTCGCTGCCGATGGCTCCCTGGTAGCTCGCAGAACTCGCGGTGGTAAGCGCATTGAGAAAGAGGATGACCTGGAGATCGAAGGGTACTGGACGATACTCTTCTAACACCGTTTAAAGGGGGTTTGAAAGATGGCTAACGTAGTAGAAAACCCGACCTGGGAAGCCGGCATCTACGAGATCGCCGAGACCGATCCGGTAATGGGCGGCCCCGACGGCGTAGACAATGCGCCACACAAGCAGCTCGCCAACCGGACCGCCTATCTAAAGCAGCAGCAGGACTCCGTTAAGGCGGAGATCGCGGCTGCCCGAGGCGGCCAGGCGAACTTAGCTGCACGGCTGGCGCTGCTGGAGACCCAGACGTCGCAGGCCGACTCGACGTTCAACGGAACCGCCGGGCGGACAGTGAGCCATGCCCTGGGTCACACCAACTACATCGTGAACATCGTTACCTTGGAGGATACGCAAGGCGACCTGGGCGATGTGCGCATCGCCAGGGCCAGCAACGCCTTCACGGTATACAACACGGGCGGCTTCACTGGAGCATTCCGGTACCAGATCATCACGTGAGGAGGTAAACCATGATCATTCAGCAGAACCCGGAACGGCCGAATTTGGCAGTGACCGTGGACGAAAACAACCCCGCTCTGCTCTGCGTAGCAGAGCACGAACTGCCGAATGGTGCGGTGGTACAAGCCGCTACCTTCGACCTAACACCCCACCAAGGCAGCCCGTTTCGGCTGTACGTGGAAGAGGACGGAAGGTTAGAGCCGGCGTTGGACGGCGTCCACTACTGGCTGTTGGCCGAAGTGATGGTCCCGGAGAAACGCATGGAAACACGCGAGGTACCCGGGGGCGAAGGCGAGGAATCGCACACCGAGATGGTGGAACTCCCGCTCGATCTGCGGCAAGTGGATATCGTTGTTCATCCGTGGCCGCAACCTGTGGAGTCCGGAGAGGAGGAATAAACCGTGGCAGACATTTCCAAGCTCAGCTTGAAAGCGCTGCGTGACCAGATCAACGCCGGCACCCGAGAAGTCACCTTCGCCACCGACGATGGCGGGTTCACGCAGATGGTATACATCCCGAAGTTCCGAGTCCCGGCAGGCATGTGGGAAGCCGGCGCTTTTCCGCCACAAGACCTGCTGTTGGGCGGGTTCTTCGTGGACAAGTACCAGTGTAGCCACAAAGCCGCCACAAGCGCAGCTCGGGGTATAGCTGCAGGCGCAGCGGTGGCGCCTGGTTCTACCGACGATGTGGCCCTGTCGTTACCCGGCAAAGTGCCGTGGACAGACATCGACCAGCCGACGGCTAAGGTCGCATGCGAAAACCGGAGGATCAACGGAGTGTCCTGCCACCTGATGACCATGCGGGAATGGGCTACAGTGTGCTTCCTGATTAAGCTGCTGGGCCATGACATTCGCGGGAACAACAGCAATGGCAGAGACTACCGCGACCCCAATTCGTGGGAGTACTTCGGTGTGCCAGATCCGACACGATCCGGCCGGGTACTGACTGGCACTGGCCCTATTTCGTGGAGCCACAATGGCATGGCCAACGGCATCTTCGACATCGTGGGTAATGTCAGTGAGTGGATAGACTTCATCATGACCGACAGCGTGTACCGCCACATCAAGAAGGCGCAGGTCCACGACGCCGATGGCGTCACTGCCGGAGATGCAGCCATTGTCATCGACCACATCGAGGAGTTGGCGAACTGGCCTTCTAGCGGGTTGGCGCTCATTAAGGCAGAGGGCGATAACACCGATGAGTACATCCGTTACAGCAACATTGTAGATAACGGAGATGGCTCAGCCACCCTCACCGGCGTGTTACGTGGCCAAGAAGGCACCGAGGCCAGTGCTCACGCCAACGACGCCGAAGTGCAGCAGCTCGCCGACTACTGCTTGGTGCCAGGTGGAGCAAAGGGTGTTTTGGTGGACGCGGTATCGGCCGCTGATACCGAGATAGCTGTCACTGGCGTCATTCTGGGGCCTGGCGGAACCCCCTTGGCCGTAGGCGACACCCTGCAGGCCGGCATAGAGCAGATGCAGATCACGGCCGACCTGGGTGGTGGGGTCTACTCGGTGACTCGTGGCGCCAACGGGAGCACGGCCGTCGACCGGGATGCTGGATCGCCTATAGTGAAGCTCTCTACGCAGATGAGCAACACCACCCCTTCGTCGACGGATGCCAGCTATGGAGCGTACCAGACCAGACGAGTGACCACGTTGCGGCAGGAAGCGGATCTGGTAGGTATGGCGATACCCTTCACCGCCAGCAGCGCGACAAACGAGTACAAAGACTACTTCTCTGGTCGCTGGACAGGTACGCGGGCTGCCCGACGCGGCGGCTACTGGGACAGCACGGCGAGTGCGCAGTCGGGGTTCTATCTCGACCTGGGCCACCTGCCGTCGCACCGGAGCAACGCCGTCGGCTTCCGCGCCGCTTTGTCTTTGTAATCTGGAATCTGATTACCTGGTAATCTGGGGGCCGAGCGAAAGCGAGGCCCTTCACCTAACACACTACGGGGCGTATACATGGAAGAACTCAAGATCAGACAGAAGTGCGAAGATATGATTGAGTACGGTTATAAGGCGGTTGCTCAGTTCCCGCGTTCCGAGCGCCATACACTGGCTGCCGACATCAAGCGCTCTATGCTCTCGCTTCTGGCACTGATCATTACCTGCAACAAGCGCTACTACAAGAAGACGACGATGCAAGATTTGGATGTGGAACTAGACGTTCTGCGGTCTTATATCCGTCTGGCCATGCGACTCGGGTTCTTGCCGCTTAGAAAATACGAACTCTGGGCCGGCATGCTAAATGAGATCGGGCGTATGGTCGGAGGTTGGATGAAGTCCGCAAGAGCGTAAGTTCTGGGCTTGGGTTGATTCGTGTGGGGGGCGGGCTGCCCTACGCGGCGGCAACTGGGACAACACGTCGAATGCGCAGTCGGGGTTCTATCTCAACCTGAACAACCTGCCGTCGAACCGGAACAACAACATCGGCTTCCGCGCCGCTCTGCTCTTAATTCTTTGGGCCAGAAGTTGGACGCCGAATTGGCGCCATCCAGCGCCCAGAGCAAAGGAACCCAGGTCCATGCCGCGCCACAGGTGCCGGCAGAATATCAAAAGGGGGAACGGGCAGCCAGTACACCCTCATTCGGGCGGAGAGCTGTCCCGGACCCACCTTCGGCTATGGGGGTAACGGAGTGGGAAGGCAGTTCAGCAACCTGTATCCGGCTGTTTACGACTTTGAGAACTTATACATATCATACTTGAGGGCCAGACAGAACAAGAGATACAAGGATGAGGTTTTGCGGTTCAGCGCCAACCTGGAGGATAACTTAATTACCATACAGAATGAGTTGATCTACCAGGCATACCGATGCGGAAGGCATCGCGAGTTCTATGTCTACGAGCCAAAGAAACGCCTAATAATGGCGCCGCCGTTTCGGGATAGGGTTGTGCACCATGCGCTCTGCAACGTGATAGAACCGATTTTCGACAGGCGGTTCATCTTCGATTCGTATGCGTGTAGAGTTGGAAAAGGCACGCATCGAGGAGCTGATAGGGTTACTCAGTTCCTCAGATCCGCCAAAGAGCGCTGGAGCACCGTATACTGCTTGAAGGGCGATATCTCGCAGTACTTTCCGTCTATCGACCACGACATCCTTTTGGCCATCGTCGAAGATAGGATAACCTGCCCGGGAACACGGTGGCTTATAAACGAGATCGTGCGCAGTACGGAAGCGACCAATGAACTTACCCATGTGGGCCTTCCAATCGGGAACCTAACGTCACAGTTGTTCGCCAATGTGTACTTGGACCAGCTAGACCATTTTGGAGTTGCCCCGATTTGGTGGACAGTGAACAGATACTACGCCGAGAGCAGTTGATCAACCTCCCTGGTTGTCTTGAGCCATTGCTCTTCGAAGTGCTGCGGGC
>LFTP01000153.1:0-13201 GCA_001513395.1 Clostridia bacterium DTU080
ATACGTAGCAGCTCATCCGCACTGACGGCAAAAACCGTATTAGGCGAACCCGCCGAGGCATAGACAACAGGATAGTCCCACAGATGCTCGTCAAGAACAACGCGCAATGGCTGTGCGTGCCCGATGGGAGCCACCCCGCCGATCACGAAACCAGTTATCGAGCGCACTTCCCTGGCGTTAGCTTTGCGCACGGAACATCCAGTCAGCTCTTCCAAGCGTTCCGTACTCACTCTGTGACGTCCGGAGACAACTGCCAGGATCGGGGTTTCCCCGGCCATAAAAAGCAAGCTCTTTGCGATCTGCCCTTCATCCACTCCGATAGAAGCCGCGGCTTCAGAGGCCGTTCGGGTTCCCGACGGGAATTCCATCACTTCCGCATCGGATCCGAGACTCTGCAGCAGATCTTGTACACGTTGTGTAGCCTCAGGCAATGACACAAAGACACCTCCGAGCCTAGCTGTCACCTCTCACAGTCTATCTGACTTCAGCAGAGCCTGTCAATCACAGGTGGGCGGGGTGCCACGGGGAAAAACGGACATCCGACGACCAATACTAAGGGCCGTCTCACCTGAGGAGACAGCCCTTGGTCCGAACACATGGTATGTTGATTGTCAGTCTTCTTGTGTCTTGGGTGAAAGCGTCCGATGATGGAAACGTCTTAGCATACCTCCCGGTAAAGCACGCCGTGGAGCAATCCCTCTTCGCCACGGAAGCCCTGTCAGCTGGCCGCGATTTCGTGCCACCCGGCCCACGGCAGCCAAACGTTTCGCCTGCTCTTCCGTGAAAACGCCGTCTTCGACCAGTTTCTTAAGTTCCTCCCTGCGAAACTCTCTGCATCTTTCCTGAAGCTCTTTCAGCGCCTGTTTTTGCTCGGAAGTCAAATTGCCGAGTGCAGGTGTCCTCATACGTGCAGTCATGTGTCTGGCCAGATCGCGGGAGATAAGACCTGCCTCCAGTTGAAGAGAGATCATCTCTTTGCGTAACTCCCGCATCTTGTCCTGGATAACTGTCAGGGCCTCGAGTTGTTCTCTGACAGGAGCGGCTAACGCCCCGGTCGAGACAACTAACGTCGCCAACAGAACCACACCCAGTACGATCCGACGCTTCAAGTATCGCAACCTCCTTTTCCCAGATGGCGACTCAATGATAGCACCCGATTGTGAAAAAAATATGGCAAAACTGTGAAGGAGGTGGGATCCTAGCGCCCTTGCAGGTGACTGGCACCACTTCAATGGAATAGGTCGACTGACTGCTTGGCCCCGCAGAGACAATCAAAGAAGCCCGCCATGAAAATCGGTTCATGACAGGCTTTCCTTGGTGGACCCGAAGGGATTCGAACCCTCGACCTCTGCGATGCGAACGCAGCGCTCTCCCAACTGAGCTACAGGCCCAAGATCACTATGACCGTGCTTATTATACAACACTCCGGCGTCCATGCCAAGGCATCGCATCAGGTTTTGCCACGTAATTTCCCCCAACCCTTGGCCAATACTGGAGCTGATGAGCAATTATCCTGGTTCGGGGTGAGTGTATGCCCAAAGATACTGCCACGATTTCGGATTCGCAACTGACACCGAACAAGGACATTCCCCTGCGCCCGTTTCCGATCACGGTCCCTTTGCTCACCTTCTCTTATGATAGCCTATTTCGACCGCCGCCCGAAGAGGAGTTCACTGAAGAAGAGCCTGTCACGGAGAGTTTCGGGGTGAGCTTCTCCCGTTCATCCGCCAACAGCCTTTTCGAGCAGATGCACAACAACACCTGGGCTCCCATTGCCTGGTACAGTCTGGCCGTAATGGCTGAGAGGCTGTCTTTGCAGACGCCGGATGACGAATTACTCGTGCTGTCAAACCTGCGCGAAAGATGGCATCGGGTAGGAGCAATCACCTATCCCCACCAAGTGGAGACGGTCAAAAGAGTGATGAAAGAGATGGGCGGCCGAGCTATCCTGGCCGATGAGGTGGGATTGGGAAAGACCATTGAAGCCTGCATGATCCTCAAAGAGTACATGCTGCGCAATATGGTAAGCCGTTGCCTGATCCTCACCCCGGCCAGCCTTCGTTGGCAATGGTACAGTGAGCTCAAAGAGAAATTCGCCGTGGTGGCGGCCATCCAACGCTCAGAGTATGATTGGGAGCGCTGTCCGGTGCTTATCGCCAGCCTGGACACGGCAAAGAGAGCGCCCCACAGCGAGATCATTCAAAACGTCAACTATGACCTGGTGATTGTAGATGAGGCTCATAAGCTGAGAAATCCCTCTTCCATGAACTGGCGTCTGGTGAACAGCTTGCACAAGAAGTATCTGCTCTTGTTGACCGCCACTCCTGTACAAAATGATTTGCGGGAGCTTTACACCCTGATATCCCTGCTCAAACCGGGTCAACTGGGTACATATCGTCAGTTTCAGCAAAAATTCATGATCGACAAGCGTATGCCACGCAACCCCCAAGCCTTACGGAGGCTGCTCAGTCAGGTGATGATACGCAACCGCCGCCAAGACACTCCTGTTGAGTTCACTAAGCGTCATGTGCAATCAATAGCCGTTGATTTCTCCCCGGCGGAAAAAGAGGCTTACACGGCCTTGTCTCAAGCTCTGAGATCCAGTGCTCACACCTGGGGAGCTATGACTGGCAGTGCTTTATCTTTGCTGATCCTGCAGCGCGAGTTTTGCTCATCACCCGTGGCCGCAGCAGTGACACTCAGGAAGCTTTTGACCAAAAGCGAACATCCCGACCATATCCGCATCTATCAGGATCTGCTCGGCATGATCGAGGCCTGTTACGTTTGCAGCAAAGCAGACAAGCTTCTGCGTATCATCGGTGAGATCGAAGACAAGGTGATCGTCTTTACGGAATACCGGGCCACTCAACAGTACCTACGTGCTTTGCTTGAGACAGCCGGCTATGCCACCCTGGGATTTGACGGCAGCCTGTCCAGCAGCCGCAAAGAGTGGGTGCGTGAACTGTTCCGCAAGGCCGGTCACGTCTTAGTAAGCACCGAATCCGGCGGCGAAGGTCTCAATTTCCAGTTTGCCTGCCATGTCGTCAATTACGACCTTCCCTGGAATCCGATGCGCCTGGAGCAGCGCATCGGTCGTGTACATCGCCTCGGTCAGACACGGGACGTGCACATTTATAACCTAGCTGTCAACGGAACGGTCGAGGAGTATATCTTGTTCTTGCTGTACGAGAAGATCAACATGTTCAACCTCGTGATCGGCGAGCTGGACATCATCTTGGCTCAGCTGGGACAGGGAGGCGGTATAGAGCGTCGTCTGTATCAAATCGCCTCGGATGCTATCGAGAATCCGGATTTGTGGCAAGAGCGTCTTGACGAACTGGTCGATGAGTTCACTCAGGCGACGGAAGATGTACGCAAAAGACGCGAACGGATCGATAGCTGGTTGACATGGTAACTAACAGGGAATTCCGCAGTTTTTCCATCCGGTTTTTTGAGACACTCGGGGCCGCGCTTTCAACGGAAAACAAGCTCCTGCGTGTTGAGCTCACTCCTGAGCAACTGGCCGAACTGGAAGGCCGGATTGGACCGCGGCCGTTTTGGGAAGTCGAGCGTAATGAACAGACAGTGCTTTATTTAGCCTTCGATGAAAAGGACGCGGCCGACCCCCGCGCCGAGCTGATCTGTCCCGGCAGCCATCGTTTTGAGCAAATGCTGGCCTGCGCTCATCGACTGGGCCGTATCGCTCGCTTCACGTTGGTGCCGAAAGACCAAAAGCGGCCATCAGCAGCCGTTTACCGCACGAATATGCTGTTTCATTTTCGCATCGCCTGCCTAGGTCAATGGAAATACGAGCAGCTGATCGAAGCCTGCGTCGATATGACCGACGGCACCATCAACCCCGAGATACCTCAGCGTCTGCGCGACCATGACATCACCGAAGAACTCCCCAAGAATCTTGAGCCACAAAGAATCGAGGTCACCGAGGCCTGGCATATCGCCCGCGAGTATGCTACACAGCTTCTGCGGACGCAAGACGACGGCTGGGCTCGGGAAGCTCTTTTGGCCATGGCCCAGGAGCGATGCATTTTGGAGCGATTCTTTCCCGACACCGATGATGAAAGCGATGATGCTTTGCACCGGCACCATCTGTCGGAGCTGGAACGCCGCACCAAGCCGCGGGCTTATGCCCGGACACGGCTGGCAGCGATGGTCTTTGCTCAGTATCCTTGATTCTTTCGTGCTTTGAGTCGCTCCATCTGCTGACGCAGTCGTCGTTCCGTATTCTCCGGCAAGGGCGGGGCAGCCTCGCGTTCGATATACGGCTCGTCAGCATGATTTGAAACCCCTCGCAGCCCTGAGATAAGAGGCGATCTCCGCTTGCGCGGCACATATTCTTCGCGTTCGAGCAAGGCATGCAATAAAACCAGAGCGGCCTCTTTATCAGGCACACGGCCCTTTGTCTCAGCGTCCACATTCCCGATGGCGTCCGGCGGCACCGGAGCACCCACGCAGGAGGGACAGCCGTCAAAGCAGTTGCAGCTTAGAATCAGATCACAGCAGGCGCTGAGTACCTCCTCCACCAGCTCGTAGGCTTTCAGAGCGAAGCCGGCTCCGCCTCTGTAGCGATCAAAGACAAATACCGTGGGTACGCCGGTATTGGAAGAGTCCACCACGGTACCTATATCACTGGGGTCGCACATAGCGTACAGTGCAAGTACTTCGCCGATGACATTGGCTATCCCGACCAGCCCCTCCATGGCGCTGACTCCCGCTCTTCGCGCCGCCTGAAACGCTTTCATGGAAGGAGACAACCACATGGCGCAGGTATCGAGTGAAATAGGCGGCAGATCCACTTTGCCAAAACCTATGCTGTCCCGCTCTCCCAGCTTGACTTTCTTGAACATGTAAGTGATGAAAGTCACTGCCACGTCGCCGAAACTGACCCTGCTGCCGCGCCAGCCGGTTTGGGTTTGCTCTGACTCGACCCGTACCCGCCGATCCGTAATAGCCTGTGTGTAGTAGTCCACATCAGCCCGGTGTACATAGCTTACCCGCTCTTCCAGATCCAGCCGCGAAACCAAGTAAGTCTCGCCGTCATGCAGATAGACGGCCTCCGTATACAGCTGAGTAAAGGCTGATACCTCGTCCGTCGACCCGATCACCTGATTACGCCCCTCGGTGGTGTCCACGATGGTGTAGGTGTTGTCGCAGGCATTGCGCAGTGAGAAATCATCCGCCGGATAGCCTCGACCTACCCAGTACCACGCATTGCCCTGGCGGACGATTTGTCGGTCCTCCGACAAAAGATCTATCAGAGCCGGGGCAAACTCTCCGAAGTCTCTCTCCGCCAACACTGATAGGGGAAGCTCGAAGATGGCCGTTCGCAGGTGGTTGAGCACAACATGGGGATTGTCAGGATCGACAATGGCATGTTCACAACTGCGACCGAAGAAATACCGGGGGTGCTGCATCAGGTACTGATCGAGCGGCGCATTGTGAGCCAGCAGAATAACCAATGCCTCCTCTTCGCCGCGTCCTGCACGTCCCGCTTGCTGCCAAGTGCTGGCTACCGAACCCGGAAAACCGACAATCAGGCAAGCATCTAAGCCCCCGATGTCTATACCGAGTTCCAAAGCATTGGTAGCCACGACTCCCAGCAGCTCTCCTTGAAAAAGCTGTCGCTCAATCTCTCGCCGTTCACTGGGAAGATAACCTCCCCGGTAAGCGCGCACCGCCCGCGCCAACCCGGGACTCTCTTTTTGCAGCTGTTCACGGGTATAGCGGTATAGCAATTCGGTGACGGCCCTGGTTCGACAGAAGGCGATCGTCGGGATGCGGCTTTTTATCAACCGGACCATCAAGGGGACCGCATCCGCCTGCGGGCTGCGGCGCTCCATGGTCTCGCCGAATACAGGGGGGTTCCACAGCACGAAGTACTTGGGTCCGCGAGGTGATCCGTCCTCATCAATGACCACAAAAGGCTCGCCCGTGAGCTGAGAGGCCAACTGATCCGGATTGGCGATCGTCGCCGAGGAACACAAGAACTGAGGTTTTGAACCGTAATGACTGCAGATACGCTTTAGCCGCCGCAAGACATTGGCTACATTGGAACCGAAGATCCCGCGATAGGTGTGAATCTCGTCTATGACCACCCACTTTAACGAGCTGAAGAACTCAGCCCATGCGGCATGGTTGGGCAGGATCCCCGAGTGCAGCATATCAGGGTTGGTCAGGATGCAATTGCCTTCCTCACGCAGACGCCGCCTGGTCACCGCCGGAGTGTCGCCGTCATAGGTACCGGCCTGTATCTTCAAGGAGGGATCAAGTTCCTTGAAGCGCAGTAGACTGCGCAGTTGATCCTGAGCCAAAGCCTTCGTTGGAAACAGATACAAGGCCTTGGATCGGTTGTCCTGGAGCAAAGTCTCTAGAACCGGTATGTTGTAACACAGAGTCTTACCGCTGGCCGTGCCCGTGACGACAATGATATTTTGACCCGCCCGCGCCGCGTCAATGGCCTGAGCCTGATGGGTGTAGAGCTGCTCGATGCCATCGGACTGGAGGGCTTTCATTATGGCCTCCGGAAGCGGTTGAGCCGTGGCGGCAAAGCGCGCCCGACGGGCGGGCAGCGCCTCCACGTGCACCACTTGCCCGGCGTAATCGGCCTGGCTTCTTATGTGTTCTATAAAGCGCAAGGCATTCACGAGGTGGCCTCCTCGAGCGAGTCGAAAGAGGCAACCATCTTTATGTGCGGAATACCCGCCTCCAGGAATTCCTCTCCTTCGGGGACAAAGCCAAAGCGCCCGTAGAAGCCAACCGCTGTGAGCTGAGCGTGTACATAGACTCCCTCCAAGCCTTCACGTCGGGCCACATCCAACAGTGCCGAAAGGAGCCGGCTGCCCACTCCCTGCCCTCTGTGTTCGCGCAGCACAGCCATGCGCCCGATACGTCCGACCCGATCCTCGATGACCAGTCGCGCCGTGCCTATGACCTGATCGCCTAACCAGGCCACGACATGCCTGGCGGAAGCATCCAGGCCATCGCTTTCCAGCTGCGGCGCCACTCCTTGTTCCTCTACAAAAACCCGACGCCGCACCTCCAGACCCAAAGACAAGGTCCGTTCATCAGCAACCGTATCAATATGAAACACGTAACCCCCTCCAAAAACAGCGGCGACTCATTCGACGATGTGTTCTGCATGGGGGTCAAGGTTTCCTACCACTCATCGATTCCACACACCAGACGAAGACAAAGCGAACAGATCTCATGGTGACAGCTAGTACAGACCGCTACGGAAGATGAAGATCTCATTGCTGCCCAGGAGCATGTTTTTCCGCAGTCTGAGCATAGCAGATGCCCGCAGACATGGCAGGATGAAGAAGCACATGACTGGCACAGGTCCCGGCCGCAATCGGCACAGCTTTGAAAGCAGTCTGAACAGACCAGATCTCCGCATTCACAAAAACGCGCGGCACTCAAGGGTTGCTCACAGGCCTCGCAGATATGATCAACCAATCGCGCCCGAAGGACATCATAGACCAGGGTGACCGGCCGGAAAGCAGGATCACCGAAGCGCAAGGTAAACGTCAGCCGCGGCACCCTTACGGCCGCACAGCTGATCAAGCGCACTTCGGCCCGGGTCTGGTACTTGGCCGTCAACTCGTTTCGACGACGGACCATCTCAGTCCGGAGTTGTTCCGCCTCTTCTTTGTAGTCCGCCTCCAGGGCCTGAGCCCTTTGTCTCAAAAGATGCAGTTGCTTGGTATGGCGAGTCTCACTCTCGAAAGAGCGGGCCAGCTGAACGCGAACCGAGGAAGCAGCCATCTGCCTGAACATCCGGCGCAAGGGATCCAATGCCTCTTGTGCCAGTCCGGCGTAGTAGGTCTCAATGCGCTCGAGATCCTCTTTTAGGCGCCTGTCAACCTCAGCTTTGAACTCCCTCAATTCCTTTTGCAGGCGATCCTCCAGAATCTGACAAGCCTTTCGATACAGGCGCAAAGTGGCATAGGCATGCGTGGGGAACTCTTCATTGGCCCTAGACATCAAGGTCTCGAGCGGCTCGGCATCACCGGCGAACGAGGTCTCCGGCCCGGTTGATCCATCCGTGACGGGTACAAACGATATCGCCTCAGTGATGTCAACTGGAGAATCAGCGGATTCAGTCAGGGGATCCATGAGGATGAACATCAGCCGTTCGCGCGTTTCATCCGAGATCAAAGCGACCCGAAAGCCAAACAGAAGCTGCACATGATAGGAAAGACTTCGATCTACAACACGTGGCTGCGACTTCGAAAAGGAGACTCTGCGCAGCGTGCGTTTCAGCCAGGCAAACTGCCTGTTGTCAGTCTCGGCGGTCGAAAACGGATCGTCTTGAAAGACAAGGTGCAAGAATTCAGGGTCCAGGGCACGAACACAAAGCAGACTGGCTGTTGCTCCCCGCCTGATACTGAGAGCGATCATCCGATCAAGCAGAGGATGTCCGTAAGTTATGCATTCGGCCTCACCGGAGGCCGTCGGAACAAAGCTGAGTTCGAGTTGTTCGTCAACTTGCAGTTGGCGAGCCAAGACCCTTGGCAGTCGTATACGCCGACCATCCGTCTGAGCACCGCAAGCGCCTAGAAAGGCTAGCACAAAGCGGCGGACTTGCTCCTGTTGGTCTCTGTCGCTGATCATGCCTCCAACTCCAGGGTTTGAGACTCAGCGTCAAAGATCTGTGCGTTGAGGCGGCGCACACGCTCATAGGTATGACAGGCCTCCGTAAGCTCGCGGCCGAAAGCCTCTATCCGCTCACGCATTTCGGGTTCGTCACGAGAATCCAAGGCGATCTCGGCAATGACACGTTCATAGGGCGCTTTCAGATTGGCCAAGATGATGTCCAACTCTCCGATGACCTTGGTGAACATACCGATCTTGCGTTCCAACAGATAGAGCATGTAGGCCTCAATGGTTCCTTCGATCACAACGTTAACCACGAGCACCGGTCTTTGTTGACCCAGGCGATGAATGCGCCCGATGCGTTGTTCCAATCGCATCGGATTCCAAGGCAGATCGTAGTTGATCAGTGTCTGACAGAACTGGAGATTATGCCCTTCGCCGCCGGCTTCGGTGCTGATCAAGACTTGGCTCGAGCAACGAAACTCTTCGATGGCGGCCTGTTTCGCCCTGCCGTCCAGCCCTCCGTGATACATCACGGCGCTGACTCCGGCCCGTTGACAGGCCGCCGCCAAAGCCTCTTGTGTGGCTTTGAACTCAGTGAAGATAATGGCTTTTTCCTGCCGGAGTCCGGCTACAACATCCATGGTCAGACGTAGTTTCGCCGGTTGGATCCCATGACTCAACTCCAACAACTCGACAAGAGCCGCCTCCGGAAGAAGCTTCTGCCCCCTGGCGCGACGCATGGCCTGCAAGGTAGCTCCCGCCGCGGCGGGATGACTGCATGTCTCGCGCAGCAACAACAAGAACGGGAGCAGATTGCGCTTGTTCGCCGGCTGTGCCCGATAGGCCCTGCGCAGATGATCCACCATAGTGACATAAAAAGAGCGCTCCTCGCCGGAGAGAGGCACCGCCATCGAGCGCACTTCCCGGCGGGGAAAGTGGATGAAGACCTCTCGCCTTCCTCTGCGCACCATGACTTGTGACAGCAATTCTCGCAAACGGCTCAGATTCTTAGGTGAGTGTTTGTCGAGCATGAACTCCTGTTTGAACTGCGAGTATGTCTTCAGCTGTCCCGGTTGAAGCAGAGTGATCAGGTTGTACAACTCGCTTAGATCATTTTGAACGGGTGTGGCGGTCAGCAAAAGAAGGTATTTCTTCTCAATGGCATTGACGAACTTCCAGTTCACCGTCCGTTTGTTCTTCAGCCTGTGGGCCTCATCCACGATTACCATGTCCCACCGACGGGCATGAATCACTGCCGCGTTTTCGGGACGCTTGGCGGTATCCAACGAGGCGATAACCTGTTGTTTCTCAAAGGACGCCGGCGTTCTTCCCACAGGTACACAGACTCTAACCTTCTCCGTTAACTCCAGGTGCCACTGACTGAGCAAGGAAGCGGGCACGAGAATGAGTACGCTTCGGACGAGACCGCGCAGCATATACTCCCGTAGGATAACCCCGGCCTCAATGGTCTTGCCCAGTCCTACTTCATCAGCCAATAAAGCTCGCCCGCGCATGTCCCGCAGGACCCGTAGGACGGCTTCCCTTTGGTGTTCGTACAATTCGATGTCCAAAGCGTCCAATGATACCAGCCGATCAAATCCTCGGGAAAGCGAAAGTCGCTCCGCCGCGTTTTTCAGTTCATACCATTGCTTACTGTCATAGCTTCGGGCGAGAAAGTTACTCAGCACCTCGAGGCTGCCAGGATCGTGGAGAATCTGCATGACCAACCAACCCCAGCCTATTATGCCCCGTTTGCGCCGTCAATTCACATGACGCCCTTCTGCAACACCTCGGCAACAGCCTCAGCGAGTATGGACGCCGCGTCCAAAGCCTCCTGGAGAGTGTTGTCGTAATACTCTCCGATGTAGACTTGAACGGCTTGGGGATGCAGATCACCGTTGAGAGCTTCATGAAGAACCTTGACTCCCCGCGTCACTCCGGGCGCTTTGGCTTCCAAGGTCACACGCAGGGCCTCCGCAAACCGCAAGTTCTCCTCGACATAGGGATTATCCACGTCACCAACCACGAAAAGGATCTTGGCTATCGGTTTGCCGGATAAGCTGACCGTCGAGTACCCGTCAGGCCTACCTTCCAGAGCATCCCGATGAATGTCCAACAGAGCGGAGACCCGATCAGCTTTCTCCATGGCCGGAAGCAATACCCGGCGCGCTTCGGCAAACGATTCCCTCCACGGCACAGACCTTTGTCCAGTCACCATCTGAGCGCGCACTCCGTGCTTCTGCAGGGACTGCTCAAGATGACGACATACCGAGGCCACGTCGCCGACGCCCTCGGCGTGTGGCGGAGCCGGAGCGTAGTTTTCCATCGGATGAGCAGTGTACACCAAGACCAAAGGCGCCTCTGCCGCCGGCCGCTCCTCTTTAGCTTTCCTACCAAACGAAGGGGCAAAGCCAAAATACTTCGCCCCCAACACCGCGATAACAACGAGTAGCACCAGAAAAACGGTCAGAAACGGACTGTCTTTTTTCTCCACGATGCCTGGCTGCTTTGATTTAGCCACGTGCTTACCCCCTCTCCTAGACACAACACTATATGCGCGAGAGGGAGGCATGTATGTCCCTTATGCCGACTAGGGTTCCTCCGCCAGGGCTTTGATGGCGCGTTTCAACGCCGCCATCGCCTCACCGAAGCCTTCCCAATCCCCGTCCTTCAAGCGTCGTTCTGCCCTCTCAAAGGCCTCTGCTACGGCGACGATGGACGGACTGGCTCCGGCAGTGCCCTCTTGAGCGGGCTGTGGCTGCCGACCGACCAACATGTCCAGAGCCTGGGAGAGTGTCTCCCCTATGACCACACGATTGTCCTCGGCCACGATGACCCGTTTCAGCTCAGGCAGACGGCTTTGCTCAGCCTGGAGAAACAGCGGTTCCACAAAAAGCAGTGTGTTGGCGATGGGCACGACCAAGAGATTGCCTCGCATCACTTCCGACCCTCTCTGGCTCCACAAAGTGAGCTGCTGCGATATTTCAGGATCTTGATCGATGCGGGCTTCGATCTGGGCCGGACCAAATGTCAAAGACTGCTTTGGAAACCTGTACAGCATAAGCTGCCCGTACGCCTCACCGTCATTGCGGGCCGCCAACCAGGCCACCATGTTATCTTTACGAGCCGGAGTAAACGGGATGAGCAACACGAACTCGTCATGCTCTTCGCCGGGCAGACGCGTGATGGCGTAGTAGGGATCCATGGGTTGCAGTCTGTTACCATATACCTCATTGGGCACTGCCCAAGCATCCTCTTGGTTATAGAACACCTGAGTGTTGGTCATGTGGTAGGAGCTGAACATAGAGACCTGAAGTCGGAAGAAATCCTCAGGATAGCGGATATGGGCTCGCAGCTCTTCAGGCATTTCATCGAGCGGCCTAAACAGCCCTCCGTAGACTCTATCCAGAGCCAAGGCCACGGGTTCGGTTGGGTCAACCAGATAAAACCGCACATCGCCGTTGTAGGCATCGATTGTCACTTTGACGGAATTGCGCACGTAACTGCCCCAACCTCGAACGGGGCGGACATAGGGAAATCTGTCAGTTGTCGTGTAGGCATCCTGCATCCAGTACAACCTACCGTTGGCAATGACTATATAGGGATCGGAATCATAGCGCAAGAACGGAGCGAGGCGCCGGACACGATCGTGGATGTTTCGGTAGAACATGATCCGGCTCTCACTGTGAATATCGGATGATAGGATCAACTTGGCGGTGCCAAAGCGTATTGAGAAAGCCAGCCTGCGCAACGGATTCGACAGTTGCACACCGCCATGACCTTGATAGATGGCCATGGCATTTTCATCTCCGCGGGGATAGTCAAACTCAGGTGTTCTGCTGTTGACTACCACGTACTGATCGGTCAGCTCTCCGTAATAGATCTCCGGTCGATCTACGCTCATCTCCGGTACTCCCCGCGGCGGGATGTCTGAAACGAAAAACTCCGGAAGCCCCTCGGGAGTGACGCGGTTGACCGGACTGACCACGACTCCGTAACCATGCGTGTATTGCAAATGCCGGTTGATCCACGTCGGGTTCTGAAGGCTGTTGACATCGATCTCCCGGGCGGCCAACATAACCTGCTGATATCTGTCGCCGATCCGATAGCGATCTATATCCACATCGGCGAATTCATAGTACAAACGGAACTCCTGCAGCTGTCTGTAGGTTGTCAGTAGCGGACGCCAGTCCCAAAGCCTGACGTTTTCAATGGTCGCTCTGTTTTCCGCCAGCTGGGCAGGCGTCACACCCCCTTCGGGGTCGATCTCATGTGCTTTAATGTCAGTCAGTCCAAAAGCGGCCCGCGTCATGGCAATATGATTGGCGATGTATGGGCCTTCGCGAACAAGCTCATTCGGCTCCACGACGAACTTCTGTATGGCCGCCGGATAAAGACCTCCCAAACCGATCGAAGAGACGACTAACAGACCCAAAGAGACAACTATAAGACGGCTGCCCCGCTGTCTGGTCACCAGATTGATCAGAATGCCGAGGGCCACCAGTGAGGCCAAGATCGTCAGCACTCGCAGGGCGAGGCCATTGGCATGCACATCGGTATAGGCGGCTCCAAACACCGCCCCTCG
>LFTP01000153.1:13239-13703 GCA_001513395.1 Clostridia bacterium DTU080
AGATGTGTATAAGAGACAGGGTATAGGCGGCTCCAAACACCGCCCCTCTGGATGAGTACAACAGATTATACAGGTCGAGATGATAACGCCAGGCTCTGAGACCAACCAAGGCGCTCAGCAAAAGACTCAGATGGGCTTTGGCCCTCCCGCTCCATTGGACCCGGAAACCTTCAAAGCGCAGGTTTCCCGTCAAAGCATAGATGACCCCGGTCAGGATCAACGTCAGGGCAACAAGCCCCAGTCCCAGATAGTTGACTGACTCCCAGAACGGCAATGTGAAAACATAGAAGCCGATATCCTTTTGAAACACGGGGTCGGTGAAACCGAAGGGCTGCTGATTTAGATACAAAGCAAACCGTTGCCACGAAGGAGCGGTACTGACCCCGTAGATAATGCCGACGATCAGGGATATGGCTGCAAAAACCGCGGGCACACCACGTCCGGAAAACCTGTAAGCCCAGCCT
>LFTP01000153.1:13745-18572 GCA_001513395.1 Clostridia bacterium DTU080
AACAAAACAAACAGAGCGGCCGCCAATCCTACGCCTAAGCCCACTCCCCACAGCCAGGCAATCTGGATCGTGAAAAGACGCTGGTAGCCGAGTGATTGAAACCACCACATGTCCGTGAAGAAAACAGAAAAGACGCTGACGATCAGGACGACAAGGACAACTGCCGACACCAGACCCCAGCGAATCGTCCGCCACACGGTGCTCTCACCTCCGGTATGCTTTATTGCGCTTTTTTCTTACTCTCAATCAAAAATCGATGCCAATGAACTCACCCGGACCGAAGTAGCTCAGCTTCAGTTCGCTGTCGAGATCCGTCTTCTCATCTTCATCCTCGAATTCATCAATATGCCTCGGAGGCTCCGTATGGACCTCCGTATCGACATAAACAGAAGAAGCAGGGCGCTTATCTTCTTGCTGCATGAGCTGCAGACGCCTTGAAGCATACCATCCTCCTAGGATTCCCGCAGCCAACACCGAGAGCAGCAAAAACACCAACCAAGCAGACTGCCACAGAGCAGGCCGCTCTCGTGCGGACGACACAGGCTCCTGCCGAGGCGGTTGCGCGGCGAGATCGTAGCGCTCCAAGACTTCCTGCGTATCAAGCCCCAGCTCCCGGGCATACAGCTTCACAAAGGCCCGACGATATGCCTCGCCGGGCAGTTGAGCAAAATCCCCGCTTTCCATCGCCGCCAAATAGCGCCGCTGTATTTTGGTTCGCGCCGCCATCTCGTCTAAAGACAATCCGCTTTTTTCTCTGCTTTCGCGCAAGAACCGTGCGAATTCATCCATTTGACACCCTCCCAGCAAGCATAGTGTGCCCGCCGGGAGGGAAAAACCTTGGAGTACCCTGGATGTACGAGCCCGCCGAATCGCTGGCGATAGTCGTGGCCCCGTCGTACCGGATGTTGGGCGGTAAGTCCATTATTGAACGGCAACAGTCGTAAACATAGTCTGCAAAACGTTGAGTGGTCCAATCGGAGAAGCACCCCAGGGTGCCTGTGCCATCCGCTCGTAACGCAGCTCGTCATCAGACGAACTAAGACCGGCTAAGCCTACGGCCGATGTCGTACATAGCCGGACCTCACAGGCCAGAGACGCCCGAGAACGCCAGTCAAGTCAAGTGCTGAAGCTCTACGTTGCTATTCCGTCCAATTCATCCGGAGTCATAAGAACCTCGCGCGGTTTGCTGCCCTGATACGGACCGACAATACCCCTAAGCTCCATCATATCAATCAGCCGCGCCGCGCGGGCATAGCCGACGCGGAAACGCCTTTGGATCATGGAGATAGATGCCGTACCGGTTTCAACAACCAATCGACAGGCGTCCTCAAACAACTCATCGTCCGCCTCGGCGGCCAGCTCCGCGCTTTCTTGCTGTTCTTGGAAGACCGCTTCTTGATACTCCGGCGTACCCTGGGCCTTCCAAAACTCCACCAAGGCAGCAACTTCTTTATCCGAGACAAACGAACCTTGAGCCCGTATCGGTTTCGAAGCCCCGATGGGATGATAGAGCATGTCACCTTTGCCCAGCAGTCGTTCGGCACCCGTCTGATCAAGGATGACACGCGAGTCCACACCTGAGCTGACGGCAAAAGCGATACGTGAGGGGACGTTGGCTTTGATCAGCCCGGTGATCACATCCACCGAAGGCCTCTGAGTGGCTATTACGAGATACATTCCGGCAGCTCTGCCCATCTGGGCCAGGCGACAAATGCTCTCCTCTACATCCCCTTTGGCCACCATCATCAAGTCAGCCAACTCATCGACGATGGTGACTATGTAAGGCAACGGCTCCTCATCGGACTCCTCTTGCAGAATGATCCTGTTATAGCCGTCGATATTGCGCGCCCCGCGCTCTGCAAACCGCTGGAATCGGGATTCCATTTCACGCACGGCCCAACGCAGAGCGCCTGATGCTTGTTTGGGATCCGTAACCACCGGTGCCAACAGGTGGGGAATCCCCTCATAGACGGCCAGTTCAACCCGTTTCGGGTCAATGAGGAGCAATTTGACTTCATGAGGCTTGGCCTTCAGCAACAGGCTGCTGATCAGTGCATTGAGGCAGACGCTTTTTCCCGAACCCGTGGCTCCGGCGATGAGCAGGTGAAGGAGCCGGGTGAGGTCTCCGACCACGGGATTGCCCGCTATGTCGGCACCTATCACTATTGCCAACCTGGAGCGACACTTGACAAAAGCCTCGCTCTCAGCGATCTCCCGGAAAGTGACGACCGCCGTTTCTTTGTTGGGTACTTCAATTCCGACCACCGATCTACCCGGTACCGGGGCCTCAATGCGCACCCCTACCGCCGCCAGGTTGAGAGCCAGATCATCCGCCAGACTGGTGATACGCTTTACCGCCACTCCCGGTGCCGGTTGCAGCTCATAGCGGGTCACAACCGGACCCCGGCTGACGCTGACCACTTTGGCCTCCACCCCGAAAGTAGCCAGTGTCTTTTCCAACAGATCCCTTTGATCGGGTTCGTTCGCGGCTTTCCTCTTGGCCTTGGGACGATCAAAAAGAGCAATGGGCGGAAGCTGGTAAAACGGCTCAAGCGGTACATCGGAAGCAGCCGCTACGGCCACCGCGGGCTCGGGCGAAGCGGTCTTCGCCGGCGCCGGAGCTTCGGCAGTCTCCGAAGCGGTCTGTGACTCAGCTGATTCCTCGGATTTGACCGGCTGTGCAGTCTTGACAGGCTTGTCTGATGCGGAAGCCTTCTTCGCTTGACTGCCGCCGGAGGCCGATGAGTCAGATGAGCGCACGCTTTTGCCACGGTCTTCTTGGCCCGCCTTTCGCTGTTCGCTTCGGCGATACGCCGAAAGACTGCGTCGCAACCCCGGTTTCGCGGTGCGTCGCGCCCGGCGCAACGCCCGGTTGTCCTGCCACTTGCGAAAGGCATAGCGGACCGAAGCGATCAGGGTTTCCGCCAAGCGCCGCAGGCGCCCGCCGCCCAGGCGAAAAAGAGCCATGAGCAAGCTGGCGATTTTCTTCACCACATGAGCCATGGGCCGATCAATACAAAGAACCATAGCGATCAAGGTCAGGGCCATCAAGACTATAATCGTTCCGGAAAGGCCAAAAGCGCGCAAAGACACTCCGGCCAATGCGGCTCCTAACACACCGCCCCCGGCTCCGGTTGTTGGCGGAGGCAAAACCATGACTAATTCAGATGACAATCGCCGCTCATAGCCGAGCTGCAGTCCGGTTACAAGTACGACAAACAACAAAGATACGGCGGCGCCTCTACGCCAATCGCCGCTCAGACCCTTCGATCGAAGAAGCATGACTGCCGCCGCTATGGTCAACAAGGGCGGCAAGCCGGCGGCGCGACCGACACTGTAGCGCAAAGCATCGCGCAGCCAGGCGCCGACGACGCCGGCAGACTCCGAATACAGGCTGACCAGGGCAAAAACCGCGCCGGCCAACAAACAAATAGCCCAGACGTCTTTCCATCGCCGGTTCACTGCGTGTTCACCCTCAATCGTGATCTAGGCTCCGAAAAAGAAACGTTGCTGCGTGCCTTCCCTCATTATCGAGAGGATGATTTCGTCTTACATCATACCACTCCTGCCTGGCGTACCCCGATCAAAGCCGCCATCCGCCCGGTCTTGCCTCCGCTCCCGCGGTGGCTGAAAAAAAGATCTTGTTGACACTTCGTACACCAGGGGGCCGTGTGAATGGCATCCGAAGAAAGCCCTGCCGCTGACAACAGACGTCGGTTGGCCAGGCGCAGATCCAGCATCCGGCCCAAAGCGACATCAGCACCGAACTCTTTTTGAAATCTGCGAGCCAACTCCTCGGAGACTTCATAGCAGCAAGGCCCGATGCTGGGACCCAGAACGGCCACCAAATCTGCAGGTGTTGACCCGAAGACTTGACACATGGTTTGGACTGCCACCCGGACCGCCCCGGCAAGCGTACCCTGCCAACCGCAGTGTGCGACACCTACGGCACGCTGAACGGGATCCGCCAAAAACACAGGCACGCAGTCGGCCACCAGACAAGCGAGCAAAATCCCCGGCGTCTGAGTGATCAAAACATCCGTGGCAGGAACTGAGGTAGTGTAGTCAAAAGCGCCGCGACCCGCGTCCGAATCCTTTACGTGATAGCATCGTGCTCCGTGTACCTGCTCTCCCGATACCCATGCCTGCAGGTCATAGCCGGCCGCCGCGCAGACTCTTTTGCGATTCTCCAATACGTGGTCCAACTTGTCCCCGACATGCAGTCCCACATTTAGGCTGTCAAACGGTTCCAAGCTGACGCCCCCGCGGCGAGTGGTCACGGCATGAAAGAGCCACTTCTCATCCAACAGCTCCGCCTGCATAAAATGAAGTCCGCCATGCTCATTAATTGCAAACAAGAAGATCCCTCCGTAGCATAACAGTACGACTAAGCCCGGTGTTCCCCTTTCAAAAAGACCGGGCTTACGCCGTACGCCCGGCATATCTGCCGAGCCAGAGGGCTGATAGAACAGGATTCTCTCTCAACTGATCCGTATGTCTAAAGACCGTATCCCCCGGTCGTGGGCGGAAGGTCGACCAGGATGACGTCCTGTCCGATGCGTACGATCTGCTCCCAGCGAATGACAATCTCGGAGCTTCGGCGCCAACCGAACAGACCGGAGCCGGGTCCGGGCAGAATGATAGCTTTGATCTCACCCGTGCCCACATCCATGTCCAGATCGTACACATGACCTAGACGCCTACCGTCGCATAGATTGATGACATCAAGCATACGAAGGTCTGAGGCTTTCTGCAACAAGGGTCATCCCCCCCCGGTGCGCTCATATACCATCATATGCGCACGGTCCTCATCTATGCGCCTGTCCA
>LFTP01000334.1 GCA_001513395.1 Clostridia bacterium DTU080
TGGCTCGAGATAGGACGCCGTTCCGGCAAGCAGACTTCAGGGCCAATGTTTTTCGAGAGAACACCCAAGGTCGCATGGAGCCTTGGGTGTTCTGCATCTTCTTTCACTGCTGCTTAAGGTAGGCGTCAAAGATCGGCTTGATCTCAGCAAGTGCGACCGCCGGCGCTACATTTTCACGGGTCACATTCTGGTTCATCTCGATGAACAGCGGAGCCATATGCACATTCCACACGTCTGCCTGCACCACTCTGTCATACACCGTGGGTATTCCTCGCGGGAAAAAACCAACCCGCTCAAAAGTACCGTCGGGATTTAGCACTGCCAGCTCTAAACACCACTGATCCATTTCTGTAATTGTCTTAGGACCACGATTGGTGGGAAATCCGGCCTGAGCCAGCAAATCCAAATTTGAATAAAGACCGAAAGCGCCTGCCCGAAAAGGAAGCCCTACCCATTGGGTATTATCAAAAAAGTTCTCTTCGCAGTGTGAATCCAATTAGAAGTGGCCAATGCAGCAGTGGGCACAACATCTGAAATCGGTATGAATAGCTTCTGCGACAAATGCCACTGCTGAACGCGATGGCCGTCGGTGTAGACGATATCAGGTGGAACACCTCCGATAATAGAAGCTATAGGAGGCTGATCAAACGAGCCTGGAGGGCCGGTCTTAGTCATATTGATTCTAATTAAGGGGTTCTATTTTCACAAGCAACCGTTAAGCAACATGCAGCAACCATTAAACAATTCCTGGATAACGGCACGTCCGTGCTGTTTGGATTCATATAGATAATCCACGCCCTGCACGAGGGACGACGATCTTCGGAGGGGATTACGACTTTGAGCGAGTTTACAACCAGTTTAGTCTCAGACAGATCGCCGAAAAAGAGCCGACGCTATTTAGCAGTATAAAAGGAACGATATCTTGTCAAGGAATAGCAGATAGCTTCTACGTTTTCTGAAGGCACATCTGGACCGATTTCAGCTACCGGCTGGTCCTTTGAACCGCTGGCGCTGGGGGTGTCGTATTTTGATGAAGTCGTTAGCGGTGCCTGTTTATGCCTGTTTAGAAGGTAGCTCTGTATTCTTTGCTGAATAAAGCCCATATAAATATGTTTATCCGGGAGGGTTTTTATGTTGGTTTCGCAGCGCCGTCAACGCATTCTTGAGCGCTTATATACCGAACGGCATGTAGACAACAATGAACTGGCGGCAGAGTTCGGGGTTTCCGTTGATACTATTCGCCGTGATATGCGCATTTTGGAACAGAAAGGACTGGTGACCAGAACGCATGGCGGTGCCTCATGGGTGGAGGATTGGGAACTCAGGACCGGCTTGGACCGTGATCCGCTGTTGCGCTTCAAACGGGCCATTGCTGCCAAGGCCCGGACCTTGGTGCCGCTCAATGAACCTGTGGCCTTGGATATCGGCAGTACCACCTACCAGTTTGCCAGGGCTCTGGTGGCCGACCCGCCAAAAGAACCAATGTCCATCATAACCAACGACATCCGCATCGGATCCTATCTAAAAAAGGTTCCCGGCATCACCGTCACCATTACCGGGGGCACGATCGGCGACAGAGGCTACCTGTGGGGCTTGTTGACCAAGAGGTCGCTGGAGATTCTTTATTTCGACACTGCCATCATGACCACCAGCGGCCTCACCATTAAAGAAGGTCTTACCGATCCCCATTCGGAGGTGGCTGAAATAAAACAGGTATTAATTGCCAACGCCAAGCGGGTGGTCTTGCTGGCCGACCATACGAAATTCGGGTGCCGCCATATGTACCATGTGGCCGATATCAAAAAAGTCGATATGATCGTGACGGATGACTTAGCCCCGGCAGAGGTACTGGAAGAATTGAGATTGCTTAAGATACGCACGGTCATTGTTCCGGTGAGCTACAACGAATGATGTTTCCGTTTATATCCGGAAAACGTGCATAAACATGAATGTGGATTTCATGAAAGAGGAAGGAGAAGGTCGGCACCAAGCGAAGCATCTACTACGCAATCAACCAAAAAATGGGATGAGGAGTGAACGGCAAATGATGCAAAACGTGATCGGCTCTTTTCATAATAAATTAATCAAAAGAGCGACCTTGGGAGCAGTTTCAGGATTATTGCTGTTGGGCATCGTGACTTCTTTAGGATGGGCGGCTTCGGCAGCGACAAAAAACGAACCGGTACAGCTTTCCCTTTGGACCATATGGGATGGTGACCGGGTACCGCTCATGCAAAGGGTTTTGGACGAATTCATGGCGGAGTATTCATGGATCAAGGTAGATCACATTGTCTTGTCGTCCTCGGAAAGATATGAAAAATTTGTGATTTCCACCGCCGGCGGTGCACCGCCCGATGTGATGATGCTGGGCCGGGAGGAGATTCCGGCTGTGGCCGATAAGGGGATGGTTCTGCCTTTAGATGAATACATGCGCCGTGACGGGATCGGCAAGGATATGTTCTTCCCGGCGGAAATCGAGACCGCCGTCTGGAAAGGAACCACCTACATTCTGCCGCATGCCACCGGATCGGCCGGGAATAACCTGCTATATTTTAATAAAGAAATGTTCAGGAACTCCGGCTTGGACGACACCAAGTCGCCGAAGACATGGACGGATTTGTGGAATGCGGCCAAAATGCTGAATCGCTATGACGAGAACGGCACTTTGACGCAACTCGGTGTCGAAGTTAACGCTTTAGCAAACCGCAGGTTTTTTGCCTGGGCTTATTCCAACGGAGGCAGCTACGCTACAGAAGATGGGCGCAAACTCCTCTTCAACAGCGAGAAAAATATTGAGACTCTGGAGTGGATGGTAAACTTTACCAATGAGCTGAACCGGGGTGTGGACGAGCTTACCCGCTTCAACAGAGTGTACCGCAATGCGTTCTTCACGGAGCGCAAGGCTATGGAGATCAGCGGTGCCTTTCGTCTGTTTCAGATCATGTCGTCCAATCCCAATATGGATCTGGGTGTCGGATTACTGCCGCATAATGACGGATATGAGAGCCACGGCGTAACCGAAGGCGGCTGGGGCTATGTCATCCCGAGAAACGCTGCACATCCTGAAGAAAGCTGGCTGTTGGTTAAGTGGCTGACCACTTCCGAAGTGGGCGCTCGCTGGTTTATGTTTGTCCAGGGTCGTCCCTCGCCGGTGAGAAGATACTCCCTCGATCGCAGCTATTTCACCAGTAATCCGCACTGGCCGACCATTATCCAGGCCATGGAGACCAGCGTACCTCTGCCGCGGATCCCCATCGAAGATCGGCTCAAGCAGGTCGAAAGTAGATTCCTCACGCCAGCCTTCTCCGGAACGATGGCACCCAGGCAAGTGCTTGACGAGTATCAAAGATACGCCCAGGCGCTGCTTGAGGAATATTATGCGCAATAGTGGCAGCGAACGCCGCCGTATGAACCGAGGATAGAGCTCTTGACCGATACCACCGAGCAAATCGGCGGTATCGGCTACTGGAGGAGAGAGCGTGATGAAAAATCTGCCTCAGCAGTCACCAAGGCGAACGGTTTTGGCCGTTGCCGCTATTGTTTTATTTATGCTGTATTATCGGCGCCATGGCACCGGTAGCCTATAGCGCTGCGCCTGAGCCGGTACGGATCGAGGATTTCGTCTCTGTATTCTCTCCGGATGTGGTGCACAAGAGCACTTCTTTTGCTCAGATAGTCGAATATGCCAAGGATATCGGACTGGCCTCGATTCGGGTAGGCATCTGGTGGGACAATGCTCAGCCGTTGCCCGGAGTGTACAATTGGAAGACCTTCGACGCCAAAGTGGAGATAGCCAACCGGACCGGGCTCAAGGTGCATGGGCTGATCACCAGAACGCCTTTTTGGGCAGAGAGCCGCTCGCCGTCAGTCCTAAAAACGCCCAGACCGAAAGATCTCGCCGCCTTTGTGGCCGCGGCGGTGGAACGCTACAACGGCGACGGTAAAAACGACGCCCTGGGATCTGACGGCAAACCTCTCCTGGTGGAAGCCTGGGAGATCAATCATGAACAAGACTATAAGCGGGTCTGGGATTCCGCCAATCAGTCGGCCGATTATGCCCTGGTCTACCGCGGGAGGCTGTCGCCGCCGGCCGAGCAGTTGATCCGCACATTCCCATCATGACAGGCGGTTTATCAGGCCGGGTCACCACCGATTATCCGCAGCGATTGTTCGCCAACTTACCACTTGAAGATCTATTCGGTTATCTGCCGGTTCATTTATATAGGCTGCCCAACAGCCCTGAATCGGCGGTGGGGGGACGCTATGCCAAACAGACCTTTCTGGAACGTATTTTGGAGTTCAAGCGGGAAGTATTCGATGTATATGCTCCGGGAGTAAACATGGGGCTGTCCCAAAAGCAAGGTTGGGACAGCCCCGGCTTTTGTCTATCAGACGTGTAATG
>LFTP01000202.1 GCA_001513395.1 Clostridia bacterium DTU080
GAAACGGCTTGGCATCAGCCATCGGCGGATCGCCTGGGCAGGGACCAAGGATAAGAACGCGGCGACCACCGCGAACGCTACAGCCATCTTTTGGACCCCCGAACAGGACACCCCGCCTCAGAGGTCTGCAGTGTCACCGTCGTGGCTCCCACGGGGGTTTTGTCGGATGCTCTGTCCACGGCGGCCTTTGTTCTGGGCCCTGAGAAGGGACGGGCGCTGTTGGAGAGCATACCGGGAGTGGAAGGTGTCTTTGTCGACCAAGACATGCAAATGACCGTTACCTCCGGATTGGAGGGGCTCAGTGCAAGCCTCTGACAGAATACGTCCCGAAACGCTGGTCGGCTGTCAGCGGACGGCGAGATTGGGTCTGCTTCTTTCCTTAGCGGCTGTGCTTCATGTCATCGAGGCACAGCTGCCTTCTGTCTTCTTCTTGCCTGGAGCTCGGCTGGGGCTGGCCAATTTGGTCACGGTCTTGGTCATTTGTGTTTGGGGTTGGCGCGAGGGTCTTTTGGTGGCCGTTTTGCGCCAAGTGCTGGGCGGGTTGTTCACCGGGGCCTTGTTCGGTCCCTCGTTCTGGTTTGGACTTGTAGGCGGGATGATGAGCGTTTTGGTCATGGGCAGTCTTGCCGTGGTCGGTCAAGGTGCCATACCGACGGTCTTGGTGAGCATGGCCGGTGCCGTCGCTCACAATCTCGGACAGCTGATGGTCGCCTACGCTCTCATCCGTCAGCCGGTGGTCTTTGGTTACTGGCCCATCTTGCTCCTTTTGGCGCTGCCCTCCGGAGCGGCAATTGGCTATCTGGCAGCGGTGTTGTTGCCGTCGTTGCGCCGAGAGCTCGGCGGCGAAGCTGGAGTACCTTTCGAATGGCGCGAAAAAGCGGCCGCGGGCTTGCTGTTGGTCGCCTTTTTCTTTGGTGTTATATTGCCGTTTCGGCAACAGACTCTGTTTCAAGGGACGTCAAATCCCGATGCGCTCTATGTGGAGGTCAGCGTGGACGGACGTTTGGTGGAAAGACTGCCCCTAAACGGCGAGATCGTCTACGATGTCCCTTTGAAATCGGGGCATATGGCAATAGTCGTTAGCGACGGTCAGGCCGCCGTGCTGGCGTCCGACTGTCCGGATCAGATATGTGTGCGCACCGGACGCATTCACCGCCCGAATCAGGCGGTGATCTGTGTGCCCAATCGGGTAGTGGTTCGCATCGTCGGCAACATCGGAGCGGACATTGACGGTGTGAGTGGATGAAAGCGCCCGGTTCGTGTTTGGCAATCAAAGTCCGGTCGGAATCTGTTGGTCAATAGGCGCCACGCCAATAAACAGGCTTCCGGCCTTGGTGTTATGCAGGTTTACGGGCCTCCGATCATCTTTAACATGAATCTTGATGAGCTACATACCGCGTAGATACACGGCAGCGATTTCACCGATTC
>LFTP01000039.1 GCA_001513395.1 Clostridia bacterium DTU080
ATTACACGTCTGATAGACAAAAGCCGGGGCTGTCCCAACCTTGCTTTTGGGACAGCCCCGTGCGGATCAAACCGCAGCCGGCGGGCTTGATGTGGGGCAAGATCCGAGTACCGACCTTGCGCGGCCCGGTAGAGCTTGCGTTTTCTCAGGATCCCGGGGTTCGGCTGCGACTCGAAGTATTCTTGCCCAGCGGCACGTCGGGGCAGATTTGGCTGCCCGTGCCGAGCGGAAGAGAGTTTCGCCTTATGTTGGACGGAGAACGCTGTTCAGGAGTGTTATCTGAAGGATGGGCCATCTTTGAAGACGTGGCGGCGGGTTGGCATGTCTGTGAAGTCAGCGCTTGCTCTGACAAGGAGGGGCGGCCATGATCCAGGATCTGCGTAGGATCACTCTGCCGTTGATCGATCTTGCCGATGACACGGCGCGTCAGGTGGTTGTTGATCGGGAGCCCGGACAGTATCTCGGCCACCCGACCACGGTATTGCTGGAAGACAAGCGAACCATGATTGCCGTCTATCCCAAGGGGCATGGGCGGGGAGCCGTGGTGTTGAAACGCAGTCATGACGCCGGACTCACGTGGTCTGAAAGACAACCCGTTCCGGAAAGCTGGGCCACGAGCCAGGAGGTTCCGACGATCTATCGGGTAGTCGATGCTCGAGGTGTCAGGCGCCTGATCATGTTCTCGGGGCTGTATCCGGTGAGGATGGCAGTATCTGAAGACGACGGGTATACGTGGAGCGAGTTGACGCCCATCGGTGATTTTGGCGGCATCGTAGCCATGGCCGATGTGGTGGCCGTTGGCGATCAGCCCGGACACTATATGGCGCTGTTTCACGATGACGGGCGCTACTTGCGCAACGCCGGTCGGGTGACACGGTTTCAAGTCTATAAGACGCTATCATCGGACGGAGGTCTCACGTGGTCGCAGCCGATTCCTATAGCCGAGCATCCTGAGGCTCATCTGAGCGAGCCGGGTGCGGTACGTTCTCCCGACGGCCGGGAGTTGGCGGTCTTGTTGCGGGAAAACAGCCGGAAGCTCAATTCCTTTGTCATCTTTAGCCGTGACGAAGGCCGTACGTGGACCAAACCCATTGAACTGCCTGCGGCACTCACGGGGGATCGGCATGTTTGCCGATATGCCCCGGACGGCAGACTGGTGGTCTGTTTTCGTGACATGGCGCATGAGTCACCGTTCAAAGGCGATTTTGTCGCCTGGATCGGGACCTATGATGACATACGCAACGGCACGGAAGGGCAGTATCGAGTCCGACTGGCAGACAACAAGTATCGCTGGGACAGCTCATATCCGGGCGTTGAGGTGTTGCCCGACGGCACATTCGTAGCCACCACCTACGGTCATTGGATAGTCGGGGAGGAGCCCTTCATTATGAGTGTCCGTTTCAAAGTGGAGGAATTCGATTAAGCTTGCGTCGGTTGTATCGCTTGAGAAGCAACGTAAGGAGTATGCGGCGGTTTATGCGGGTCGTCCTGTGCCTATGCTTAATGACCTTGCATTGCGTCGCTATGCAGATGCCGCCTACCGTGACGCGAGAGCAAGCGGAAGCGGCCTTGCAGGCTGCGTTTTCCGTACTTGGTGCTCCCTATGTGTGGGGCGGGCAGGATCCCTCGGGTTTTGACTGCTCCGGATTGGCTATTTGGGCTTATAACCATGCAGTTCCCGGTATCCATTGGTACACGGGAGACTCTTTTGTGGACGATACGACGGCCCATATGCTTTTTGTGTACAATGTCAAGCCGCTGCGGGCACGAGAGGTGTGGCCGGGCGATTTGGTGTTTGTCACCAGCAGCAC
>LFTP01000046.1 GCA_001513395.1 Clostridia bacterium DTU080
GGCCACATCCACACCAATACTTCAGTCTTCTGCTCGGCAGCGCTTGCTACTACAACACAAGCAAGAGCTATGATCAAAGCGAAGGAAACCAACACAGCTATAAAGCGATCCATGAGCCATCTCCCTTCCGGCGGATTTGAGATATTCACCTGGACATTATTAACAATAGACAACAATGATTCACCTATAGATTATACAATGGTTGATCATTACCTTCTTGTAAACAAACAGGGATATCAAGCGGTACACGGTTTTCTGCCGAATGAGGATCCGGACGTCTCAAAAAGCGGAACATATAGCGAGTCGCCGATAGGATTCCGGTTGCGCTTCGGGTACCTAGCGCCTGGATGTCGATCACAATGTTGAGCCCGAATCAACGAGTCGACGGGGAAGAAACGACGGCTATCGTCGGATCATGTCCGGACGCCGAAGCTCGGCGCGAGCAGAAACCGGGGGAGGTTGTCCGGTTGAAAGGACTCATGAGCCCGGGCGAAGAAGCTCGGCCAATGATGGTCGCATCTGAAGCACACGGCAAGTGCGGATTGAGTCGGCTCTGCGGATCGATGAGAGAGAATCAAGTGAGGAGCGGTTATGGCGCGAGAGCAATTTGTGTGTGAACCGATCATAGTGGATAGCTCATCCGTGCCTCTGGTGGCTTTGGCCAAGGGGGCGCCGGCTTGTCCCCGACGCTTTCGCTGGCGCGGTCAGGACCACGAAGTTGTCGCTGTCTTGGAGACTTCCAAGCAGCTACGGGCACATGACAGCCCGGAGACTTATGTGAGGTCACACTCCTTCCGCGTTGTCACGAACACTAATCTGGAGATGGTGTTGCGCTGCGATCGACAGGTTCGCGGTAATCCGTGGAGGGTGTTCACGGTCAAAAAACTGTATTGTTGAACGCTGTAGGCCCAGGGAGCCGGGCAGCGCCTTGATGCGGCCTAGCGCCGTTTGCTGTGATGGAGTATGTCGCATGAGCAAGGAGCACAAAAGTGGCATGTACCTGGGAGTCGTTTATATCGCGACCTGACCGTCGGGTCCGGTGGCTTGATTGGAACGCGGATCACCCTCTCGCCAAAGGGGTTTGGGCAGAAGCGGGTCTAACCTTGGCTTTGGAAGACTGGCTCAGCGCCCGTGATAGCGGATACACCTACTGTGGCATCGTGGAAGACGGTGTTTTGGTCAGTATCGCCGTCGTCTGGACATATTCTCACCACGCGTGGGAGGTGGCCGCCGTAAGAACAAGAGCCGATCATCGGCGTCGAGGACTGGCCACGGCGGTGGTCAGCTTTGTCACCGAACACATCTTAAGAAACGGCCGATGGGCCACCTGCCATACGCGAAGCGACAATCTGGCCATGCTGAAGACTGCACAAGCCATCGGCTTCACGATCGTGGCGGATTAAAAGGGCGGCTCTGACTCAGATAACGCAGGTCACGCCCTATAAACGTCATTCGCCTGCCTTCGGTGAGCAGAGGATACCCGTGGTTTGGGAAGGAAATGGGCAAGAAGCCCGGAAAGGAAAAGCCGAGAGCTGATCGATTGTTCACACAATGTGAAGGGATGCGAGGGGGCTACGATGATGATAGATCACAGAATTAGCTGGCTTATTTGCGTTCTTACAGTTGCAGTCGCCCTGGTTTGGTCTTTGGGAAGTGCGGTTTGGGCAGCCGATCCGGACTGGATAAGATCCCTCCGTCTTAGTCTGTTGAAAGACAAATACGTTCTGCTCAGTCCCGAAGTGTATGAGGCTTTGGAAGACCTCAACGGCATCATGGACAAGGACGTAGTATTGTGGGTCGCCAGTATGTATGATCCGGATTCCGGTGGCTTTTACTACGCACGCAGCGCCATAGGCCGGCCGGGCTTTGCTGCAGATATCGAGTCGACCAGCCAAGCCCTGGGTTTCATGAGATCCCATGGCATGTTTAACGATATGCCTGCGCATATCAGACAGAAGCTGATCACCTTCTTTCAGAGTCGGCAAGATCCGGTAACCGGGTACTTCTTCGATCCGCAATTCGGTTCCAACGTCTCCAACGCCAAGAGATCACGGAACCTCTATCAGGCCGTTGGAGCTCTTCAGAGCCTAGGGGCGGAACCATTGCATCCTCTACCGTACAGCCCACAAAGACAAATCAGCCGGATCAGTCTCGCAGATCTGTTCGCTTGGTTGGGCTATCAAAGACTTGGGGATTTGGCTCCCTACCGTCAGATATCCATGGCGCACCCTGTCCCCGGAGGGGGAGTGAACATCCCGACGTTACCGGAGTACCTCAGATCTGCTGAGGCGCTCGGCCAGTGGCTTGAGAGCCTTGACTGGGTGAACCATCCCTGGAGTGCGGGACATAACGTATCGTCGGCCCGTTCGGAGATCACACAGGTCGGTCTGCTCGATGTAGTCTACGAATTCATAGAAGGCATTCAAAATCCCGAAACGGGTCTTTGGGGTCCGGGGCGCACTCTGGAAGAAGTATCGGCGGCCTTGAAGCTGTCCGGATACTTCTCATAAGGAAGACCGTATCCCAACGCGGATAAGATGATTGAAAGCACCGTTTATGCGATATCAAACGACACGCCAAATTCGATCGTCCATGTGAGAAACCCTGTGGACTTGCTCGCCGCCGTCGTCAGAAGAGGCGGCCTGCCGTATGATCCGCAGATCGAGGCCTTGCTCCGTGAAAACATGCCTCGCATCATCAGATGGGCAAAGGAGAGTCTGCTCAGATTCAAACAACCTGACGGATCCTTTTCATATTACGAGCGAGGTAGCGCTCCGGTCTCCCAAGGAGCCACCGTCTCCCTCGGCCTGCCGGAATCGGACATGAATGCCACCATGGACGGAGCAAATGCGACGATCCGCGGCCTGTACGAGTTAGCAGATATCACACGTCCAACTTTGGCTCGCTACAGCAAGGATTTCTGGGACGTTATCGTCAACATGCCGCCCCACAAGCCGCTTGAGATCCCCATGGGCTTGGAAGATGATTTTGAATACGATGCCGAAGAACTGCTTTGGTTACCCGGGACCGGACCGGGAACCTTCGGTCTTGTTGTTGATCCGCATGACAGCGGAAACAGGGTCTTGCAAGTGCAAAAGTCAGTCAGAGGCAGCGGATACAGAGTCTCAAGGGACTTCGAGGCGCCGCCGGGAGCCAAAAAGACCCGGATCAGCATGAGATTCATGACCTCGGAGTTCGCCCCCGGCGGAGGCTTCGATCTGTATTTCGGCTCATCTTCAGGCAGGACGGCTCTCAACTTCCAGATCGCCCGTCAAGGCGATACGTACTTTATCTCTCACCGGACCTCGGGAAGAGGCTACGGTACCCGAATAAGCGAGATCGTGCCCAATGAGTGGTATCAGTTGGATGTGGAGTACAAGCCGGCAGGCACGGATGACACGTGGATAGTCGCCTCTGTCAACGGCCAGCAGCCCAAGGTGCTCAATGAATACTTCCACGGCGGGGATGCGTCCAAGCCACCGATCCAAGACATCAAGCATGTGTCTTTGTACGTCTACATTGACGCGGTAGCGACTCTCCATGTGGATGACATCAAAATATCCGCTGAATAGACGATCCCGGGGCTTGTCTTAAGAGTGCTTGTGAGACGGTTTCCGTGCCGGCGCTTGACCGATGGATGACTTAGCGGACCTAGCGACGAACGCTGCCAACGGGTGTATCCATCCTTGTTCAAGCGCCGGATGGTTTTGCGCGTGTCCACTCACTCTCCTTGGCGCGTGCCATCTCCGATTCGGATGATTAAGCAGGAAGTCTCAAGATAAGTCATGAAATGAACTGGAGCGGGGAAGATACGGATTCTTCACACACCGTTAAAGCAAGGGAGGTTACAGCGATGAGGTCTCTCAAAATGGCCTAGGTTATCTGGGTTATCAGTGTTGCCGTTGCCTTGGGTTGTTCCTTGGGAAGCGTAGTCTGGGCACAGGACACGGATTGGTTAGGTTCTTTGAGGCTCAGTTTGCTAAAAGACAAATACGTCTTGCTCAGTCCTGAGATATATGAAGCCTTGGAAGACCTCAACAGTATTATGGATAAGGATGTCGTGCTGTGGGTCGCCAGTATGTATGACCCGGAGACAGGCGGCTTTTATTACGCTCGCAGCGCCATCGGCAGGCCGGGTTTTGCGGCGGACATTGAGTCGACCAGCCAAGCCCTGAGCTTCATTAGAGGTCACGGAATGTTCAATGACATGCCGCCGCATATCAGACAGAAGATGATCACTTTCTTCCAGAGCCGGCAAGATCCGGTAACCGGATACTTCTTCGATCCGCAATTCGGTTCCAATGTCTCCAACGCAAAAAGGTCAAGAAACCTCTCCCAGGCTGTGGGAGCTCTTCGCAATCTCGGTGCGGAACCCTTGTATCCTCTGCCGTATAGCCCGCAAAGACAAGCCAGCCGGATCAGCCTTCCGGATCTGTTCGCCTGGTTTGGCTATCAAAGACTTGGAGACGTAGCCTCATACCGTCAGGTATCCATGGCGCACCCTGTCCCCGGAGGGGGAGTGAACATTCCGACGTTGCCGGAATATCTCAGATCGGCCGAGGCGCTCCGCCAGTGGCTGAGAGCCTTGACTGGGTGAATCATCCCTGGAGTGCGGGGCACAACGTATCGTCGGCCCGTTCGGAGATCACCCAGGTCGGCTTGCTAGATGTGGTCTATGAGTTTATAGAAGAGGCTCAAAACCCCGAGACGGGTCTGTGGGGTCCGGGGCGAACGCTGGAAGAGGTATCGGCGGCCATGAAGCTTTCCGGCTACTTCACGTCCGGAAGACCCTACCCCAACGCGGACAAGATGATCGAGAGTACCGTCTATGCGATCATGAATCATACTCCCACATCCATAGTTCACGTGAGAAATCCGGTGGACTTGCTGGCTACGGTCGTCAGAAGAGGCGGTCTGCCGTATGATCCGAAGACTGAAAGCTTGCTCCGTGAAAACATGCCTCGGATCATCGGATGGGCAAAAGAGCGTCTGCTCAGATTCAAACAAAGCGACGGAGCCTTCTCGTACTACGAGCGGGGAAGCTCTCCGACTTCCCAGGGCGCGGTCGTATCACTCGGTCTGCCGGAGTCGGACATGAACGCCGTCTTAGCCGGGGCCAACGCAACCATCAACTACCTCTATGAGCTGGCAGCGATCACACGCCCCACCTTGTCCCGCTACAGCAAGGACTTCTGGGACGCTATCGTTAACATGCCACCGCACAAACCCATCGAGATCCCCATGGGTTTGGACGATGATTTCGAATACGATACCGAACAACTTCTTTGGACGCCTTCGTCCGGAGCCGGAACCTATGGCATAGTCGCCGACCCGCATGACAGCGCAAATAGGGTCCTGCAAGTACAAAAGCTGGTTGCAGGCAGCGGATACAGGGTGTCAAGAGCCTTCGAGGCGCCGCGGGGAGCCGAAAAGACTCGGATCAGCTTTAGATTCATGACTTCGGAATTCCCCTCCGGTGGAGGGTTTAACCTGTATTTCGGTTCGGCTTCGGGTTTGAGCAGCACGGCCCTTTCATTCCAGATCGCCCAACAGGGTGGAACGTATTTTATATCACATCGGACGACGGAGAAGGGCTACGGTACGCTCATCAGCGAGATTGAGCCCAACAAGTGGTACCGCTTCGACGTGGAGTATAGACCGGCCGGAACGGACGATACCGAGATGATCGTCTGTATTGACGGAGAGCAGGTTAAAGTGCTTAATGAGTACTTTAACAATGGAGATGAGTCCAGGCCCCCGGTCCGAGACATTAAACACGCCTCCTTTTACGTCTACGTCAATGCGGTCGCTACCCTGCACGTGGACGACATCAAGATTGAAAGTGAGTAGAAGAACACGGTGAACTCTGGCCGGTCGCCAAAAGCGGCCGGCCTCTATGGCTCAGGACCGTTCATTGCTGTCTCGAATCATTTGCGGCTTTAGCGTACCGGCATGCGCCGCACGTTCTCACCGGCGCATGCCGTATTGCCAAGGTGCCGCAGTTGCCGAGGACTCGCTGGCAGCCGACGGTTGGCGACAGTCATGTGCGAGATGATTCGCGTCTCGTGCTATCACGTGCTGTAACCGGCAAGTTGGCGGTGATTAGTGTAGGGCATTCAGTATCAAGAACGCGAATCGTTGATCCGGACCCGACCCGAGGTCGGACATATCACGGTTGACCTTAGGCTCGGGCACCGTTCGCAATAGCGGGGCCCGTCGATTGGCCAAGGAGCAGGCACAGCTTCTATCCGAGAACCGAAGGACTATTCACACAGTATCAACGCAAGGGTGGCTTAGGGGATGAGAGATTACAGAATTAACCGATGGAGTATATTGGTTAGCGTCTTGCTGTTCTTTTGGATCTGGTCCTTAGGATGTGTGGTTTGGGCTAACAATCTGGATTGGATAAGATCCCTCAGTCTGCTGAAAGGCAGATACGTCTTGCTCAATCCGGAGGTAAACGAAGCCTTGGAAGACCTCAACAGCATAATGGACAAAGATGTTGTGATGTGGATCGCCAGCATGTATGACCCGGACACGGGGGGCTTCTACTACGCGCGCAGCGCCATAGGCAGGCCCGGCTTTTCAGCCGATATAGAATCGACCAGTCAGGCCATGAGCTTCATGAAATCCCATGGCATGTTTGATGACATGCCACCCCAAATCAGGCAGAAGCTGATCACCTTCTTCCAGAGCCGCCAAGATCCGGTCACCGGGTACTTCTTCGATCCGCAATTCGGTTCCAACGTCAGCAACGCCAAGAGGTCGAGAAATCTATCCCAGGCGGTAGGAGCTCTGCGCGATCTCGGCGCGGCAGCGTTGTATCCATTGCCGTACAGCAAGGAAAGAGAAGTCAGTCGGATCAACATCCCGGATCTGTTCGCTTGGTTCGGATATCAAAGGCTGGGTGGTGCCGTTGGGTATCGTCAGTTACCTATGGGCTATCCGGCACCAGGAGGGGGAGTGAACATCGCAACATTGCCGGAGCATCTCAGATCTGCGGAAGCTCTTCGGCGGTGGCTTGAGAGCTTGGACTGGGTGAACAATCCCTGGAATGCGGGGCACAACGTGTCGTCGGCTCGTTCAGAGATCACTCAGGTTGGCCTGCTTGATGTGGTCTATGAGTTTATTGAGGACGTTCAAAACCCCGAGACCGGTCTTTGGGGTCCGGGGCGAACACTGGAAGAGGTATCCGCGGCGATGAAGCTCTCCGGTTACTTCACGTCCGGAAGGCCCTATCCTAACGCGGAAAAGATGATTGAGAGTACGATCTACGCCATCATGCACGATACTCCGACATGTATATGCCACGTAAGAAATCCGATGGACCTGCTCGCCACTGTCGTCAGAAGGGGCGGTCTGCCCTATGATCCGCAGATCGAAGCCTTGCTGCGCGAAAACATGCCGCGGATCATCAGGTGGGCAAAAGACAGGCTGCTTAGGTTCAAGCAACACGACGGCGCCTTTTCATACTACGAGCGCGGCAGTGCACGGACTTCCCAAGGTGCCGTCGTGTCACTCGGGCTGCCGGAGTCGGACATGAACGCTGTCATGGCTGGGGCTAATGCGACCATCAACTACTTGTACGAGTTGGCAGGGATCACACGTCCGACCTTGGCTCGCTACCGCCAGGAGTTCTGGGACGCTATAGTCAATATGCCACCGCACAGGCCCATTGAGATCCCCATGGGTTTGGACGATGATTTCGAATACGATACCGAACAGCTTCTTTGGACGCCTTCGTCCGGACCCGGAACCCATGGGATCGTAACCGACCCACATGACAGTGAAAACAGAGTCTTGCGATTGGAGAAATCGGTCACGGGTGCCGGATACGGGTTGTCAAGAACTTTTGAGGCGCCGTCGGGAGCGGAAAAGACGCGGATCAGCCTGAGATTCATGACCTCGGAATTTGCCTCCGGCGGAGCGTTTAACCTGAAATTCGGCTCGGCTTCGGGTCTGGCCAATACCGCTCTTTCCTTCGTGATCGCTCATCGGGACGGGACATACTTCATAGCGCACCGGACCACGGAACGAGGGTATGGGACGCGGATCAGCGAGATCATGCCAAATGTGTGGTATCAGTTGGATGTGGAGTATAGGCCGGCAGGGACGGATGATACCGAGATGGTGGTGTATATTGACGGAGAGCAGGTTGCGGTGCTCAATGAGTACTTCCACGACGGAGATGAATCCAGGCTTCCGGTTGGAGACATAAAACACACTTCTTTCTATGTTTGGAGTACTGTCGCGGCGACTTTGCATGTGGATGACGTCAAGATAAGTCCTGAATAGACAGAGAATAGGCCTGGGGAGCTGCCTCAAAGGTTGGGGCAGCCCCCAAGGCGCGTCAACAGTCTATTCCGCCTTTAGTTGCAGCACCGCCACGTCCTCTGCGGCTATGGAGAAGAAGGCGCGCAGTTGCCCGTCTGCGAACTCCGCTGGCCATGAGGCTCCGGTGGTGGTGTCCGTCACTTGCACTACCTCGCCGGCGCGAATCCCGAGAGCCTCGGCATCGACTATGAGCACTCCCTCGTAGGGTGATCGGTTCTCATTGTAGACGGTGAAGTACAGACCTCGCTTTGGACTTTGTCCGAAGCGCTCGATGTAGGGACCTGCGGGTTCCAACATCGCGTGTGTGATCGGCTGCCATCCTGCCGCTGAGATGCTCTTCAGGGAGGGCATAAAGCGCCGATAAAGATCCCCATACAGGGCGTAGGCCTCGTCGCAGCGGCGTCCTATGCTGGGATACAGTCCGTACAAAACGGACATACGCCAATGATACTCATGCTTGGAGCGCTTGTCGAAATCATGTAGGTTGAGGAAGTTCAGTAGCAGTGCCGGCTTCTGATACGATGCCGAGCGAATGTAGGCAAAGCGCTCGTGGCTGGTGATCGAGCTTTCGATACCCGGTATGTCGGAGACGGTATAGAGCAGGAACGTATCCATGGTGTTGTGGATATTGGTAAAGACCCACTTGCCCAGTGGGTTGAGTTGTTTTTGAAGCTGGTCGAGAAAATGCCAGGTGTAGTAGCGTCCCGCCGCCACCACCTGTTTAGTGGTCGGATCGTAGGTGAACGGATTGCGGTTGCAGTAGAAGTGTTCTCTGCGGAAGTCATTGTGGGCTGTAGCCCATGAAGAGACGCTGTCGATGTAGGCACCGTCAATAGCGGGAATGGCTTCGATCATATTGACGTAGCGGGCGATCTCCTTTGGGCCTGGGGGCAATTCCACCCCCTCAGCCTGTCTCAGAAACGGACTGGGATTCAGTGTGAAACGCAACAACTTCTGAGGTGTCTCAGGGCTGACATCAGCTCCCATGTGTGTCGTGATCAGAAAGACCGGCTGGTTGTCGGCGGCGTGGAGCGCATAGGCGTTGATGGCGTCTATATCCAGATTTGTGCCGTGTATCTCAAAGCCCGGATTGAGGCACAGATTCTCATCCGGCCGTGAGGCCGTGGTCACCGTGATGTCATCAAACCATACGGTACCCGTGTGACCGCGGCGGAACAGACAGTGTAGACGAACCATTTTTACGGGCCTGTCAAAGTAAAACGTCATTGAGGATTTCTGCCAGTCGTGGGTGCCGACGCTGAAGTCGACGATGCGTCCAAAGGCCCACGAACCGTCGATCAGTAGAACATCTGCATAGAGGGAGCATTCTCTACCTCTGAATCCCGTCACACCTTCGGCTTTGAGCCAGCCGGTGATCGTGATGGGCTCAGCACGCTGCTGATTGACCATGATATCCTGCGACGCCCCGACCCACTCCTGAGGATCGGTCTTGCTACACTTCAGGCTGCGTTGGCCCGTGCGTGACACCTCGGAATCCACAGTGGCCCCGCGCAAGTACCAGGCTGCAGGATTGATGCCGGTCTGCATCTCGGCGAAGATCTCCAGCGCCTCCTGGCGATCGGCCGGCAGCCTGGGTACTGCTATGGTCCGGGAGGAGACCTCGGTGTACGGATAAGTACCTATACCGAGTCTCTCATCGATTTTCCATCCGTTCGGACCGCCCTCACGATAGGCATAATCATGCGGATTCGGCAGTTGTTCCGTGGGAAAGGAAAAAAGCCACATACCTTCGGCCATGGCCCGTCGTTCGAAGGCCTCGGGGAACAGGGAGTAATAAAGCGCGAGCGCTCCGCGGAATCCGTGAGCCGCTGGAATCGGGAAGATGTAGAAAGTGATCTCTGCCCGAGACTTGACCGGTCCTTCGCCAAGCGGTGTCAGTCCCAGCGGGGCTTTGAGAGTGATTCCGGAGGCGTCCACAATTATCTCGTACAAAAAGGGTTGTGTGGGATGCACACCCATGCACAGGCCCGTGTCACCTTGGGGCGGACTGACGGCCAAAAACGGATAACGTTTCTCTTTAAATCTATGGAAGGAAGCCATAACCTGTGATGTGTTAATGTCTAACCAACGAGTCCAGCCCGTAAGGTCGATGGGGTAGAAGGCCTCCAGATCCAAAGCTCTGTCTTGACCGGTGGTGTCGCGGACGACGACGGTCACTTCCACTCCCGCTTCCAGGGCTCGGATCTGAGCCTGGGTTTCAATGCCCTCGGCACTGCAGCAGGCATTGCCATCCGGTTCAGCATCCAGAGTCAGCTGACCGGCTCTGACTGCGTTTTTGACATCATACACGGTGATCTCCAGTGTGCCATTCGGTAGAGGTGTCGCTTCCGCTTGGCCGCACAGTGCGGCAGTCGCGACTGCCAGGCTCAGCAATGTTATGGCCAGGTTTTTCACAGCCATTTCTCCCCCTTTGCTCGCGAACTTCTCCGTCGGTTCATGCCCCACAGACGATCGCACAGTCAGAACTGGCTTGGCTGATACGGCAGACATCAATGTTTAATTTCAGCTGATTCCTATGAACCGACTTTGATTCAAATCATGTTCACCTTACCATCGCCTTTTGAGACGGTCAAGGTCACTCCCTGACGTGGGTGACACAGGTGAGGCGGATGTGAACGGAACTGCATAATGCGGACGCTGACCAAGGTGCGGGAAGGCGTCGGGGGATAGTGCCGCAAGAAAGAAGATCGGCCGTAACGCAGCCATGCCCAACAGAGCCTGCGAGTTTTGAAAATAATCGCCTGCGGAACGAGGGCCACGGTGTCGGACGGCGAAATCACTGACAGGGACGGTCCCAATTCAGACGGGAGGTAAAACGCTGTGGACAAGTTGAAGGTCGGAGTACTGGGCTTGCGTCGTGGACTGGCGCATTTGCGTAACCTGTTGCTTCTCGACAATGTGGAAGTGATAGGTGTTTGTGACCGCTTGCCTATGCTCCGTGAGAGAGTGGCGCCGATGCTGGCGGATCGATCGACCAAGATTGTCACGGAGTACGAGGAACTGCTGGAGCTCAAACCCGATGCCGTGGTTGTCTCGACGAACGGCAAGCTGCAGGCCAAGCACTCTATCCAAGCCCTGGAGGCCGGATGCGCGGTGCTCTCCGAAGTGCCCGGAGCCTACACTCTGGAGGAAGTGGTAAAGCTGCGAGCTGCCGTTGAGCATAACCGCGGGTTTTATATGTTTGCCGAGAACGCTTGTTTCTGGGATTTCATGCGTTATTGGCGCAAGTGGGTGATGGAGGGGCGGCTCGGAGCGGTGTCACTGGCGGAGGCCGAATACGATCACTACTTGCCTAACACCTTGGATGCCATCGATGGTACGCGACTGACGCCGAGTCAGGCCGTCGGACGCAAGGATGTGGCGCCCATATGGCGAGCCGATCAGCCGCCGATTCAATACCTCACTCATGATCTGGGCCCCTTGCTCGAGATGATGGATGATCGATGTGTCTCCGTAACCTGTCTCAGCTCGCCATGGTGGAACCCGGAGACTCCCTTGCGTAGCGACGGGCAGGTGGCTCTCTTTGAGACCGCAAAGGGCAGTCTGATTCGAGTTCTGGTCACTTTGGGCACCGCTGTGCCCTCGGATCATCGCTTCAGACTGATGGGTACCCAGGGCTCTTTGGAGCTGTTCCTGTATGAAGGTTTCACCCGTGTGCATGGCCCTGCATTCAGCGAATTCTCGGGTTGGTCTAAAGCCCCCTTGGGCATCACGCCGCCCGGTCATGATCCAAGCACGGGCCATGGCGGCTCCGATCTTTTAATGATCCGCTCCTTTGTGAACGCCGTGCTCGAGGGCAAGCCATCTCCGATCGATGTCTATCGTATTGCGGATTACACCGTACCGGGGATTATGGCGGCGGAATCCGCCCGTTTAGGCGGTACACCGGTTTCCATACCCAACCTGCACCGCGGACCCTATGAGGGGACTCGCTTCTGGGATGTCGTCGGACTTCCGGAAGAAGACCCGTCTTTTGAAGCGTGGGAACCCGGTAAGTTGGGCAAGCAATAGATAGCATCAATTGATACCGGCCTCAATAGGATCCGCTCCCTCAACTCCTTTGCAACTCGAGGGAGCGGATCGCTTTTGCGGATCATTGACATCCCTTTGAACGATCGGGATTCGTGAGCAACAGATAAAGCAGCAGTCCGGTTCCCGCCAAGAAGAAGACCATCATGGCTCCGATAGCGATGAACATCTCGCCCGTAGCGTAACGCGAGGTGACGGCTGAAAAAAGGCCAAAGAGGAGCAATCCGACGGCTACGGCATGCATGAACGCTCGAAGCCTGTTCATGCCCTGTTTTCTTCGCGTCTCACGCGTCAGGACGGAATAGGTGATCACGGGCCCCCCGATGACGATAAAAATACCAGTGCCTGCCACGGACGTCGGTTCCATGTCCATGTAATAGGTCATAGTCAGCGTGAATAACCCAAACAGCACCAATAAGACACCAAGCACCAGACCGATGTTTGAGATGTGGGCGTCTATGGCTGGATGGCCCGGTTGTGATTGCTTCCGGCTCAAGGAACGCATTTCTTCCGCCAGTCCGCTGAGGCTGCCCATGGAGGCAATCGCCTCGCGGAAGGCCTGTTCTTCGTCAAGGCCGCGTCGACACAGATCAAGCGTTTTTTCCCGCAGATTGCTTGTTAACTCTTCTTTCAAGTCGAGCAGCTGTTGACTCGGCTCGACGTCACGAAACGCATCATCGATGTATTTTCGAATGCGCTGATCGAGCGGACGGTTATCCGTCATTTTCGTCGCCTCCTCTGATCAATCTGTCGAGGATGGTCTTGGCGAACTCCCAGTCGCGGCAATCTCTTTCGTACTTCTCGCGACCCTGTGGCGTAATCCGGTAGTACTTGCGTCTGCCACCCTGGGTTTCATCTCCCCAGTAGCCAGCGATGAAGCCATCCTGCTCAAGTCTGCGAAACGCAGCGTATAAGGTGGCCTCCTTGAGCTCGTATTGGTTGTCACTCAGTTCAAGGATCCGCTTGTAGATCCCGTAACCGTAGTTGTCTCCTTGACGCAGAACGTTGAGGATGATTGTATCCGTGTGACCGCGGATGAGGTCGTTGGATATTACACCGGGCACAGTTCATCACCACCCAACGTTTATTATATGGCATAGTACTATGTCTAACAAGGTATTGAGCGCGAAAGGATGGATACGTCCTTTGCAACGTATCCATACCGTTCCATTCGAGGGCTCTTGACTACTGCCGCTCATCCATCTGTTTGAGAGCTCGGATCAAGCCGGAGTAGAGGGTCATGAAACGAGCTTCATCGAGTGGCTTGGTATCGTTCCATGTAGCGCTGACCGCGTAGGACCTGCCGGACTTGCCTACCAACCATGTCGTCAAATTCATCACGCCGGGTTCTGATCCCCCTTTGAAGGCTATGCGCTGCCAATCATCGACGGAAGCAACGCCGGGATTGATGCTCATCAGCGGCAGATCCTGAACATAGGCTATGAGATTGATCAATTCGCCGACGGTAAAGAACCACTCAATCTCCAAAGCCAACGGACCGCGGGCGAACGCGGAGACATCCGGCAAGTCCGCCGCCCGGACGGCAGGCAGCATCTGTCTTCTTGTTTCTTCATCGCCGTAAACATACGCGGAACGCAGTGCCTCATTGTCGTCATTCTTCAGAGCGAACGCTTCCCGGGTGGTCAACAAAGGTCGATTCAACGGGGTGTAGCGCTCTATTGTCTCCCGGCCGACGGTGTCTATCAGTAGATCGGTGGCCGTGTTGTCGCTTATGGAGATCATCAAAGCGGCTGCGGTTTCTACGGTCAGGGCGGTATCGACGGGCCAGCTTTGCAGAATTCCGGTCGGCAGGCTGATATGCTCCTCGGACAAGCGGACAACCGTGTCCCAGGCCAGCTCACCCGAGTTGATTTTGTCTTTCACCGCAGCCAAGACCGCCAGTTTGAAGGCCGATCCCACTGCCAACGGAGTCTCGGGAG
>LFTP01000060.1 GCA_001513395.1 Clostridia bacterium DTU080
CTGATGACCGGGGATCCGACGGTCATCTGCTTTGGAAACACCCCCAGACGTTCCATTACACGTCTGATAGACAAAAGCCGGGGCTGTCCCAACCTTACTTTTGGGACAGCCCCGTGTCTCGTTCCCCGCCGATTGCCGGCTGATCGTGGCCAACTCCCATGTCAAAGCCCAAAAGACCACAAACGCTCGCGATACGTTTAACCAGCGTGTGGCCGCCTACGAGTTCGGGTTGATGTTACTGAGACAGCTGTATCCGCATCATGCGCCGAAGATGGTGCGTTTGCGTGATGTAAATCCCGAGACGTTGCAGGTGCGTCCCAGCGTCATCTACGAGATGGTTATGTCCTTGCCCGAAGTGCTTACTCCGGAGGAGGTTTGGAAGCATCTTGGTGATGCCTATGCTGAAGATTTGAAACGCATCATGCAGACCCACAATGCTCCGGAGCATTATCTCATACGTTCCGTCGTTTTGTATGGGATAGCCGAGTGTTTGCGGGCGGAGATGTGCCGTCAGCTCCTCGAAGAGGGAGACATACAAGGTCTGGGTGAACTGATGAGGATCAGTCACGACGGTGATCGTGTGGTCCGATATGCGGATGAAAACGGGATATGGCGGGCACGCCCCTACAATTATATGGCCGAAACGGCCTACCTCAAAGCGTTAGTGGAGGATTTGCGCAGCGAGGACGTGGATCGGGTCAGACGGGCGCAGATTCACCTTCAACCGGGCGGCTATGCGTGCTCGACACCCGAAATCGATGAGATGGTCGATCTTTCCCTGCAGGTCCCGGGAGTGATCGGTGCTCAGCTTTCCGGAGCGGGCCTCGGTGGTTGTATAATGGTTTTGGTGCACAAAGACAGCGTTGCCGATTTGAACCGCCATCTCACGGAACGTTTCTACGAACCGAAGGGTTTGGAGCCTGCTTTGACCGTCAGCGCTCCGGTGAAAGGATCAGGTTTGATCACGATCGAGGCATGAAGCGGTTGACCGGATCGACCTTCAAAGACCTCGACGGTCTTTGAAGGTCGATCTTCTGTGCGGACTTCCGGCAGATCAGCCGCTTGTTAGTGTGTCTTGAAACCGAGTTACGAGTTGACTCCGCGTTTCGGTGGCTTGTGCGTTAACGCTCGAATCGGATAGGAGTGTCATTTGTAACAAATAGCTCAAGAGACTTGCGAGGAAATCTCTGCCACCGTAAAATGAGTAGCTGTGCAGGTGGTGAGCAGAGATTCTCAAGCCCACTTCTGGGGTGTGCCAGACAGGCTCAAGGGTTTGGAAAAGGCATTGGTGCCTATCGTCCGACGGAGAATGTCGGATTCTGCGGGGACGTTTCGGCCGGACCGGACCATTGGCGGCGATTCATGTGTGTCGTCCCGTGTCGAATGCAGTCTGTTCCATGATGGTCTGGGCGGTCAGGCACCGATTTTTACAATCCAGTCTGTTCGAGACAGAATCTCAAGACCGCTACCGGAGCTCTTTTTGGGGAGGACCGGTTGGTGTTGCAAAAGAGGAGACCGGACAGTTGTCATGATTGATGCTATGCCCAGAGGCAGTGCTCGTGAGAAGACGAAGGCGTCTCAAAGAGACAGCGGAGGAATGAGTCTGGCGACTTTGGGATGGTACTTGTTCTGTTTTATGATGCCGCTTGGCAACACCACACTCTCGGTACTTGTTTTCGGAGTGGCTCTGGGCATCGGGCTCAAAGAACCCGAAAACAGAAGGGCTCTGGCCAGGATCCTGCGTGGCAACAGGGTCGCTCAGGCCATGACGCTGTTCGTGTGCATCTTATTCGTTTCGGCAGCTTTTTCCTCTCACAAAACCTTGGCGTTGGCAGGAGCCTTCGGTTACAGTCTGGTTATCCTGCTGCCCCTGTTGGCAGGCTTGCTGTGGAACATACCTACGGCGGACTGGATCTTGAGCAGAGGCTTAGTCTGCCTGGGTCTCGGCGGTTTGATCTCCGCCTCCGTAGCTTTGTACCGTGCCTATGTTCTGCATGTCTGGCGTCCGGGTGGGGCGTTTATCAGTACGAACGGTTTTGCCAGTGTGATCATGCTCACCTTGCTGATTAGCTGGTGGGGTATGACCGTACCGGACGTGAGGCAGTCAATCTGGCTGAGATTGTGTCGCCTGGGAAATTGGTTGATCATGTTGTGGAGTTTCATTATGGCCCAAGGACGCGGGGCCTGGGTTGGCTTTGCTGTGGGCTTTGTTCTTTATAACCTGCGGTCCTTGCGCGGCGTAGTGGCTGTCGTGGCTACCTCGGCTTTCTGTCTGCTTGGCATTCGCGGAAATCCAAGGCTTGTTCAACGCTTTCTCAGCATCCTTGCTCCCAGCGCTTACACCGTGCGCATATGGATTTGGCAAGGATCTTTGGCCATGTGGAGGGACCATCCGCTACTGGGGATAGGGCCGGGTACTTTTATGCATGAGTTTGAAACCTATCGACCGATCGAGGCCATTGAAGGGGGATTTACATATCCCGTCTCCTTTGCTCACAATCTTTTCTTGGGACTGCTGACGGAGGTTGGAGTGCTTGGAACCGCAGCCTTCCTGATCATTTTGGCCGCGGTTGCTCATTCCGTATGGAGATGGATGCAGACAGTTCAGACAGGATCCGTGTCAAGAATGTTGGTATGGGCATTATCTTGTACGCTCTTTGCACTGATAGTGCGTGAAATGGTTGACAATACGATTTTCGGGCTTGAAGTTGGCGGTGCTTTCTGGGCCTTGTTGACTTGGCTCGCAGTGCTGACCCGAACCGGTGAAAGCGAGGCCGAGGGCACATGATCGATATGCACGCCCATCTGTTGCCGGGTATTGACGACGGTCCGGAGAGTTGGCAGGAGTCCCTACAGATGCTGAGTATGGCCCAGGAGGATGGTATTAGGATCATCGTGGCTACCTCACATCAGGAGGATCGGGCAGG
>LFTP01000277.1 GCA_001513395.1 Clostridia bacterium DTU080
GGCAGGACTCGGCGGTGTCCCATCCCGCGTGCTCGAAGTTCACGTTAAGATCTTTTTCGAGGCTGTGGACTCTGGAACTTCCGCCTAGAGGGCCGGAGAATCAAGTCGAAACCGTCGTTGACAGAAGACTACAAAACGCGGTAACGGGGCAGCCCCAAAGCGTGCTGGGACAACCCCGTTTCTCAGCCGGACATGGAGCTAGGCCATCGCTCCAAGCCTCCGACTTCCGCATGTTGTCTATCAGTCAAATCCCAACGCCGACATAACAGATCCCCGTCCCGGGCCCTATCTCAGATCGACCGGGCAAGGCGGAATTTCGACAGGTACCCTTCGTTCAATGGATTCAGCGGCAGCGGCTGCAATCGCCGTGCTGTCCCGGGCGACAACAACGGAGTCTTCCGGTTGTCTGCCGGTCTTGATGCAGGTGATGAAATCCTCGAACAGACGATCATCGCCACCGCCGTGGGAACCCGGCGAAGGAGGCACATGGAACTCCTCCACATCCTTCGAAAAGCGTCGCCAGATGCGAACTCGATAGTCGCCGCTGTTGATGAAATAGCCGTAGAGCTTGCCCTTATCTCCGATGAAGGTGAACTCTCGCGTGTATTCAGGGGTGAAGTGACATTCCGTATACACGGCCCTGGCGTTACCATCATACTCGATGATGGCCATGGAGTTGTCTTCAACGTCGACGGCGCGCGAATACACACAGAGGCCCTGACGCCGTTGCTTTTCCGGATCGGTCACCGCGTGCGGACACGTGTCGATGATGTCACAAGTGGCGCACTCTTTGTCCTCGGGTTCGTCACCGCCAAAGACGTTCAGCCCACCCGTGGCATAGACCCGCGTCGGCCGAGCATCCATGAGCCAATTGAGCAAGTCTATGGTGTGAACGCCCTTTTGCAGCAACAGACTCCGCACATAGGACTTGCTTCGGTAGGGCCTGTGGAAATAGGTGTGTCCCGTTGCGACGTTGTCAACGGCATGCCCCATGATGATGTTTCCAATAACCCCTTCTTTGAGGAGCTCTCTGATCCGGATAAACAACGAACAGTAGCGGAGTTCAAGCCCCACCATGAAGACACGATCGGGAGCCAGCGACTTCCAGGCAGCGATCATGTCATCGCAATGCTCGATAGTCTGTGCCATGGGTTTCTCAAGCAGCACATGCTTGCGATGCTTCAAGGAGAGAACGGCATTCTCATAGTGCGTGTAGTCAGGTGAAGCTATCACCACGGCATCGATATCGCAGTTTTTGAGCATATCTTCCGTGGTGGCAAACACCTGAGCATCGGGGAATTCCTCGCTCGCTCTCGCGCGTCCCGCTTCCGAAGGATCAGCCACACCCGCGATGCGGGTGTCCGGATGCCTGTGAAAACGCAGGGCAAGGCTCCGCCCTCGACCGCCAAA
>LFTP01000043.1 GCA_001513395.1 Clostridia bacterium DTU080
TCGCCTTCGACAAACTGGGTTTGAACACGCGCTTGTCCCCGATTCAGTTCACTGTCCGCTCTAAAATCTACACTGACCGGACCGGGGAAAGCCAAATTATGCCGTCGAGCGGCCGCCTTTACATGATTGGCCAAGTCCTGTTCAAGGGTGTGGGCGAAGGTCTGTAGTTCGACCAGATCATCTTGACTGACATAAATCAGGAAGCTATTGGGCACATAGGTTCGTTGTACACTGATACGACGCTGGTCTTCCATGGCTCGAACCATGAGACGAGCGATCTCAATCGGTTGTACACATTCACGTGGGCCGAAAAAGCGTTCAATCTTGCTTTCGAGCCATTTTTCCACACGCAAAAGCAGGCTCAAAAAGCCCTCACCTCGTCCTTAAGGCGCAACTGACCGCAAGCGGCATCGATATCAGCGCCTTTTTCCTTTCGTATGCTCACATGAACGCCGTGAGAAGCGATAATCCGGGCAAACTCTTCGGTCACTTCAGGAACGGATTGCCTGAAAGGCAGCCCCTCAACGGGATTGGCCGGAATCAGATTGACATGACACAAAAACCCTGCGAGCAATCTGCCCAGAGCATGGGCATGATCCGATGAGTCATTTACATCTTGCAACAGAACGTACTCAAATGTGACTCGGCGTCCCGTTTGCTCAGCATACTCTCGGCAGGCCGCTATTAGGCTCGCGATGGGATAGGTCTTATTCAATGGTACCAGTTGATCACGCAGTCTGTCATCAGGGGCATGCAACGATACGGCCAGATTCACCTGCAGGTTCTCGTTCATCAGACGCTTGATGCCGGGGACGACTCCCGCAGTGGATATGGTGAAACGACGGGCGCCCATGGCCAGTCCTGCTGGCTGATTCATGATGCGAATGGCCTTGATCACGTTCGCGTAGTTCGCCAACGGTTCTCCCATGCCCATCATCACCACATTGGTCAACTCTTGGGCCTGTTGCTCACGAAGAACCAGCAACTGTCCAACAATCTCAGCGGCCGAAAGATGGCGCGAAAAACCCGAAAGACCCGTTGCACAGAAACTGCAACCTACGGCGCATCCGACCTGGGAGGAAAGACAGGCCGTCAGTCTGGTGCCCTCTCTTATCACCACGGCCTCGATGTGTTCACCGTCTGCCAGCCGCAACAGGTACTTCTCGGTCCCGTCTCGTGAGGTCTGTACCTTGACGACCTGAGGCAAACCGATATGAAAATGATCTGTCAGTGTTTGGCGAAGCCCCTTTGGGAGATTCGACATCAGCTTGAACGAGTAGACGGACTTCTTATAGATCCAATCCAGAATCTGTTCGGCACGATACCGCGGTTCACCCAGGGAAACAAGCCGATCGGCAATCTCTGCCATCTCAGCGCCTAAAATATTGGGCAAACCCGAACCCACCTCCAAGTTCAAGACC
>LFTP01000267.1 GCA_001513395.1 Clostridia bacterium DTU080
GAATCACAGAGCAGACAACCGGAGTAATCACTTTTGCCAGAAACATGCGCCTATCCTTTCTGACGGCTACGCAGCCGATTGACACAATGAGGATCCACGATGCCGACGATGCTGGCATCGACGGCGACCCAATGATCAAAAGCCATTGGAGCATCGCCCCGAAAGACCACAACCACGATATCCTGATACCCCGCCTGGCGGGTACCGTCAGCGGCGATGTACGGTGCGCCGGCCGGACGCAGATCCGGTCCCAGCGGCTGTAAGACCATTAACTTGATACCCTCAAAAGCACTGCCTTTTTGAACGCTGACAACGGTACCGATGACCTGAGCGAACTTCACGATTGACCCCCGCCGTAGACGATCTTCCCGTCAACTTCCACCGCATCGACAATGGCTACGATAGTGGCGTCCGTGGGGGCTTTTTGCGTCAACAGAGTCAGCCGGGCCGAGCTGCCCGTGACCAACATCACCAGATCACCGATACCGGCGCCTACACTGTCGACGGCCACCATGATGCGCCCTTCCGGCTTTTGGTCTTTGACGCTGACGGCCTGAACCAATTGCAGCTTCAACCCCACCAGATTGGGATCTTTCTGCGTCGAGACAACGGTACCCACCACTTTGCCCAGGATCACCGCAAACGGCCCCTTTCCTGTCTGTCCAAAACTCTACAAAACAAACTGCCATAGGCGAGGATGAGGCGAACTCAGCACGCGGCTGTCCAAAAGCCGATCGCCCGCCGCCTGGCGCGCCAGCGCTGCCGCCTCCTGTAGGTCAGCGACAGGTCCCGAGAAAAACACCAGGCCCTTGCCCCCCAAACCGCTGGCCAGCCTAATCCGAAGCAGCTGTATGCCGACACCCTTGGCCACCTCGTCGGCCATGACGACGGCCGAGACGGCGGAAGAGGTTTCCATGATTGCCAAGGCGTCGCCGGCGACAGCCGGAGTGGTCCCCGTCAGAGCCGGCCAAACATCGGGGTGCACACCGGATATTACCACCGGCGTGATCTGCGCTCGGGAGTCCGTTCCAAGCGCCAACGCCGATCGAACGTCAGCCACCCTGCCGATGAGAAAAACGAGATACTTGCCCGGACAAACCGCACTGCCGAAGGCAGAATCGACGCCGGCGTTTTTGACGGCCGCGTCCAACAACTGCAGACCCGCCGACTCTCCTCGCAACTCGACAAGTCCCAATGCTGACCTTGGAGCCGAAGTTGAGATCACATTGAGACTCATAGCAGGCCCTTCTCCGTGAGCACTTCACGCGTGCCTTCCACAACCAGCGCCACCAGTTCTTCCTCGCTGAGTCGTTGCAGGGCTTTCATGGCCAGCTCATATTGAGCCGAAGGCACACTGCCCCCGCTGTTGGTGCAAGTCCCGCAAGCGTTGCACACCTCACTGAGGGGACGTGACGAGGCGGACGCTGCCGGACAGGCCAGCCGAACTGCATCCGATGCCACTTGCGCGGCTTGCGCCGCCAAGGAATCCGCCTCCGCTTCACCACGATCAGGTGTCTGCGGCGCCGAAGCCGGCTGTGCACTGTCACTTTTTGATGAGGCGGCCATCTCCTCCAACGACTGCATATTGCTTAAAGCCAAGGGCAGGTGCTCGGCCCAGACAAAAAAGCCCAGACCGCCCACGCAGACCGCTTGCGCGTCGTCCAACGATGTCTCAATCGCTTGCGCCGCCAGCTTCGCATTGTCTCCGCCGATGGCGAGCACCTTCACGGTCCCGAGCCGGACATGCTCACTGTGTCCGGCGGCCAAAGAATCGAAAACGGATTGCAGGGCCGCCATGGCTTTCTGAGGCAGGGCGTGGACAACGGCCGCCGCGTTCGTTGTCGCATAAAGCGCTTTATGCACGGGCAACTCTGATGACGGCGTGGCGCCGGCGTAGCGGCGGGTGCCGCTCAATGAGATCTTGACTGCGCTATGTCTGGTCAGTTCAGACTTAGGCACCCCTGAGGGGGTGATCAAAATAAGGTCGCTGTCAAGACGCGCCGAAAGACTGCCGTGGGTTGAGGTCACCAGCCCCGCCGCGGCCAACTCTTGACCCGTCGCGACTATATCGCGACGCACTTGGGGTTCCAATGCCACCATATTCGTATCCTCCAGGTACCGAGCTGCGCAGAAAACGTCTGTTGGTTTTGTTACTTCCACGTACATCGACTCTGTTCCTGGTGTCATCTCAAGCAAATTGTCAAAACCGCAGGAGCCCCCGTTCGGGTTGTCGAAGGAGTGGCTGCTAAGTTTATCTCATCGTCCAATCAACGGAGGTCGTGACCCATGCCGTCCGAGTTTGAATTACGCAGAGCAATCTGCGACATCGGTCGTCGCATTTGGACCCGCGGCTTTGTGGCCGCCAACGACGGCAACATCTCAGTGAAACTCGACGATAACCACCTTCTCACCACGCCAACCGGGGTGAGCAAGGGCTTTATGACCCCTGATATGATCATCAAAGTCGACAGACAAGGCAAGAAGATCTCAGGCCGACTGGAACCGTCATCGGAGCTGAAGATGCACCTGGCGGTCTATGAAATGCGTCCGGACGTCAATTCCGTGGTCCATGCCCATCCGCCGCACGCCACCGCTTTTGCCGTAACGGGCATGCCCATCTACAAGCCGATCATGCCCGAGGTGATCATCAGTTTGGGATGGATTCCGGTGGCCCCCTACGGTACGCCTTCCACCGAGGAGCTGGCGGAGACAATCAGGGATCATCTCGGTTGTCACGACGCGGTGCTTTTGGAGAATCACGGCGCTTTGACGGTCGGCACTGATCTGACGAATGCCTACTTCAAAATGGAGACCATTGAGTTGACGGCCCAGATCAGCCTTATCGCCCGAATGCTTGGCGGCGAACGGGAGATATCTCCGGAGAACGTGGACAAGCTGATCGAAGTCCGCAAGAAGATGGGAATACGGGGGCGTCATCCGGCGGTGACGGAGTCTTGTCCGTCAAGCCCGCTCGTCGATGAGGAAGGCCGCATGATCGCCTCAGGACAATCCGACTCGCGGATCAGCGATGAGCGGCTCGTTCGGATCATCACCAAAGTGACGCAAGAGGTTCTCGCCGCCATCGACGGCTAAATCCCGCGTCCTTGGACGACGGAAGAAGCAATCACGGGGGGATCGTGCGTGCGCATCTTGGTCCTCAACACCGGAAGTTCTTCACTGAAGTACCGACTCTTTGATATGCCCGCGGAACGAGTCTTAGCCCGGGGCAGCGTGGAACGCATAGGCCGAGAGGATGCGGTAATAAAGCAGACGGTGCCGTCTTTGCCCCCTTTTTCGCGGACCTGTTTTGTAGCCGACCATGAACAGGCCATATCTTTGGCTTTTGACACCTTGCTCGACCCTGAAGTAGGTGCCGTCAAAGACCTAAGAGACATCGATGCCGTGGGTCATCGCGTAGTCCACGGAGGAGAGATCTACACCGGGTCGGTGCGCATCACCGATGACGTGTTGCGAACTCTGCAGGACTTTTTCGAACTGGCACCTTTGCACAATCCGCCGAATGTGGCCGGTATTCGAGCCTGTCAAAAGCTGATGCCGCACGCTTTGATGGTCGCCGTCTTCGACAGCGGATTTCATCAGGCCATGCCCCCGGCCCACTTTTTATACGCCATTCCTTACGAGTTCTATGAGAAATACCGGGTGCGACGCTACGGTTTCCATGGCATCACGTTTCGCTATATGACTGGCCGTGTCGCCCGACTCATGGGCCGTCCCGTATCCGAGTTGAAAATCGTCTCTTTGATGCTGGGCAGCGGCACCACGGCCAATGCCTGCTGCCACGGTCGCTCGATCGATGTCAGCACGGGTCTGACTCCCACCGAAGGGTTGGTGCAGTCCACCCGCTGCGGTGATATTGATCCGCTGACCGTTACGTTTTTGATGCGCAAAGAAGGCTTGGATCCGGATGCCATGGACAGTCTGCTCAATCAAAGAAGCGGATGGCTGGGCATCTCCGGAGTAAGCAGTGATTTTCGCGAGGTGGAAGCCGCCGCTCAGGACAATCCCCGGGCACAAGCGGCCATCGACGCTTTTGTCTATCGCTGTCGCAAATATGTCGGAGCCTACGCCGCCGCTATGGGCGGAATCGACGCTTTGGTCTTCTCCGGCGGTTTGGGAGAGCACTCCGCCCATGTTCGGGCCAAGATATGCCACAATTTGGAGTTTCTCGGCATCGTCCTTGACACCGCGGCCAATTCCGATGGGCCGCCGGAGCGGTGCATCTCCACTGGGCCCGTTCAAGTCTGGGTGATACCCACCGACGAGGAGATTGTCATCGCCCGAGACACCTACCATCTGGCCCAAAGCGGCAAGAGTTCAATCAGCCACGTAGACTGAGCGCAAAGCCTCTTCCGCGCCTTTGGCAAACGCTTTGGCTTTGGGGGCATGATATGGACAACGGCGCGGAAAGGAGACCGACATGCATCGCTTTGCGCTGTCTGTAATACTGACTTTGGGCCTACTCATCGGCGGCTGCAGCCGGCAACCCGTGGCGGTCTTGCGCAGCCTGCTCGGGCTGCAGGTGGGAAACCGCTTCGAGTATATAGGCGAAGGCGACGAATACGCCTCATTTACGGCTCAAGTTTCACACTCAAAAGGGAATAG
>LFTP01000372.1 GCA_001513395.1 Clostridia bacterium DTU080
AAGACGCGGTACAGGCCAGAAAGAAGCGTGACACCCTCGCTCCGGACGGCCGTCTGGTCATCGTGGCCGCTGACCATCCGGCGCGGCGGGTGACCAATGTCGGCGACAATCCGACGGCTATGGGCGATCGCATGGATTATCTAGCTCGCATCATCCGCACGTTGATTGCCGAAGGTGTCGACGGTCTGATGGCCACTCCCGACATTCTCGAGGAAGTCTTGCTCATCGACTATCTGCTTAAAGAGCAGGGAGCGTCGGGGGTTCTCGATAACAAGTTGATGATCGGTTCAATGAACCGCTCAGGTTTGGCTGGCGTCGACTACGAGATGGACGATCGCATGACGGCGATGACGGCTGCGCATCTGGTGGAGATGGGTTGCGACGGCGGCAAGATGCTGCTGCGTATCGATACCGGCCGGTATTCCCGCTACTCGATCGCCACGATGGACTACTGCGCCAAGGCAGTGTCCGAATGCCGCGCCCATGGTTTGCCGACGTTCGTAGAGCCGTTGCCTGTGGTTGCTACCGAGGGCGGCTATCAGGTGATCATGGAGGCCGACGCGCTTATCCAGGTAATTGGTATCGCCTCGGCTCTCGGCGGCTCATCGCAGGATATGTGGATCAAGGTACCCTATGTGCCTGAGTATCACAGAGTGGTCAAATCTACGACGCTGCCCATCCTCATGTTGGGCGGGGCCTCGCGTGGCAACCCGCTGCATACCCTCCGGGCCTTCGAAGAGGGCATGGGAGAAGGGGCCAACGTGCGCGGTGTCATGGTAGGACGCAATGTGCTCTACTGCGGAAAGGATGACCCGTTGGCAGTTGCCGAGGCAGTGGGCAAGCTGGTGCACGACTATGCGTCGATCGATGAGGCCGTGGGTCATCTGCGTCAAGCGCGCGGCAAGGATATGGACTACCTGGCTTCCCGGCTCGGTGATATGCGCATCTGAGTTGCGTATTTGGTTTGATCGACCTTCGCCAGCTTATAGGCTGCGAGGGTCGATCGCCCGGGACTCGATCGAGGTTTTGAGTCTCGGGTGCGGAGATCCCGACGATGAGTTGAATGCAAACGCCGAAAGGCGTGAAGAGTCTGACGATCCGGCGAAGACGAGCAGGGGCGTTCCATGCATCCCTGCCTTTCGCCCTGGAACTTAATTCACATGCCGCCGGTCGTCGGAGGAATCGGCGGCGGCAACGGCACCATCCGGTGTTTCGCTGTTGGAG
>LFTP01000300.1 GCA_001513395.1 Clostridia bacterium DTU080
GCTTTTACAGCGATTGGCCCGCCTGTTCTTCTACGATAGTCTGTTGCACCACACGTCGGCCAAGAAACGTCGTCACCGCCTCGGCGATCTGTCCGGCCACTTGAGGGCCCGCTCACCGCTGACGGCCCTGATTCACAGAGAGTGGCAGCTTCTTTCCCGCAACCCCGTCTTCGCCATGAACGCCGCAGCCAACATCTTTTTGCCTCCGCTTTTTATTGCCCTGCCTGTCTTGGCCGGAGGTGAACAGTTTGCCGCTTTGCGGTTGGTCTTGAGCACTCCTCCTTTCGCACTCTGGGTGACGCTGGGCATAGCCGCCTTTTTCGCTCTGTCCGCCCCTATGTCCGCCATACCGACCAGCGCCGTCTCCCGTGAGGGCCGACTCTTTTGGATTTCCCGCTCGATACCGGCCACGCCGCAGCAGCAACTTCTGGCCAAGATGATCTTCTCCGTTGGGTTGCTGTCAGCCAGCTCGTCGCTCATTGTGCTGGTGGCGGCCTTCATTTTCAGACTGCCGCTCACCCTTGTTCTCACGGGCTGGGCATTGGGTTTTTTGGGCCTGTTGAGCACCTGCGCCATCAGCCTTACCGTCGATGCCTTGTGGCCATTGCTTGACTGGGACAATCCGCAGCAGGCCATGAAAGGCAATCTTAACGTCTTGGTCGCTCTTTTAGCTATAGCCCTGCTCGGTTTCGCCCTGAGTCAGCCGATCATCAGCTGGGTGAAAAAAGGGTGGTCGGCTCAAACGGTCTTGTCTTCAACGGCGTTCATGCTCGCCGTGCTGGCCACCGTAAGCATACGCCTGCTGTTATCCGTCGGACCTAAGTCCTACACTCAACAGAGCCTGAGGCCGAAATCGCGTCGACGCCCGCTCAATCCCCGTGCCGTTCTCAGTATCGCTTTGGTTCTGGTCGGCGCCGTGTTTTTGGGACGCGAGCTGTTTATGATGGCCACTTTTGACTACACCTTTGAAGCCGAACAACTCCGTTTTGGCCCGGTGCGACTCTCCTACGATGAGATCATCGAAGTGCAATACCTGGAGCGCATTCCGCCGCTGAGCAACCGGGTGGGCACCAGTCTGGGCGCATACAAATCGGGAACCTTTACCGTGGCCGGAATCGGAAGAGGTAAGGTCTTCGCCACAGACTCCACAAAACCGGCGCTGCTTTTGCGCACCGAAGATACGTTTTATATCATCACGCCCGAAAATGCTTATGAGCGTTTTCTCGAGCTTTCGGAGAGGATCGAATGAAAGAAGGAGCATCCGACTGACAAGAGAAAACACAGATGCAAGTGAGTGAAGAAAAGAGAAAGGAGCGGACCATCATGCACGGCAGTCGCCTTTTGTTTTCAGTAATATCAATATTGGTGATTGTTGCCTGCGGCGTGCAAGCGGCTTCCTTGATCCCCAACGGCAGCTTCGAAGAACTTGACAACGCCGGTCGTCCCGTGGGCTTCAGCACCTGGACCGGGCAGGGCCATCCGGAGTTTGCCGCGGACGAGACCGTTGCGCACAGCGGTCAACGCTCGTTCCGCATTCGCGGTGACGGCGGAGCCAGGGGCCATGTGGGCCATACGATGTCCATCAGTCCGGGCACCTACAAGATCAGCGTCTGGTACAGAGTCAGTGAAGGCGTCGCTCCGGAAGCCGTGATCTTGCGACTTATGATCTATCACGGTCGAGGCGGATCGGGCGAAGACTCCAAATCTGAATGGGATATGTCCAAAGTCGCGCCGGATACAGGGGCAAGCGTGCGCCTGAGCGGCAAAAACCTCCACATCAGCGCCGATCAATCGCTCGAACCCGGTAAGTGGTATCCTTTGAGTGCCGTGTTCACCATTCCCGACGACGCGGAGCGCATGCAGATCAATATGTTCAATTGGCTGGGCAACGGAACCGTCTGGTTCGACGACATCAGCCTGGAGGCCATAGCGTTTGATTGGACCGCACACCACGACCGGATCATGCAGGAGTTGGGTGCTCGCGAGTTGGCCGGTCCTTCTATGCTGACCACTCTGCGAAAACAACATCCGCGACTTCTCATCTCATCTTCGGATATACCCCGTCTGAAGCAACTGATTGAAAATGATCCCAAAGCTCGAGCTTGGTTTGCCGCCTTGAAAACCACGGCCACGAACCTCCTGTTTCAGCCTCCGTCGGAATACGAGATCCCTGACGGCAAGCGACTTTTGGCCACAAGCCGCCGCGTCCTCGACAGAGTACGGACGCTCGCCTTTGTCTATCTAATGGAAGAAGACACCCGTTTTCTTGAACGGGCCTGGCGGGAGCTTGAGGCCGCGGCCAATTTCAAGGACTGGAACCCCAGTCACTTCCTGGATACCGCGGAGATGACTCATGCTTTCGCCCTCGGTTACGACTGGCTCTATGACGCCTGGACACAGGAGCAAAAAGACATCTTACGCCGGGCCATCGTCGAAAAGGGACTCGAACCCGGACTCAATGCCTACCGAGGCACGGCTCCTTACAGCAGTTGGGTCAGGGTCACCCACAACTGGAACCTGGTGTGCAACGGCGGGCTGGCCATGGGCGCGCTAGCCGTCGCCGATGAGTATCCCGAATTGGCCGAACGCATCCTGCGCTACGGAATCCAAAGCGCACCGGCTGCTGTCGTTCAGTTTGCCCCGGACGGCGCCTGGGATGAAGGCGTCGGCTACTGGCACTACTCGATCCGCTATCTGATCCCCTATATCGCCGCCTTGGAGAGTGCTCTCGGGGACAGCTTCGGTTTGGCGGACATCGAGGGACTGGAATTCGCCGGTATGTTTCCGGTTTATCTGACCTCTCCCGCCGGTATCACCTTCAACTTCGCCGACGGGGGAACGGGCGTGATCAACTCGCCGGAGATGTATTGGATGTCCGAACGCTTTAAGCAACCGGCTTATGCTTGGTGGCAAGATGAAATCTCCGGAGGCCGGGCGAGCGTTCTCGCTTTGCTGTGGTACAGCTTAGCCCCCTACGACGGCTTCTCTTCTGATGACATCGCCCTCGATAAGCATTTCCGCCGTGCCGAAGTGGCCACCATGCGCAGCGCATGGGAGGACAAAGAGGCTCTGTTTGTCGGTTGGAAAGCCGGTGATCTACGAGCCAATCACGGCCACCTCGATATGGGCTCTTTTGTCTTCGACGCTCTGGGAGTACGCTGGGCGGTCGATCTGGGTGCCGATGACTACAACATGCCCGGATACTTCAGTGCCCAAGGCTGGACATACTACCGCAAGCGGGCTGAAGGACACAACACGTTGGTCCTCAACCCTTCCGCGGATCCTGATCAGGAGCCGACGGCGGTAGGAGAGATTATCTTCCAAAAAGCCGGTGACGGCGAGGTTGTCTCCATCGCCGATCTCACCGCTGCTTATCACCGCCATGCCCGTTCCGTCAAACGCGGCATCGCCATGTTCGACGAGCGCAGTCAAATACTGGTGCAAGATGAAATAGCGGCTGCCGGCCCGGCGGAAGTCTGGTGGTTCATGCATACCCGAGCCGACATACAAATCGACGGCGACGGGTCTCAGGCCATT
>LFTP01000330.1 GCA_001513395.1 Clostridia bacterium DTU080
CTCCCGGACTGCTGTGGCCTCGAATAGAAGACCCTTTGCAAGGACTCAAACTGGCTTGGACCGGCAGCGTCGGAGAAAACGCCTATGACGCTCATGACGTCGGAAGCGCTCTGGCTCTGTGGCTGGTTCATTACCATCCGGATCTTCTCGCCGCTCGCTACGGCCTTACCGATCAAGACATGACCGCGGATCCCGAAACCATACTCAGACACGTCGGCCGAAGGCTCGGGTATTTGATGGCAGGCGGAGCCGTAAACACCGCCGAGGCTGCCCGAGCTTTGTTGGCTGACTTCCGTTTGGGCAGATTGGGACGCATAACCCTGGATGATCCCCCATGCAAAAGCGACAGGAAAGACTAAAAGAACAGGCCTGGCGCCTCATGTGCTACGATGCTATGATCAGAGAGACAGCCGGGATAACTCTGCTGGCAGGCGTCGACGAAGTCGGCCGCGGTTCACTGGCCGGCCCCCTCGTCGCTGCGGCAGTCATCATGCCTGATCGTCTGTTGGTGACAGGCATCGACGATTCTAAAGCCTTGTCACCGGCACAGCGGACACAAGCCGCCCGGCTTATTACTCGGGTGGCGCTTTCTTGGTCAGTCGTCTTCGTGTCCCCAAAGCAGATCGACAGCCACGGTATTCAGGCCGCGAACATGGCTGCCATGCGCGCCGCGGTCTTGAGCCTCTCACTGCAGCCTGAGCTGGTTCTCAGTGACGGTTATCGCATCCGTGATCTCGAAGGGCCCCAACGGGCAGTTGTCCAAGGAGATCGGATTTCACAGTCCATAGCCGCAGCCTCCTGTCTGGCCAAGGCGATTCGGGATCGGTGGATGCAGTATTTGGGCGAAGAGCTCTATCCGGGATACGGATGGGAGCGCAACGCAGGCTACGCCACTCAAGAGCATAGACTCGCCGTGACCGCACTGGGCCTCAGCGATCAACACCGGCTGACTTTCATCAACGGCTCGGCCGAAGGCGAAGATGGGAACCAACTCGTTTTGCCCTTCTTTTGATCACACCCTCGTTTGGCGTGAGAATCCTTATACCGACGCTGAATGTAGCCCTCTACAATACGATATGCTAATATTAAAGCGTCTTATCTACACTGCTCGGCCGCTACGGGCGCGCTTTGTCGTGCCTGCCGCGGCTCTTTTTTGCCCCAACAGCTGGTCGGTGTGCCAGTCGCCAACAGCCTTCTTCGGTATATCGCGGGTCATGCTAGTACTGCGCAACACGAGAGAGGGCGATAGACATGGAACTAACAGAACGACCAGTTTACCTCTGTCCGATCTGTAGGCTGGAGACGCTTCACAAGATCATGGGACACCTCGATGCCAGGTATGGCATTTGTTGCACGAATTGCGGGAACGGTTCCTTGGTAGGCGAGGCTGAACTACACCTGTATCAGCTGCAGTGGGAAGAAGAGCTGCAAAGCATCATACGCGAGTTGGGCTCCGCCGTTGATCGACCCTCCATGATCGATCGATCCGCCACAGCGACAGTCATGCTCTCAACTGATCGTATACCAGGCGAAAAGAAGCCAAGGTAGGCATGTTCCTCCACTGGCCCCGCATCCGGCAGCAGATAAATCGGACAGTGTGATCTGTGATGAGCGCTCAGAAACACGTGAAACGGGCGTTAGCGCCGTCGGATATGCGACATCGGGCGGCGTCCGACAGGGGTGTTTAGGCTGCTTCTGCCAGGGCCCACCCGATGAACGGGAGTGTGTTTCCGCCGAGAATACTCCATGAAACAACCGTGATTATCGTAACAGCGTTTGTGCCCGCTGACACCGCCCATGGCGTTTCCCGAAGGGATCCGACGAAGGGCGAACGTCGACTTGCTTGCCCCTGCGAACAGGGGTGTGGTAACATGGCAACTAGTCTAGGAGTGGCATCAACCACCCCGAAGCTGGAGGTACGATGGTTTGAGCACTCTAGTGATTGTGGAGTCTCCCGCAAAGGCTAGAACCATCGGGAGATTCCTGGGTCGAAACTACTCAGTCAAGGCTTCGATGGGACACGTACGTGACCTGCCGCGAAGCCAATTCGGTGTTGACATAGAAAACAACTTCACTCCCAAATACATTACCGTCCGCGGACAGGGCAAGAGATTGCAAGAGTTGCGCGCCGCGGCTAAGAAAGCGGATCGTGTACTTTTAGCCACAGACCCGGATCGCGAAGGGGAAGCGATTTCCTGGCATTTGGCTGAAGCTCTGAAACTGGACACGCAAGCACCCCAACGTATCGAGTTCAACGAGATCACTCGCAGCGCCGTGGAGCGAGCGATCGAAAACCCCAGACCGATCAACTTCAACCTGGTGAACGCCCAACAAGCGCGCCGAGTGCTAGACCGTTTGGTGGGCTACAAGTTGAGTCCTCTTCTATGGGAAAAGATCAAGCCCGGGCTGTCCGCCGGTCGGGTTCAGTCGGCCGCCCTGCGCATGATATGCGACCGCGAGACGGAGATTAATGAGTTTAAGCCTGAAGAGTACTGGAGTCTGACCGTCTGGTTGTCTAAGACGCGCGCCGGTGCTCAATTCCCTGCGCGTCTTATTCGCTGCGGGGAAAAGGATGCGGAGCTGAAAAACGAAGCGGAGACGCGGGCCATAGTTGATGAGCTGACGAACGCTTCCTATCGGGTTGTCACGGTGAAGCGTTCCAAACGCACCCGCAGACCGACACCTCCGTTCACCACCAGCACCATGCAGCAAGAAGCCGCTCGCCGATTGCGGTTTACGGCTCGACGCACCATGAGTGTGGCTCAACAGCTGTATGAGGGTTTGGATGTGGGCGAAGGAACCGTCGGTCTCATCACTTATCTACGGACGGACTCGACACGGGTGGCGACAGAAGCGCAAGCCGCTGCACAAGTGTTAATAGACAGTATATGGGGCAGTGAATACAGACCTAAGCAACCGCCTCAGTATAGGTCTAAACGAGGAGCTCAGGAGGCCCATGAGGCCATCCGTCCCACCGATGTCAAACGCACTCCCGAATCTGTGAAGGAGTATCTGACACGGGAGCAGTATCTGCTTTACAAGTTGATCTGGGAACGTTTTGTCGCCAGTCAGATGGCGCCGGCCATCTTTGATACGGTGACAGCGGATATCGTGCCTATGGTCAACGGCGCTCAACTACCCTACACCTTCAGGGCAACCGGCTCAACTCTGCGCTTTCCGGGCTTCACGGCGGTTTATAGCGAGCAAACGGACGATGAGAATGACTCTGAAGAATCTGAAAAGAAGTTGCCTGAACTACAGGAGGGGGACGATCTATTCGAGCGAAAGATAGATCCGCGTCAGCATTTCACGCAACCGCCTCCTCGGTTTACGGAAGCCATGTTGGTCAAGACCATGGAAGAGTTGGGGATCGGTCGCCCCAGCACCTATGCTACGATTATCGACACTATCCAAAAACGAGGATATGTCACCAAGGAAGAGGGCCGCTTTGTCCCCACTGAATTGGGATTTGCCGCCGTTGATCTGCTTAAGACGCATTTCCCTGACATCGTGGATGTAGAATTCACGGCCAATATGGAGCAACGGCTGGATGAGATAGAAGAAGGAAAGATCGACTGGGTAGGTCTCATCCGGGAGTTCTACGGCCCTTTTTCCGATTCCTTGGAGCGAGCTCATGTGTTGGCCGAAGAGACACGAGTTAAGGATGAGGTCACAGACGAGATCTGCGAATCCTGTGGTCGCAACATGGTCATCAAATGGGGTCGTTTCGGCAAATTCTTGGCTTGCCCGGGCTATCCCGAATGCAAAACCACAAAGCCGTTGCTGACTGAGATCGGCGTTCCATGTCCGAAATGCGGCAACAGTATTGTTGAGCGCAAAAGCCGGCGGGGCCGCACCTTTTTTGGTTGCGCCGCCTATCCTGAGTGCGACTTCACCAGCTGGCAACGTCCGGTGCCAGCCAAGTGTCCTGTCTGTGGCGGATACATGGTTGAACGCAGGCGACGCAATCAAGACACTCAGTGGGTATGCGCCGATAAAGAGTGTGGCCAGACGATGACCGCCCCTGACAGCTCATCCTAACGAAGAGCAAAGCCGAAAGGAGAGCGACCGATGATCCATGCCACAACCATTATCGGCGTAAAAGGGCCGGCTTCAGGGGCTCTAGCGGGCGATGGGCAAGTGACCCTGGGCGAACATACCATCATTAAACACACGGCGCGGAAGATTCGCCGCCTCTACAACGGCACCGTGCTGGCCGGTTTTGCCGGTGCGGCCGCTGATGCCTTCGCCCTATTTGAGCGTTTCGAAGGCCGGCTCGAGGAATACAGTGGGGACCTCTTACGAGCTGCAGTGGAATTAGCCAAGGAATGGCGCACTGATCGCACCCTGCGTCAATCGCAGGCCCTGATGGTAGTCATGGACAAGCATAAGCTTCTCATTGTCTCGGGAACAGGCGAGATCATAGAGCCCGACGACGGCATCGCGGCCGTGGGTTCGGGAGGTCCGTATGCCCTGGCTGCCGCCCGAGGGCTTGTGCGTCACACAACACTTACACCGGCCGAGGTGGCCAGAGAGGCACTCCGCATCGCTTCAGAGATATGTGTGTACACGAATGATCATATAACAGTGGAAGAGCTTTGAACCAAAGGATGAGCCAGGGGGTGAGATATTGACAACGGAATTGACACCGCGCCAAATCGTTGAGGAGCTTGACCGGTATATAGTCGGCCAAAAAGAGGCCAAAAAAGCCGTGGCCATCGCTTTGCGCAACCGGTACCGTCGTTGTCTGCTCCCTCCGGAGATGCGCGATGAAGTGGCTCCAAAGAATATCCTCATGATCGGTCCCACGGGAGTGGGAAAGACGGAGATAGCACGTCGTCTGGCACGTCTGGTTTCTGCACCTTTTGTCAAGGTAGAAGCCACACGTTTTACCGAAGTCGGCTATGTTGGCCGTGACGTGGAGTCCATGATTCGCGATTTGGTTGAAGTCTCCTTGCGCATGGTGCGACAGGAACGAATGGAAGAAGTCGGCGAGCAAGCGGCGCAAATGGCTGAAGAGCGCCTGATCAATCTCTTGGCTCCCATGCCGACTCCTGAACCGCCGTCTAACCCATTCGCCGCCATGTTTGGAATGACCTATTCTCACACCCAAGCCCGGGAATACACGACGACCAAAGATCAAGAAAGCCTACAACGTACACGCGAAGAGCTGCGCGATCAGCTACGTCAGGGCCTGTTGGAAGACCGGATCGTTGAATTCGAAGTGGAAGAGACGGGGCCAAACGTTTTCGACGTCTTTGCTGGGATTGGCATGGATGAGATGGGCATGAATCTTCAGGACATGCTTACTCAAGTCATGCCCAGAAAAAAACGCAAGCGGAAGATGAAGATTAAGGATGCCCGGAAGATCTTGATCCAAGAAGAAGCGGAAAAGCTGGTAGATCTGGACGAAGCTGCCGCTGAAGCCGTCAGGCGTGCTGAGGAATCAGGTATTGTCTTCCTGGACGAAATCGATAAGATCGCCAGCCGAGAACGTGGCACGGGGCCGGATGTGTCTCGCGAAGGGGTGCAGCGCGACATTCTGCCGATCGTCGAGGGTACTACGGTAAACACCAAGTACGGAACGGTGCGCACCGACCACATCCTATTCATCGCCGCCGGTGCCTTTCATGTCTCAAAACCGGCCGATCTCATCCCCGAGCTGCAAGGTCGCTTTCCCATACGTGTCGAGTTGCACAGCCTGACTCAAGACGACTTCTACCGCATCTTAAAAGAGCCGAGAAACGCGCTCACAAAACAGTACGCGGCTCTCATGGCCACAGAAGGCGTGCATCTTGAGTTCACCGATGACAGCCTGGTCGAAATCGCTCGTATGGCTGAGGAGGTCAACAAAAGAGCTGAGAACATAGGAGCCCGCCGATTGCACACCATCCTCGAGAAGCTGTTGGAGGATCTGTCCTTTGCCGCTCCTGAGATCAGCGAGCAGACCGTGACTATCACGGCAGAGTATGTGCGTCGAAATCTGACTGACCTCGTACAAGATGCCGACTTAAGTCGCTATATTCTGTAAGATTGAACAATCCGAGTCTTTGAGCCACCGACCATCCGGCACAGGAAGGCCATGGCTTTGGTCATAGCGATTCGGCGGGGCGCGCCGTTCCTGGGCTCTAGTAGGTATGACGTTCCAAGGAGGGAACCTCAGTGGCTATGACACTATCCCGCCAAGAGCTTGATGCTCTGCTAGGTACGGGAACTGAGCACCATCGTCCATCAATCGATGAAGATGTTGTTAAACGGTTTATGCAAAAGGCCACGGAATGCCTGGAGATGTTCTTGGGTTCCGTTTGTCGCTTTCAGCCCGGCAAGCCTTTTGTCTCAACATGGGATGAACTGCCCCTGGCAATGGAGGTTTCCACCGGCACCAGACTGGTTTGCGTAGAAGCCAGATCCTCCGAGCCCACCCGTTCAATATTCGTGGCGACAACCAGTCTCACGGCCTATCATTTGGATGAGATCGCTAATCGACACGCCGGAGGGGCACAGGATCACGCACCGTTTGTCGCCTGGCGTCGGGTCATCGAGTATATGATCACCGAATCCGTTGCGGCTTTGAACAACTCCGATCCGCCTGAACTTGTCAGGTGGCAATCGCAATCCCCTCGCCGCTGGGATATCGGGACGGCCGAGAATGATGAGACTCTGATCGACAAAGAGGCTCAGATTGTGGTTCTGCCGCTCTATGCCACGGACGACAAGAGCCGAGCATTGTACGTTCTCATGTCTCCGGGGGTGCTGACGGGTCTGTGCTCGTCACCGCCTCCGTCCGCGAAAAAAGAAGACGAGGAGATACGCATTGCGACACTCCCTTCACGCGTAGCGGAAATCCCACTGTCCATCAGCATCGTTGCTCCTGCCGGGCAACTCACCGTGCGTTGCGTGGCACTGTGGCAAGTAGGCAGCGTTGTGCCTCTGACACTTGCTCCCAACGCGTCCATACGGCTTCAGGTCAACGAACACGCTTTGGCCTTGGGAGATCTCATAGTCAATGCCGACGGAAGTCTCGCAGTGAGAATCACCTCATTGTTGTCTCATTAGATATTGACTGCATGGCCTCAGACAACCGGATATTGATGAGGTCTGTTGTTAATGGTATACTTAGCGATGGCCAAATTACACACGGATCCGGACCAGCCGTCGGGTGCTCGTCTGCACAGTACGGGTTCTCGGAGGGGAAGATGGATCCGGAGGTCTAACCCGGGAGGTAGATTAAATGGCTGTTATTTCCATGAAGCAGCTACTGGAAGCTGGAGTGCACTTCGGGCACCAAACAAGACGTTGGAATCCGAAGATGGCTCCTTATATTTTTACGGAGCGTAACGGTATCTACATCATAGATCTACAGAAAACCGTAAGGAAAGTCGATGAAGCTTACAACTTTGTCAAAGACATGGCTGCTGACGGAGGTACGCTCCTTTTCGTAGGCACCAAAAAGCAAGCTCAGGAGACCATTAAGGTAGAGGCCACTCGTTGCGGAATGCCCTTTGTCAATACGCGCTGGCTCGGTGGCATGCTCACCAACTTCAGGACGTTGCGCGGGCGCATTCAGCGCCTTAAACAGCTTGAGGACATGGAGGCGGACGGCTCTTTCGACGTTCTTCCCAAGAAAGAAGTCCTTCAGCTCCTCAAAGAAAAGGAGCGTCTTGAGAGGTTTGTCGGCGGCGTGCGTAACATGAATAGGCTACCGGATGCTGTCTTTGTCGTCGACCCTCGTAAGGAACGAAACGCCGTTGCCGAAGCTCGCAAGCTGGACATCCCCATCATAGCCATCGTAGATACTAACTGTGATCCTGATGAAATCGATTACGTCATCCCCGGAAACGATGACGCAATTCGTGCCATCAGGCTCTTGACCGGTAAGATGGCTGACGCTGTCATCGAAGGGCGCGAAGGCCGCGAAGAAGCAGTTGAAGACGTGGTCGAAGAACCGGAAACCGATGAAGGAGAAAGCTTCGACAGCGACGAAGTTGACACGGATGAGGCAACGAGTGAAGAAGAGCTAGTGGAAGCGTAAGGCGTCCCGGGGCGGCCGTTGCGAAAAGCCGCCCTTTTGGTCGGATTTGATTGTCTAGGAGTGTGATTCGCTAGTGGAGATCTCGATGGCGATGGTAAAGGAGTTGCGTGAGCGCACTCAGGCAGGCGTAATGGACTGCAAGAAGGCTCTGCAAGAGACGAACGGCGATATAGACAAGGCGATCACCTTGTTGCGCGAAAAGGGACTCGCCGCAGCGGCCAAGAAGGCGGGAAGAGTTGCCAATGAAGGTATCGTTGACTCGTACATTCACGCCGGCGGCCGCATAGGTGTGCTGATTGAAGTCAACTGTGAGACGGATTTTGTCGCCAAGAACGAGACCTTCCGAACTCTCGTACGGGACTTGGCGATGCAGGTCGCGGCTTCCCGTCCGTTGTACATCAGTCGCGATCAGATTCCGGAGAGCGTCCTGGAGGAAGAGCGCTCCGTATACGCTGCAACCGCACGTAATGAAGGTAAGCCCGAACACATCATAGGCCGGATTGTCGAGGGTAGGCTTGAGAGGTTCTATAAGGAAGTCTGCCTCCTGGAACAGCCGTTTATCAAAGACCCCGACAAGACAGTCGAGGATCTTGTCAAAGAGACCATTGCCACCTTGGGAGAGAACATCTCCGTACGACGTTTTACCCGCTACGAGATGGGGGAAGGGCTCCGCGATCAGTAATCGCCAGATGATCTACGGTAGTACAAAGGAGGCCCCATATGTCTGAGCGCCCTCTGTACTCACGCATCATCGTTAAGCTTAGCGGTGAGTCCTTGGCCGGCAACCAGGGCTTTGGGCTCGACTTCCAGGTGGTAGCCCGCATCGCTGAGGAGATTAAGGCGGTATTTGATGCTGGCGTGGAGGTCTGTGTGGTTGTCGGCGGAGGCAATATATGGCGTGGAGCAGCAGCCAGTGAGCGAGGCATGGATCGAGCCACGGCGGACTATGCCGGGATGTTGGCCACTGTGATCAACGCTCTCGCGCTGCAAGATGCCATGGAGCAGATCGGACTCGTCACGCGGCTGCAGACCGCTATCGAAATGAGACCTGTGGCGGAGCCCTACATACGCCGACGGGCGATTCGGCACCTCGAAAAGGGCAGGGTAGTGATCTTTGCGGCTGGAACGGGCAATCCGTTCTTCACCACTGATACAACCGCGGCTTTGCGGGCCGCAGAGGTAGATGCTGAAGTTATCCTCATGGCTAAGCGCGGCGTAGATGGCGTGTACGATGCTGATCCCCGCACAAATCCTAAAGCTCGCAAGTATGACACCTTGGAGTATATTCAGGTTTTGCAGCAGGGATTGCGGGTCATGGACGCCACTGCAACCTCGTTGTGTATGGACAACGGCATACCCATCATCGTCTTCAACTTCGATGAACCGGGCAATATTCTGCGCGCCGTCATGGGAGAAAAGATCGGCACGGTCGTAGGAATGGTACCGAAAAACTCAGCTAGATAACCCGATAACCTCAAAAGAAAAAAGGAGCACGTGCGAAGCGGCGATTCATGGGACAGTCCGGCCCGATCGTCGACAGGCTCGTGCTCTCATGACTATCGCTTAAGGAGGTGGCGCATGATTCGCGATGTGCTCAACGAAGCGGAGAATCGAATGAAGGGTGTCATAGCTGCTACCAAGAGAGACTTCGCTGCAGTGCGTACCGGCAGAGCTAACCCTGCTATCCTTGATCGTGTTTCTGTCGATTACTATGGCACAGCCACTCCTATAACTCAACTGGCCACTGTCTCGGTGCCGGAACCTCGTCTGATCACGATCCAGCCTTGGGACCGTTCGGTTCTCAAGGAGATCGAGCGCGCAATACTCCAGTCAGACCTTGGCCTGACGCCCGTAAACGACGGGCAGATAATCCGCTTGGCTATTCCGCCGCTTACTGAGGAGCGCCGTAAAGAACTGGCGCGTCTGGTTCGCAAAGAGGCTGAGGACAAACGCGTGGCCGTTAGAAATATCAGACGCGACACTAACGAGCAACTGAAGACCATGCAAAAAAACGGCGAGATCTCAGAAGATGAGGCTAAGCGAGCCGAGAAGCAAACCCAAGAACTCACTGATAAGTACATTAAAGAGATTGATGCGCTCCTGCAAGCCAAGGAACAAGAGATTATGGAGATCTAGGGGCGAGTGACTTGGAGTTGCCTGACGTCATAGGTTGGGAGCTGTCCAGAGCTCGAGAGGAATGCCGGGCTCTGGACATCAGCGTTTCGGTTCAGATCACGCAACCGCCGGGAAACGACGGCGTCCTATACTCAGAAGAAGAGGAAGAAGGGATCGACACGCTGCGAGTAGTAGGCGTGCGCCCGACCGGCCAGGATGCCGTCTTGCTGATTGTAGCTCCTGAAGTGTGGTAGACGGGCTTGTGTCCGTCTATTCGGTCCTTGCATCCGAGATGCCGTAGACTATGCCGCTTAACTGAATCGTTGACGTGATCGAGATCTTCCGGGACAAGCCTATCGGCAGCGTCGCTCTCCATAGTTCGATTCGAAGAACGCAGCGTGACTGCCAGTTGGGATAGACGCATCACAGGAGTGTACACAACAATCCTCGGCTGGATGCACAACTCGAGTCTTATCGAAGACAACGCTTACCCATCGTCGATTTGTCCCAAAGCGAATTGGCCAAGTTGCACGATCCGTAGTTCTTCAAGGGGTCAACGTTGAGTGAAACAAAAGGATCTTCTTCTGAAAAAACCCGAAAACCCCCCCAGACATGTCGCCATCATTATGGACGGTAACGGACGCTGGGCACTTAAGCGTGGCCTGCCGCGAGTCGCCGGCCACAAGGCCGGTGTCGACAGTCTGGTTTCTTGTGTTGAAGCTTGTAGCGCCTGGGGCATTGAAGTGCTGACCGTGTATGCCTTTTCCACTGAAAACTGGGGCAGACCTCGGGATGAAGTAACCTTCTTGATGCATCTTTTGGAAGAGGCTTTCGATCGTTACATCGATCGGTTGCATGCTAACGGAGTGATGGTAAGAGTCATCGGAAGAAGGACAGGTCTTCCTGAGTCTACGACGCGACATATCGAACACGCTGAACGGCTTACCGCCGGCAACACAGGATTGCGGCTGCTTATAGCCTTTAACTACGGAGGCCGGGCGGAATTGGTCGACGGAGTTAAGGCCCTGTGTGCCCGGGTAGCGCGAGGAGAACTCAGTCCTGAAGCGATCGACGAAGAATGCCTGTCCGCTCACCTTACTACGGCCGGTTTTCCCGATCCGGATCTCTTGATCCGTACAGGAGGCGAATTCCGCATCAGCAATTTCCTGTTGTGGCAGCTCGCCTATACCGAGCTTTATATCACTGACGTCTTTTGGCCGGACTTCAGAGCACAACAACTGCATCAAGCGCTGATGGAATTCCAAAAACGCCAGCGCAGATTCGGAAAGGTATGAGAGTTTGTTACTCGCGCGGGTCTTGACGGCTGTGCTCCTGATCCCCGGTTTCCTGGGGATCTTATATGCAGGTGGCTGGGCCTGGTTCGCGCTTCTTGCGATCCTGATCGCTCTCGCCAGTCTTGAGATGGGCCGCCTGTACGTCTGTCTCGGATGCGACAAGACTCACCTGTTTATTGGCTTCGGTGGGCTAATCCTGCTCGGTGCGGCATATGCTTCTTTGTACGTGACCTGGTCTTGGCCCCTGGCCTTTGCCCTGATAACAACCATGGCCCTTCTCGGACAGCTCGGCCTGTCAAGCGAACAGCTCCTTCAACGCGGAGCAGCCATCTGTATGGGCAGCCTGTACGTCGGTCTTTTTGCTTTCTTGTTTCTTATTCGAGCCGATGGCTTGGCTCCGGCATTGCTGGCCGTCCTGGGAACCTGGTTTGCCGACACTTTCGCTTTCTTTTTCGGTCGCGCCTTCGGACGAACGCCGTTTGCGCCAACCATCAGTCCGAACAAGACTGTTGAGGGAGCTGTGGCCGGAATCGGGGGAGGAATGATTGCCGGGCTGGCTCTGGCGAAGATGTTGCAGTGGTCCGCCTGGTATGCCGCATTGGCGGGCCTCATAGTCGCTCTGGCAGCTGAGCTAGGGGATTTGGTTGAGTCGGCAATGAAGCGCGAAGCTCGTGTCAAAGACGCGGGATCGTTGTTACCCGGTCACGGAGGTATACTGGACCGCTTCGACAGCATGCTCTTTGCCGGTGTCGCTGTCTATTTGTTACGGCTTCTCCGGTAAGTCGCGTCGGGAGGAGCAAGGTGGATGGCCTCCGTCCTCGAAAAAGGGCTGCTCATCGCGTTATCCTCCTTATCCGCGATAGTAGCCATCACCATTTTGCTGCCGTTCGTAGGACCCTTTCTTCTCGCTCTCCTACTCGCAGCCCTCATAGATCAACCCGTCAATTGGCTAGAAAAGCGCGGCCTGTCCCGAGGTTTGGCGACATTCCTACTCCTCGGTGCCCTGGCTCTGTTCGCCGGTCTATCCTTGTCAGTAGTGGTGCTCAACGTCACAAGAGATATTGGTCACCTGGCCGATATGCTCCCGGAGCTGAGACACCATTTTGTTTCCGTGCTTGTCCGATTCAGCCAACTGGCCGCCGATCTTCCGTCACCTGTCCATGACATCGTCGGAGGCTCGATCGATCAGATGTCCCGGACTCTGGAACAACTCGTAGGGCGTTTTTTCTCCGCATTGGCAGAACTGCCGGGAGCTCTGTCACGTCTTGTGATCGCCGTTTTGGCCGCTTTTTTTCTGGCCAGAGACGGCAGAGCCTTGGCCCGCTCCTTTGTCACCAACCTTCCTTCCTCGTGGCAGAGACACGTAGCTGAGCTCTATCGAGGGATCTTCGTCGGCATGGTCGGTTTTGTACGAGCCCAAGCATTGATTGTCGTTCTTTCAGCCGTGCTGTGCACGACAAGTCTTTTGATCTTCGGTATGCCTTATGCTTGGCTGCTGGGTACCCTGGCAGGGATCCTGGATATCATCCCGCTGGTTGGCCCCGGCGCTCTTTTCGTTCCGCTCGCTGCCTGGCAATGGTACGGGGGCAGCAAAGCGACTGCGGCTGGTTTGATCACCAGTCTGGGTTTGGTGCTCATGATCAGACAGGGGGTAGAGCCGTTGCTTATCGCCGGGCAAGCCGATCTCCATCCGCTGACCAGTCTGGCCGCAGTCTACTTCGGTGTTCGTCTGTGGGGCTTATCGGGTCTGTTTTTGGGCCCGCTTCTGGCCATATCCGTGAAAACACTGTGGCTGAGCCGATCGCATTGACAGGCTCTGAAAGAATCAGCCGCAAATGGTATAATGTCGTAAGCCTAGCGATCAAGGAGACTGTGATTATGCGCCTGGCGATACTTGGCTCTACGGGTTCCATCGGGCGGAACACCCTCGACGTTGTGGACCGCCATTCTGAACTATTCTCGGTCGAAGCCCTCGCCGCCGGCAGTAATATCGATCTGCTTGTGAAACAAGCGGAAAAGTATCATCCGAGTGTAGTGTGCATAGGCGACTCGCGCTTGGTACCGGAGTTGAGACAGCGTCTCGCCGCGCATATTCGCATAGTGGCGGGAGATGAGGGGCTCATCGAGTGTGCTTCCCTGCCCGATGTCGACACCGTGGTCAGCGCGGTGGTTGGCGCCCGGGGTCTGGCTCCGACATATGCCGCCGCAACCTGTG
>LFTP01000092.1 GCA_001513395.1 Clostridia bacterium DTU080
TCTTCACACCTTCCAGACCGCGAACCTCTTCGAAATCCGGATCGGCAAGCTCTTCCCCTGTCACCATGTGATAAGCCGTACGCAACGCTGCTTCAGCTACTCCGCCGCTGGCTCCGAAGATGACGGCTGCACCCGTGTAGTCCCCAAGCACTCGATCGAAGGGCATAGGTTCCAGGCTGGCTAAGTCGATATACTCACGTTTGAACATCCGGATGAGCTCGCGGGTGGTCAGCACTACGTTGACGTCGCCCGGGGAGACCTCTGTCAACTCCCATTTCTTGGCCGTACAAGGCATGAACGAGACGACGAAAGAATCTTCTTTGCTGGCACCCGAGGCATGCGCATACTCAGAGCGCAACAGAGCACCCATCATCATCTGTGGAGACTTGCAGGACGACAAGTGATGAACCCGATCCGGATAGTACTCTTCGGCGAACTTAATCCATGCCGGACAGCAGGAGGTCACCAACGGGAAGGGGCCTCCGTTTTTCACCCGGCCTACAAACTCCGCCGCTTCTTCCATAATCGTGAGGTCAGCGGTGAAGTTAGTGTCAAATACCTTGTCGAAACCGAGTTTCTTCAGTCCGGCTACCAGCTGTCCTTCAAAGTTCGTTCCCGGATCCATGCCGAAGGCTTGGGCCACGCTGACTCGGACAGCCGGAGCTATTTGGGCTACGACATGTCTGTTCGGATCAGCCAGCGCTTCGTAAACCAAGCAGGTATCATCGCGCTCGACAAGAGCAGACGTGGGACAAACCCGTGTACACTGGCCGCAGTTCACGCACTCAGACTCGCCTATTCCGCTGCCGAAGGCTACACCGATATAGGTATCAAAACCGCGCTTTAGGGGCGTAATAGCGGCTACGGACTGTATGTCGTCACACACGGACACGCAACGCTGGCACAACACGCACTTCTCCGCATCGCGCACCAGAGAAAAACTTGTCTCGTCGCATTTCGCCAACTGACGCTGCCCGCGGAAGCGACGGTCGACACCGTATTCGGCGGCCAGATCTTGCAATTCGCACTCACCGTTGCGCTGACAGTACAGACAGTCCTCCGGATGGTTGGCTAGGATTAGTTCCAAAATGACTTTGCGGGCCCGGCGGATTCTG
>LFTP01000371.1 GCA_001513395.1 Clostridia bacterium DTU080
CATCAAGGGTCCGTGGCGTTCGCCTGAGGTCAGTGGCGAGGCCGCTCTGAAAGGAGCCCGACTGTTTTCACCTCAATGGCCGTTTGAGACGCCTTTGCCTTTGACGGAAGGTAGAGTGACATTTTCGGTGGCGGCCGGGAAGTGGGTTTTCGATTCCATAGAGCTGGTGTCGGCAACAGGAAGCGCCGAGGGGAAGGGTCAGATCGACAGGCGCAAGTTGGCGATTGATTTTTCGGCCAATACGTCCAGGTTGCTGTCGGACGTTCCTCATTTGGAGACCTGGGGAGTCGACGGCACTGCCATCTTCACGGGCGTGTTAGAGGGAGATCTGTCTGATCCCGAACTGTCCGGCGATGTGGTATTGCGCGAGGGAACGCTTTGGAATGAGGGCGTCAGTGAAGCTAGGGGCCGCATCCGGCTTAGTCGTCATCATTTCCGCTTTTCTGACGTGCATGTCAGAAGCGGTGAGGCTCGTTATGCCATGCAGGGAGCGGTCACGGGGATAGACAGCGAGCAGACTCCCGTTCTTTCCATGGAGCTGGAAGCCGACCAAGGACGCATAGAGCAGCTGCTCTCCGTCTTGGGCATCGATCTTGAGGCGGCCGGACAAGTTGACGGAGCCATGTCTTTTTCCGGTCCTTTCGGTGGTATTGTCAGCACCGGAGATGTCTATCTGACAGACTTGGCGTTTCTGGGAGAGTATGTTCCAAGAGCCGAAGGGGCGTTTCGTTGGGGCGACGGTGAAGTCCGCCTCAATGATGTGCGTGTTTACTGTGGTGAAGGACTGATGGTGGTTGATGGCGCGATCGGTGCTGACGGAAGCTTCATGCGGCTGCGTCTCGATGTGACCGACTGGCCTTTGGAGAGCATCAGATATGCCCGTCTGGGATCGGGTTTGCTTTCTTGGTCCGGTGAGCTGGAGGGCTCGGTCGACGATCCTTACGTGGTCGGAAACATGCTGTTGTGTGACGTACAACTCGGCGAAGGCCGGCTGCGTCGCTTGGAGGGAGTTGTTCGCTACGATGGCCATGATCTGGAAAGCTCCGGCCTGACGGCGGTTATGGAGGACGGCGGGACGTGGTGGATGAGCGGCAAGATAAGTGATGTCGACAGCAAAAGACTGCTGGACATCAGTGTGCGCGTGTCCGATCAGTCGCTGTCATCTCTGCTGGCCATGGGAGGGTACAAAATCCCGGCGGCGTTGGTGGACGGGGCTGTGCACGGTACCGTGGAGGTTGAGGGTACGGCCCAGAATCCGAAAGCGTTGCTGCAACTCCGACTGACTGAGCGTGCGGCCTGGCACGAAGAGGCTTTGGAGTTGCATCTTCAAATCGCGGATCGGCGGGTCAGGATCCTGCGCCTGCGCGGAGCGTAGTCGCATGATCAGATCGGTGTTACTGCTCGCTTTCATGGTTGTGATCTCAGTTGTGGCCCGTGCCGATCACCCTACCATAGGCGACCTTGCGGGCAGCTATCGGCTGAATGTGGAGGGTGCGGTCGTAGAAGGCGACAGCGAACGCTACACTGAGGAAACAGGCAGAGAGCGAGGATGGCGCATGCGCCAACACCTGGAGTTGCGGGGTGCGGGGAGCCTGCCGGGCGGCTGGTCTTACGAGGGACACTACGATGATGCCCAGCCGGGGCCCGATCGGTTGAGGCTGTCGGTTTGGAAAGAGAACGCAGAGCTGTTTGCCGGCACTGCTCGCTTTCATCTCTCCGCGCCGGGTCTGTTGGCCTGGGAAAGACTTCTGACAGGGGTTCAAGGGAAATTCAACGCCCCGCAGGTGGCAAACCTGCGGTTACAGGCCGCGATCGGCAGACCGCTTGGCCTGCCGATGCGTGAACAACTTATCGGGCGCGGTCTGGTAGGGCCGTATCTGTTGAACGGACTCTACGTGCCGGTGGCCGAGAACTCCGAACGTGTCCTTGTTGACGGGCAATTGCTGATCCCAGAGATTGACTACGAGATCGATTACGAACTTGGCGCCATTACGTTCCGCGATCCGATTCCGGAAAGCTCACTGATCGAGATCGAATACGAATATAAGGCACCGCAGGCGAGAACAACCGCGGCGATAGCCTTGCATTGGGATAGCGGTCCTTTAGGCATGGATCTTCTGGCCGGTGCCGAACGATCGCATGATCCGGCATCAATCGATCACTATGCCAGCGGGATGGCTGTAGAATGGCGGCCGTCACCGGCGTCACGTTGGATCGCCTCTTGGTTGTTGCAAGCTGACCGGGCGCTTTCACATCCTGCTGCTGGTAAAGACTCCTTGGCCTGGCAACTTGGCGGAACATGGGTGCAAGAGCAATTCGAGGTAGGTTTCGACTACCGCGTCATTCCTCCCGGTTTTCATCTTTTGGGCCGCACCCCTGATGACCTCGATCGCCGAAGCCTGAGTTTAGGCTATCAGGGCTTTTTTGATCGCTGGCACAGCAGACTGAGTCTATTGTGGTGGCAGACACCGATAGCCCCCCAAAAGCAAGAAGAATCGCAGCAGCTTCATTTGCAAGCTGATCATGTTTTGTCTTACGTCTTTCCACGAGGGGTTGTGGGCTGGAGTCTGAGCATGCATGAACGGTGGATATACGGAGAGATTCAAACTGGGCTCATGTCAGGTGTTCTGGCCCGGGGAAAGCTGGGTTCGTGGGAGCTGCAGGCTGAACGTCGGGGTTTGCTCATCGACAAAGGACCGTCACTTCCGGATCAGTTGTTGGCGACCACCAATCTTAGGGCCCGACTGATCGGTGATTCCCGTTTGTCGGCCGATATCCAATGGAAGCAAGATCGTCGTCGTGATGGCGGAGAGCGTCCCGCCTTCGCCAGCGTGTGGCGGATCAAAGCCACCGGCGCTTCGGGCTCTTCGCCTGCCTGGTGGCAGGTGCGATGGCTGCAGAGTACCACCGTTCGCAAAGAAGAAGGTGAAAACCGTCCATCAAGGCTGTTGTCAGCCCGGGTGGACGGCTGGCTTCCTTTGGGCATCCCCGGTTTGTCGACGGGTGCCTCGTTTGAATTGCGGCGTCGCCTCGATTATGATACGTCCGTTCAAGAGGATATAGCTCTGCAGATGACAACTACCTATGGCAACGATCGCACAAGCATGATGCTGTCAGTCGCTGATCGGGCTTCGCTCTCCCGCCACAATGAATGGCAGACTAATGAACTGCAGCGTCAGACAAGCCGCGGAGTGGAGCTCGTTCGGCTTTTGAGAGGGCCCTGGGCCTATCACGGTGCTCTGTTTATCTTCGGCGAAGAAGACATGCTCGGAGTGCAGCGCGGCATCCACCGGATGCACGGAGTGTCCTTGACGAAAGGGCGATGGAAGAGTCAAGTCTCGTTCATAACAGGCGTTTTGGATCAGCTCTTCCCGGAGCCTTCAGAAGATGAAGATGACGAAGAGGGCAATTCTTTGCGTACGGCCCCCGTGGGGTATCGGCTCAGTTGGAGTTGTCAATATGAGGTGGCGACGATCCAGGCTTTGATGAGATTGGCCAGGGACTGGCAGGCGGAGGCCACGGCCTGGCACGGTGAGTTGACCGGGAAGCTGAGTATGGAAAGCACTCGATTGGAGCTGTCACTCATGCACATCGTGAGAAGGGCCACGACAGGGATGAGGCAGCAGCAACGCGCTGAGATCTCAGCCCATTGGCAAGTAGGTTTTCGGTCGCAGTTGAGACTCGGCGCTCATGTTGATGTCATGACGAGTTTCGAAGGAGATGGCGATTACAGGGCGTGCGGACTTGAGAGCGGCTGGACAGCCTTTTTCTAGGTCAGGGAAACAGGGTAAGATACAATTCTGAGAGGACTGTATACTTACCGTAGCGAACAGAACAAGAATCGGCAACCTGGGGAAGGAGCTTAACGTGGGGGTGTTGGCCATGAATTGGGAAGAAAAGTTCGGCAAAGAGGGCTTGACATTTGACGACGTACTCTTGCTGCCGGGTGAGTCGGATGTGCTGCCCTCGGAGGTAGATCCTCGAACGAGACTCACCAAACGCATTACACTGAACATACCATTAATGAGTTCGGCGATGGATACCGTCACCGAGGCGCGCTTGGCTATCGCTTTGGCTCGCGAAGGCGGCATGGGCGTTATCCATCGCAATCTCACTATTGAGGAGCAGGCCCTTGAAGTCGACAAGGTGAAACGTTCGGAAAGCGGTATCATCGTCGATCCGGTGTATCTTTCTCCTAAGCACAGTATCAGAGATGCTTTGGCGATAATGGAGCGGTATCATATCTCGGGAGTGCCCATCACGGAAGAAGACGGGCTCTTGGTGGGGATTTTGACCAATCGCGATCTGGTCTTCGAAGAAAACCTCGATCAACCCATAGAAAATGTGATGACGCGGGATCTGATCACCGGTCCGGTGGGCACAACTCTGGCTGAGGCCAAGCGGGTCTTACACGAGCATCGGATCGAGAAGTTGCCGCTAGTGGATGAGAATTACCGTCTCAAGGGCTTGATCACTATCAAAGACATTGAGAAGGCCCGCAAGCACCCCAACGCGGCCAAGGACGAGAAGGGTCGTTTGCGCGTCGGTGCGGCGGTGGGCACGGGACCCGACACCAAAGACCGGGCCGAAGCCCTGGTTGACGCCGGAGTCGACGTTCTGGTCCTGGATACGGCGCACGGTCATTCGCGCAAAGTACTCGATACGCTGACTTGGCTGAAATCTCATTTCGGAGACAAAGTTGATATCGTCGCCGGCAACGTAGCTACCGCTGAAGGAACGCTGGCCCTTATCAAGGCGGGCGCTGATGCCGTCAAGGTCGGCATGGGTCCGGGTTCAATTTGCACGACGCGAGTGGTGGCCGGGATCGGTGTGCCTCAGGTGACGGCCATTTGGGATTGTTCCTTGGTCGCCAAGGAGTATGACATCCCGATCATCGCTGATGGCGGGATCCGTTTCTCGGGTGATATCGTCAAGGCCATCGCCTGCGGCGGGGACGTGGTGATGTTGGGTGCGCTGTTTGCGGGTACGGATGAGGCACCGGGTGAGACGGAGATCTATCAGGGGCGCAGCTACAAAGTGTACAGGGGTATGGGATCTATCGGTGCCATGCGCGCCGGAAGCGGCGATCGCTACTTCCAGGAAGGCAGCGGGAAGTTCGTGCCCGAAGGCATCGAAGGACGAGTTCCTTCCAAAGGCGCGTTAGCTGACACGGTTTATCAGTTGATCGGCGGTCTGCGGGCCGGAATGGGCTACTGCGGAACTCGCACGATAGAAGAACTGAAAACCAAAGCGCGCTTTGTACGCATTACTCCGGCAGGTATGCGGGAGAGCCATCCGCATGACGTGCAGATAACCAAAGAGGCCCCGAACTACTGGTTCTAAGGAGGCGAAGACGCTGACTCGGCATGCGGCGCCGGACGATTCGTGGATGGCTATCCTATCCATGCTGGGCAGCGCTTGCCTTCTGGTCCCCTCTTTGGCGGCAGCGATCGCGGGTACCGTGGTCGAAGAAGGTGGCGTTGTTCATTATCTGGTGGCCCTATGTGCTCAGCAGATTGTGTGGGGGCTTCTTGCCGGCTGGCATTTGTTCTGTAATTTGCGTTTGGATCGTGATGCTCTAGGGTGGCCAAGATTGCCGCAATCACGGGATGTCCGTTTCGGTGTGTATGCGGGGATGATCCTGTCGGGTGTTGGCACCGTCGTCACCTGGCTGAGTAAACATGTTTTCGCCGTTTTTCTCGGTTCAGGGCGAACAATGGCTATCTACTACCGGGAACAAGCCTTCTTGCACGGGATAATCCGCTATGAATCTTCTTTATGGATTCTTTCTTGGTTGTTGCTGACCGTTGTCATTTTGGTTCCCGTTTGCGAGGAACTCCTCTTCAGAGGCTATCTGTACAGGGCACTGAAAACGCATGTGGGAGCTCATGCAGTCTGGGTGAACAGTCTGCTCTTCGCGGCGTTTCACCTTTATGTGGTGCAGGCACCGGCGATCTTCCTGACATCCGTGGGCTTGACCGTTCTGTATGAAAGAAGGGCCAGTCTATGGGCGGCCATCGTCGCTCATGCTACGGTTAATCTCACGACGGCTGGTTTTTGGTTGTTCCAACGCGTTGCAGTCAAGGGGTGAGGATTAGCGTGCTAATCATGGACGTATTGAAAGGCCCCGAACAGTGGCGTCATCTTATCAAGTTGTGGCGGGAAGCCGGTTGCTCCGAAAAAGAAGCCCGCTTGCTTGCCGGACGGCATGCTTCGGTGGCGATCAGTCTTTCCGGATCTGTCTCTGATGAGTTCACCCGGCAGGCTTTGCGTGAGGGATTGACGGTATGGCAAGCGAACGGATCCACGCATCTGGCCGGATCAGTGACCGCGTTGCTAGCCCTGCTGATGAGATGGCCCGGCGACACCGATGTTCGGCTCGCTCAGGAACTGGCAGCCGCTTTTGATGTCCCATGGTCTTGGGATCCGGGCCTTCTTGGGTCGTCGACACCGATGCTCATGGGCATTTTGAACACGACTCCGGATTCTTTTTCTGACGGCGGACGCTTTGCCACTGTAGAGAAGGCAGTCCGACGTGCCTTGGAGATGGTGGAACAAGGGGCGCAGATCGTAGATGTAGGAGGCGAGTCAACCCGACCCGGCAGCAGCGGTGTCTCTGTGGAAGAAGAGCTGCGTCGGGTTATTCCTACTATCCGGGCCATTAGAGAGCAGAGCGATGTCTTGATCTCTATAGACACTCAAAAGCCAGAGGTGGCCGAACAAGCTCTGGACGCCGGTGCCAACTGGATCAACGACATCTCCGGATTGCGGAATCCGGACATGTTAGCCTTGGCCGCTCGTACGAAAGCACCAGTAGTGATCATGCATATGCAGGGCACGCCGCAGACCATGCAGCGGAATCCTCAGTACCAAGAGGTGGTGGCCGATGTCCTTTCCTGGCTGGAGGATACCTGCCAGCGGGCGGAAAGGGCCGGATTGTCGCGCAAGCAGCTGATCATTGATCCCGGAATCGGGTTTGGGAAGACGACGGAACACAACCTGGAACTGCTCAAGCGTTTGAGGGACTTCCGGGTATTGGGCTATCCGGTGTTGATCGGCACGTCGCGCAAATCCGTGATAGGCAACGTCCTGAACCTGCCGGTAGACCAGCGCTTGGAAGGGACGGCGGCAACTGTCTCGGTCGCCGTATGGGAAGGTGCCGATGTGATAAGGGTTCATGACGTGCTGGCCATGCGCCGTGTGATTGATATGACACAAGCCATGAAACAGGGCGGTAGTCAGGCATGACCGGTGAGGACGGACGGGTTGTAACGGCTTATGTCGGTCTTGGGAGCAATATGGGCGATCGGGTTGAGAACATGTGCCGGGCCATAGAGGGAATGGACGCCCTTGACGCTACTGCCGTACAGAAGGTCTCTTCGCTGTATGAAACGCTTCCTTGGGGTGGGGTGGAACAGGGGCCCTTCTTGAATGCGGTGGCGCAATTGCGGACATCTTTGCCTCCGATGAAGCTTCTGAGTGAACTTCTGGCCCTGGAGCAAAGGCTGGGACGGACTCGTTCGATCCGTTGGGGCCCGCGCGTCATCGATCTTGATCTGCTGCTCTACGGAAATCTGACGATCTGTACAGAGCTGCTTCAAGTACCCCACCCTCGGATGACCGAGAGGGCATTTGTCTTGGTCCCGTTGGTCGAGATAGCACCGGATGTTGTTGTCCGAGGGCGTTCGGCAAGAGAGTATCTGAGCGCGTTACAGCGTTCCCCGGATGATGTGGTAAAGCGAAGCGGCAAAGACTGGCATCGCCGCTGCGAGTGAGCGGTCGATGCTCAGATGCGCACAAAGCGCTCGACATCGACCACAAAGACAATAGCACCGCCAATCTCAACTTCGATGGGCAGACTCACGGAGGCGGGGATCTCCGTAGGCAGTTGGGGTATGTGCTTGGTTCGTCGGCGGCATACGGCTCTGATGATCTCCAAGACTGAGTCCACTTCGTCTTCTTGTACTCCGATCATCAAAGTGGTGTTGCCGCGCAATAAGAACCCACCGGTACTTGCCAGTTTGGTGGCTCTGAGCTCTTGGGCGGTGAGGGCTTGCATGAGAGGAACCGCATCCTCATCCTGGATGACTGCTATAATGAGTTTCACGTTCCTATCCTTTCAAGCGACGATACAAATCGGCGGCGCGCGCCAGATACGGACTGGCCTCGCCGGCTCTGTCCAACCGCATGAGTAAGTCGCCGAGTTCGTAACAGGCTTCGGCAACATCGTTGCTGTCTGCGCTTGGCCCAAGCAACGCCAGTCCCTGACGATACAGATCGACGGCGAAGGTGACTTGTGCTTCATCTTTGGCTAGCACACGGGCCTTGATGACGAACATTCGGCCGCGCTCCTTCTCATCGGTGAGATGCTGTAAGGCGGCATCGGCCAAGGCGAGAGCCTCTTGCGGACAACCCTCATGCCAAGCCACCGATGCCAGTTTGGCCCTGGCGTTGGCCGCGTGTTCCGTTTCGCCTAGTTCCTCGTATATGTCAAGGGTTTGTCGGTAAAGCCGCCGTGCTTCAGCGTAATCGCCGGTTTCCATGTAAACATTGCCGCAGTTCAACAGAGCATGGGCCGCATTCAGGGGTTCTTGCACAGCCTCATAGAATTGAAAGGCCAGCTGATAATGTTCAATGGCTTTGTTCGGAAAACCCAGCCGTCGGTAGTTTACTCCCAGAGCATGGTAAACCTCACCGTAGCGGTAGTATTCCTTGTGTATGGCCGACAGTGAAAGCGCCTGCTCGAGGATATTCTTGGCTTCGGCACTCTTGCCTTGATGGGTGAGCAGAATGCCCAGGTTGACCAGCACACGCAGGTGATCATGCAGGTCCGGTTCGTGAATCAGGGGAACGGCCTCAAGAGCCGAAGTATAGTATTCCTCTGCTGCCGCATAGTCTTTGGCTCTGTGAGCGGCGGAACCCGCGGCATTGAGGGCTCGAAGCATTTGAGTGGTGTTTCCGGCTGTGCGATGCGCCTCGGCCGCGGCGGCAAACAGGTCTGCCGCTTCGGAAAAGTCGCTCTTATTGTACGCTACCCAGGCTGCTCCGGAACGGGCCCGAGCGAGCAGTGACGGGTTTCCCAACTTCTCAGCTCCACTCAAAGCGGTGGCCGATGCGGCTGCGGCACCTTCCAAATCGGTCTCTAGAAGCTCGTAGGTGCGGCGAATTGACTGCTCTACGGCGACGGGATCGGCTGCGTCATTGTCTTCTAAGAAGTAGCTGATAGGAGTCCCCAGTCGTTGAGCTATGATTTCCAGTGACTTAAGCGACGGATCTATGAGTCCGTTTTCGACCTGTGAGATAAAACCTCTAGTGAAATCGTCTCCGGCTACCTCCCGCTGGGTGAGTCCGAGTTCAAGACGTCGTGCTTTAATGCGACGAGCAAGAGTGGTGCGATCGGCTCGTGCCAAGAGACATCCCCTCCTGCCAAGCAGGTATAGGAGTTTATATCATTAAGTTCAGGTTAGCACATTCATTCCGCAAACGCAAAGAGGAATATGACGATAGGTATATCGACGGGAGTCTGTTCTGATGATATGGTCAGAAAAACTAGCTCTATCCAGTCAAGGAAGGAGGTTGGCAATGGTAGCTTCACTGGATAGCATTATCGCTCCAATGACGCTTTGTCTGTTCTCGTCGGTTATAGTGGTTCTGGCTCGATTTAAGATCGCTGACTGGATTCCGGGGCCTGATCCGGGACGGCCGGGAAATTTCTAGAGCTGCTCTGTTGGGTGTTGCCTTCTTCCGGAAAACCGGATTCAACAATAAGAATGCGAGGTTATGAGTGAAGCTGCGGCCTTCTTTGCCAAAAAGACAGACCGGAGCCATAAGCTGCATTCGAGTTTGTTGAAGCAAGGAAGGCCAGCTTAAGTATAGCTAACTGCGTCTTAAGCTATTGGCGGATGTCAAGCAGATAGGAAGATAACTCTAGGAGGTCTAGGGTAGCCATGAGCGGCGGCGCAAGAAGGGTTTCGCTGCGCACAAGCTTTGGAGCTGGCTAACGCGGTCTTATGCCGTCAAAAACAACAGATAACCCCGTGGTGAACTGTTGACACGCTCCCAAGAGGATGGTAGTATAGTGATGCACTTCGATACGCCGAAGTGGTGGAATTGGCAGACGCGCTGCGTTCAGGGCGCAGTGGGCAATAGCCCGTGTGGGTTCGACTCCCACCTTCGGCACCATGTTTTCACAAAGCCCTTCGTCAAGGGCTTTTTTATTTCCACGAAAGCATCCGTTCATAAGTGTTCATGCACATGTTGAAAGATGTGCTTGTTGTTTGCCGTCAACCCATGTGGGGCTTTTGGTGGTTAGCAGTCGCCTTGCATTGATTGAACCGACGACGTCTGCCATTCTGTACGAAAGGCCAGACGATCCTCAACCAAGCCGAGATACGCCTGTCGGGCTTCCAGTGATACGAGGCGTAGATTGGGTCGCGCCACAACGGTTGGCGGTAGATGTGCTTTGGGGCGCTTCTCTTGGTAGCGTCACTGTACTCTTGTCAAGGTGACACCGCGTTGCCGCGCTCTTGTCAGCACGATGGGCAGATCGACATCGAGGCAGACGAGCTGGAGGGCATCCGCGACAATGCCTCGCACAGCCGACGGAGCCGAGACATCCGGAAAACAAACGAACGGTGTTTGTCGCACGGCTTTCTTAGGACGTGCGGCTACGACAACCGATAAGTCAGTGTCGCTGTGGGGCTTGAGGCCGCCCTCCGCTACAGCCCCGGTAACGTCGATGGCATATGTCGATCCAGGACATGGCGCACCAGGGACACCCGCTTCGATATCCGGGCTGGCAAGGTGTGATGTCACGCTGTGAGCTCTCTCCCTCAACACTGATCAGATATCGGCGCCATTGCCGCCAATCTCCCGCACTGATCGACCTTCGCCGAACGGGTGGCCGTCGGGAAGGTCGATCGAGACGAGTGACTGACCGAGAGCGAGACTCAATTGAGGACTCTTGCCGCGTTTCCGATTCTTTCCGAAAAAGCGGGCATCCTGGACGGACGCTGATTAATCCGCGGCCGGGGATTGACTTGTTGCATGGTCTGCCATAGCGCTCTGGCACGGCTCATCAAGCGTTGAAAGGCCTCGAGATCAAGAGACTGCTGTCCGTCAGATGTCCAAGAGTGATCGGGATCGTGATGCACCTCGATGATGAGACCGTCGGCGCCGGCAGCGACTGCAGCCAAAGCCATCGGCTCCACCAAGGCCCGTCGACCGGTGCCGTGACTCGGATCCACGACAACGGGTAGATGCGTCAACTCTTTGAGAGCGGGTACCGCACTGAGATCAAGCGTGTTACGGGTATAGGTTTCAAAGGTGCGGATACCGCGTTCGCAAAGCACGACGCGCGGATTGCCATGGGCCATGATGTACTCGGCCGCCATCAGCAATTCCTCTAAGGTGGCCGACATGCCGCGCTTTAGCAGACACGGACGATTCGAACGCCCCACAGCTTTTAACAACTCGAAATTGCTCATGTTGCGGGTGCCGATCTGCAGCATGTCGGCATAACGGCTGACCAGAGGAACATGCTCCGGGGCCACCACTTCTGTGACAACGGGCAGGCCCGCCTTCTTGCCGGCTCGGGCAAGCATCTTGAGTCCGTCTTCGGCCAAACCCTGGAAGTCATATGGGCAGGTGCGTGGTTTGTAGGCGCCACCCCTCAGGGCTTGTGCACCAGCGGCTCGGATGCCCCTGCCAATGATATCCATCTGTTCCTGGGTTTCCACTGCACAGGGGCCAGCGATGACGACGAGGTCTTGGCCGCCAAAAAACAGATCGCCCACCCCCACGATAGTTTGCTGACTTGACCACTTTTTCACAGCCAATCTCGCCTTGCTCACATTGTTGCCCCCTTCGCATAGGTTTTAAAATAAAGAGGGGCCGTGACTGAATAGGTTACGGCCCCTTCTTTGGATAGGAAAAGGCCGCAGGTCTGTGCCTGCGGCCAGGATGTTCACTTGTAGCGGACTACACGATACAGCTGGCTACGGGCACAGAACCGGGAAAAAAGAAGCTAAAGTAAAATCGCCAGCTATACGTGAAGCCAGTATGGTTCCCGATCTGCACCACGTCGCCTCCTCCCTTGAAGCACTCCGCGACAATATGTGTGATCGTAATTATATGCCTTGCTCTGTGAGAGGTCAAGCATTTTTTCGCCACAAAAGCGCGATTGTTTGAGCTCCGTACGCCTGTTCCGCGGTCAGATGGCAGCTGCAGCTTGCCCCATATGCCATTGGGGTATACAATACGTACGTGCGGGGGGTGGCAGCATGAGCTGGCTTGTTAGACATGTGAGTTCGCGAATAAGGCAGTTACGTCAGCAGTCGGGTTATACGCTTGAAGAGCTCGGAGCCCGTCTGGGCATGAAAGGGCACAGCGTGTGGCGCATAGAGACGGGCCGACGCACTCCGAGCCTGGAGCTTATCGAGAAACTGACTGAGATCTACGGAGTCAGACCCGACTACTTCTTCACGGACTCGACTGAATCGGTTTCCGCAGAGCATGCTGTCAAAGAGCTTGATCCGCTTCTTCGAGATCTATGGCAAGAATGGAATCAATTTCTCCATTGTGAGCATGCTATAAACAGAGAGCAGGCAGTGGCAATCCTGAAGGCAGTGTTACATGCCTTGCGAGAATTGCGGGCGGAAGCGGAATAAAAATCCTCGTGATGCGGAAAGACGAAAGTGTAGGTTTACTCAGTCTGCGCTTTGTTAAGTCCTTAACTCACTAACGCGCTGACTCGACAGGAGTTATCGGAAAACAGACCGTTTTGTGGGTTTTAGTCCTTGCGGATGGCATGTCGGACGTGTAGAATAAGACGCAGTGTCCAAGATGACGGTTCGCGCATGAGGTTTCTGGTTGATTTGCATTTGTAGGCGTAGAGTGTTTCGTTGCTTCGATTGGGTAAATGTTGACAGATGAACTATAACGTGCTACAATATTCGTAACCACTGTCGTTTCGGAAAGAGTGCCAGCTCCATAATCGACTAAATACATGGTTAACAACCGGGTTAGGGGAGCCAGGTCGCAGAAGAATGTCTTCGCCCCCGTTGGAGGGAGACCTCTGAAACCAGTGGTCGGAAAAGAGGAAAGGGTGAACACTTTAATGCTCCTTAAGAGAATGAACAAACTAACCCAGATTCTCCAAAACGAGGGTGGCAATGTTGATTTTTCCGAACTCGGGGAAGTCCTGCGCGACTCTATTGGAGACTGCAGCGTCTATGTGGTAAGCCGCAAAGGTAAGCTGCTGGGCTATGCGCTGGAAGGAGACTTCGAGAGCACGCCTTTTGACGCTGAGTGGATAGATTCAGGCTATCTCCCTGAGGATCTGGCCAACAGCCTGCTTAAAGTAGGTGTCATGTCCAGTGACACCGAAGCGGCGAAGATAACCGGACATGCCTCCATTGTGGCTCCCGTGGTCGGTTCCGGCAGACGTGTCGGTACTCTCTTGGTTGTCAAGACAGAAGGCGAGTTCTCTTCAGACGACATGGTCTTGACCGAATATGCCTCTACTGCAATCGGTCTGATCATGAGCTACCTGTTGGACATGGAAGAAGAGGACGAGGCTGAGGAGAAGCGTATGGCTCGCTCCGCCATTCGAAGCCTGTCATACTCGGAGATTCTGGCCATGCAGCATATCCTCGATGAGCTTGACGGTGACGAAGGCCTGCTCGTAGCCTCTCGGATCGCCGACGAAGCCGGTATCACGCGCAGTGTGATAGTCAACGCACTCCGAAAGCTGGCTTCGGCGAACGTCATCGAGTCGCGTTCTTTGGGTATGAAGGGCACATACTTGCGCATTCTCAACCGCGAGTTGCGTAATGAGCTTGAGCGTCAGCGATATCCGTACTTGACGAGTGCCGGCAAGAAACAAGATTAACTCAGTGTCGTATGAGACGCGCTTGTAAATCAGCGGAGGCTCGCCAGGGTCTCCGCTTTCTTAGTGTTCGCCGTGTTTGCCGCGTCGGACAGGGCATTCAAAACAACTCTAGCTGACAAAAAGGGATCAGATCAGATACATAGACTCCCAAAAGACGAACGGATCGCCTGATCTCCAACGAATCCAACAGCGTTTCGGCGGCATTCATGATCTGAGCCGCGCTTCTGACACCATTCGGCGTGCGACGTTGTCGCGTCACGGTGTCGAAATCGCTGAAACGTACCTTGATGCTGACCGTTCTCGCATAACGTCCGTCCCGTTGCAACCTTTGAGCGACGCGCTCGCTTAGTTTTCTCAGCTCTCCGGACAGAACCGGGCGCGCCCGAAGATCCGTCGGAAATGTGGTCTCATGCCCGATGGACTTGGGCAAACCCGGGGGTTCCACGGGCCGCTCGTCGATACCGCGGCATAGATCATACAGCAGCAATCCCGTCTTTCCCAGGTGTTGATTCAGCCAGCCCAGGCTTTTTTGGCGTAAGTCAGCCACTGTATGCACTCCCAGTTCCGCAAGTCGCGCTGCTGTCTTTTCGCCAACACCCCACAGCTTACGGACGGACAGGGGCAAGAGCAAAGCATCAATGTCTTTGGGTCTTACCACTACGAGGCCGTCGGGTTTGCGAAGATCCGAAGCCAGTTTGGCCAGGAATTTACAGGGCGCGATGCCCACGGATGCTGTACAGCCCACTGCATCGAAAACCCTCCTTTTGATGGTCATTCCCATCGTTTCCAGATCCGGAAACAGGTGAGCGCGGCTTGTCATGTCGAGAAAGGCCTCGTCTATTGACAACGGCTCCACCACGGGGGCTATCTGTTGAAATACGTTGTGGAGTTGTGCTGAAACCCGACGATAGAGCGGGAAATTGGGCGGTATGAAGATCCCCTGAGGACATAGACGGGCTGCTTGTGCAATGGGCATCGCCGAACGCACTCCATAACGGCGGGCCTCGTAGGAACACGAAGCCACCACGGCTCTGCGGGAGTGTTTGTAGCCTCCCACGATCAGCGGCCGTCCACGATAGGCAGGTTGGAGCCGCGCTTCCACCGCACAGTAGAATGCATCCATGTCAACGTGTACAATGATACGCACAGGGGAACCTCCCAGATGTATCGTACAGATGTTCGCGCGTGCATTATATCACGTCATCTTGATTAAGAGGGGGTGAAGAGCCAGTGAGAGCCGTGGTTTTCGCGGTGGATGTGCAAAACTCGGATCTTGACGTTGAGGAGTCTTTGGCTGAACTCAGCCAACTCGCTGATTCTGCCGGGGTCATAGTGGTGGGAGAGCTGGTGCAACGTCGCGGCGCTCCTGAGCCCTCCACCTATTTGGGGACCGGTAAAGTGGTGGAGCTGGCTGAGCTCATGGAGGAAACGGAAGCTGACATGGCCATCTGCGACGATGAGCTGACCCCCGCTCAAGCAGGAAACCTTTCTGAGATGCTCCAACGACGCGTCATCGATCGCACACAGTTGATTCTCGACATATTTGCCGCCAGAGCTCAAAGTCGGGAGGGCAAGGTTCAGGTCGAGCTGGCTCAGCTGCGCTATCTGCTTCCGAGACTGACGGGGCAAGGTCTTGCCTTGTCTCGCCTAGGCGGAGGTATCGGCACGCGGGGTCCGGGTGAGACGAGACTGGAAACCGATCGGCGACATATCAGGCGCAGGATGGCGGAGCTGAGACGGGAACTTGATCGTATACGACAAAGGCGTCGCCTGCAACGGGAGCACCGTCAGGAATCGCAAGTGCCAGTGGTAGCTTTGGTGGGCTACACAAATGCCGGCAAATCGACTCTGCTCAACA
>LFTP01000017.1 GCA_001513395.1 Clostridia bacterium DTU080
AACTTGCCGTGTTTGTCGACCCCGACTCCGACGGGAGCTTGAATGGTGTGCGATCCTACCTTCTGGACACACTCTTCGGCAATGACGATCAAGGTTTTGACACGCAGGCGATCATCGTGCGGTCGGCGGCGTGAGTTTCTTCCGTTGGCTCTGTGCCCGTTGTGCTCCCGATGCTCCCTGTGATCCCTGAGTTCTCTGCGTTCTTGAGGCGGTCTGTCCCGTCTGTATTCGTGCCCTTCAAGGCGGTCGTCTCTTTCGTGATCATCGTATGCATCATGAGGTTCGTGACTGGAGTACTCATCGCCAAGTCTGCGGGTATGCATTTGAGGACAACGATGAACACGGGGATCTCTAGGTCGCCCGCAATCGCTGCAGATAGGATAGAGCGGCTCAGGCTCCCTTCTGCGCGGTTCAGGCGGCTCATCGTAGGAGGTGGAGTATCCCCATGATCCCCATGAGCCCCATGCCATATTATCTCGACCTCCCTCCCATTAGACCGGTCAGCAAAACGGTCGTGCGGCGTCAATACGCAGGATAGTCTCTCGCGCCACCACGATACACGCTTTGACGACGACTTTGAGGATCAAATAGAGTTTGAGAGTGCACGGATCCTTGTCCAGCAGTCGTATTGGAGACAGACTGAAACCTTCGACTTGGATGTCATGCTTTTGCAGGACGTCACGTGGGTCGGCACCGGGACACTCCAATACGGACTGAAACGGTATCTCCAGAAGCGGAATGACGATTCGTTTATCCACCAGGAGTTTGACGGGAACCACACCTTGGTTGATCGCCTTGTCAGGCAGGATGGTCACGGTTCTGATCTGTGGATTGCCGGCTAGCTCTACGGTCACCTGCTGTTTAAGTTGACCGCTTTTCTCATCGAAGATGATGCCGGGAGGTGCAGGAATGGTAAGATCGCCGATCTCCTGAACCACTTTCCGGCAAACCACGGTGAGCACTTTCACCTCTTCCTTTTGTTCCTTAGCCTCCATGACAGAAACACGGTCGCATGTCACAGTGGAAGACACCTCCCAAGCTGCGTTCGGGTTTAGGATATGTGTCCTAAGATATGGGGGTGACGGGAGCCGATTCCCGTAGTGATGCCGCCGGGAAGTGAGAATGCGGTTGTGTGAGAAATAAAAACAGGGGCTGTCGAGAGCCTCTCCGCCAGGAGAGTTGCCGATTCCCTACCAGAGGAATCGGTTCGACAAGCCCCAGTGAGATTTTATCCGTGATCACACGGAAATATTCATCAGTGATCGATCAGCAGTAACGTGCGTTCATGGCTGCGACGACGCGCTCGAGAGCGATCTCATAGGCTGCGGCCCGTAGATCCAGATTTCCGTTCTTTTCGGTGGCTCGATCCCAGACGTTATTGAAGGCTCGCAACATGGATGTTCGAATCGCCTCACGGGTACGCTCCAGTGACCATTCCGATCCGGTGGTGTTAGCCAACCACTCGATATACGAGCCGAAGACTCCGCCTGCGTTGGCGAGGATATCAGGGACCACGACGATGCCCCGCTCCACTAACAGGTCCTGAGCATCCAGGGTGGTCGGACCGTTGGCGCCTTCGACAATGGATTTGGCTTCCGTGGTCTGAGCAACTTCCGGGGTGATCTGGTTCTCCAAAGCGGCAGGTATCAGTACATCGACCGGCAGCCGAAGAAGTCTCTGATTGTCGATGCGCTCGATGCCCGGGGCATGGTAGCTGTCCAGTAAAGATCCCGGATTCTCGCGCAGGTGTCGCTCAATGTCGTCAATATCAAGACCTCGAGCCTGGTAGATTCCTCCGGAGATGTCGCTGATGGCGACGATCCGGCAGCCCTGTTCGGCGAGGAAGAGTGCGGTCTGTCGACCTACGTTGCCGTAACCTTGGATGGCGATACCGGCCGTCAAGTGGTCTTTTCCAAGACGTCTGAGCAGCTCAAGGACCACGGTACCCAGACCCCGCCCGGTAGCTTCTTTGCGACCGACGTTTCCGCCGCTGTCAAGAGGTTTGCCCGTAACGATTCCCGGAACCGGACGCATCAGTGTTCTCCCGGCCTCGTCGGCGAACCAAGCCATCTCCTTCTCTGACGTATTCACATCAGGCGCGGGGATGTCAAGATACTCTCCGATGTTCGGGAGCAGACGCCGGACATACTCTCGGGTCAGTCGTTCCAGTTCTCCTTCGCTAAGCCGAGAGGGGTCAACCTGAATGCCACCTTTGGCACCGCCGAAGGGGACATCAAGTAGAGCACATTTCCAGGTCATCAAAGCTGCCAAAGCTTCAATCTCCGCCAAATCGACATGCGGATGGAAACGCAGCCCGCCTTTGTAGGGCCCTCTGGCGTTCGAATGCTGTACTCGGTAGCCTACAAAGTGCTCCCAACGTCCGGAGTCCATTTTCACTGGGACCGACACTATGATTTGACGATCGCAATGGCGCAACCGCTCAACGATCGCCTCGTCGATGCCCAATACGGCTGCCGCTCTTTCAAATTGGCGTTGTGTGGTGGCCAACAACGTGGAGCCTCCGGCGTACGTTGTTTGCCCGCGGAGCGCGCCTTTTGGTGTTGTATTCATGACCATAACCTCGACCTCCTACGAGCTAAAGTATATTAGCCATAAAATGCGCGGAACCCTTGTGGCGGTGAGTGTGTATACAGTATGCATGAAGGGGCTGTCCCAAAAGGTCGGCCCCTCGTCTCTTTTAGCTCGCGTCTCGGCTTAGAGACT
>LFTP01000361.1 GCA_001513395.1 Clostridia bacterium DTU080
CCTCATAGGCCAGCAGCGCCTCTTCGACCCGTTCTCTGGCCGGTATGTCGAGATGATTGGTCGGCTCGTCAAGGACGAGAATGTTGTAGTCGCTGAGCAGCAGTCTGACGAGGGCTACCCGCCGGCGCTCTCCCTCGCTCAAAACGGACAACGGTTTATCCCACTCGCTTGGAGAGAACAAGAACAAAGCGAGCATGTGCCGGACCCGTTGATGATGCTCAGTCGCTATGCGGCCCAGGACACTCAAAACGCTGTCAAGCACGCTTGTCCGGTCGCGAAGATGATCAAGCTCCTGCTCCAAAAACCCGGGTCTCAGAGACGGAGATCTCCACACCTTTCCCCACGTAGGAGGCTCCAAGCCGAGCAAGATGCGCAGCAGAGTCGTCTTGCCCGCTCCGTTAGGACCTACCACGCCTATTTTATCGCCGCGACGGACGGCAAAATCGGTATCGCGGAACAAAACGCGCCCATAGGCCTTTCCCAGCCCTTCGGCAATCAACAGATGCGTGCCGAGATGCCGATCGTCAGAGAACTCAAGGGAGATGGTCTTCTCCATCCTGGGCTTGACCGCAGCCTCTGATTTCATCCGTTCCAGTCTTTTGACGGTAGCTTTCACCCGGGCGGCCGTCTTTTTGGCACGTGCCCGGTAATAGTCGTTTTGGCCGGCACCTCGGTGAGCGGCATGAAACCAGCGCATCTGGCGGGCAATGTTATCCTCCAGACGACGGATTTGTTTCTGTTCTTTTTGATACTGTCGAACCTGGCGCTCCATGGCCGCCTGTTTCTGCCTACGGTATTCGCTATAGTTGCCGGGATAATCCGCCAGTTCCGTAGGCGACAGCTCCAATACCCGAGTGGCCACTTGGTCCAGAAGATAGCGATCGTGGGAAATGACTATTACCGTACACGGACAGGCGGACAGAATCTGTGCCAGTTGCTCACACCCTTCCAGATCGACGTGATTGGTGGGTTCATCGAGGACCAACAGATCCGGCACGGATAGCCAACACCGAGCCAACAAAAGACGGCTCTTTTGCCCTCCGCTCAACTTACTCAAAGGCAGGCTGGCCTCCTGATCACAGAAACCGAAAAGGCCCAGCGCCTCGGAGACACTGCAACGAGCCGCTGTGCCGAGCTGTCGCTTCTCGGCCTCCAACAGATCGCGAGCAGAACCATGGGAGGGAAGGTCAAAGGTCTGAGGCAGGTATCCAGTGACTAACGTATCACTCAAGAACCGAACCTCTCCGGAAGTTGCGGGTTCCAGGCCGAGTACAATGCGCGCTCGAGTAGTCTTGCCGACTCCGTTGGCTCCGACCAAGGCAATGCGTTCGTTCGTATTGACGGAAAAGCTGAGGCCTTTGAACAGAGTACGCTGACCGAAGACTTTGGTCAGATTCGTGGCTTGCAGCAGGGTTCGACCCAAAGAAAACACCCCCGAATTTCGTGGGGTGAGCCGCGCAGAGGGATGCGCTCGCCAGGGCCGAGGCGAATAGACAAAAGAAAAGGCAGAGAAGCCGCGAGACGATCAGCCTCTACGCTCTCACCGCGATATATGGTTTGAGAGGATATAGCGACTGATCCGCATGAGCTTCTCCTTTGCGTGATCCCGCCGGATTTTGATCTACATGATCACGATAGCATATGCTCAGAGCCGCCGCAAGTCCGGCTTCCCAAAGCCTTCACTGACCGCAGGGCTATTCCTTCGTCCGCCATGTCTGTCTCTACACCACAGTCATAGACGGGCTGACGTTGTCTTAACTGTCTTAGCTAAGCTAAAGCCTATTCCTTCTGCCCAACGAGCAGGAATATCTGCTGCCACCGGCGGACAAAGACCGGGAGATCTCACCTCCGGTGCTTAGATGCCCGCCCTCGGCAACGGTGAGCTCCCCCTGTGTCTGCCCCTATCCGGCATTCCCCGTTTACGATTGAGATCAACCTTTCGGAATCGGCGCCGTTGACGGGAAGGCCGGCAAGATCCCGATGCTCGATATTATTCTTTAAACTCAATCATACGAAACGACGCATCGTCGTAGTAGACCTCACCCGGTCCGTAGAGCCTGAGAAAAACCAGGCCCCTTTGTGCGGTGGATGGCGCCTCTACCTGCATCTTGATATTCACCCATTCACCGTAGGTGTCCAACCACTCCCACTCTCGCCGATCTTCTCCCACATGAGAACCTGCGTAAAACTCTACTTTCAAAGCCACCTTGCGACACGGTCGCATTAGTTTCACCCACGCCGACAGCTCATAGATCTGGCCGCCCTCGACGGGTGCGCTTTGCTGTATCCAATAATAAGCGTCGTTGTCACTCCTCATCCTGACGCCCACATTTCCGGATCGGGCCGCTTCGAAGCTGCCGACCACCGCGCCCGAATGCCAGCCATCAACGGCACCCGTTCCACGCCCCCTGACGGTCCACATCCTAGGAACGCCTTCCTCCGCTGTGTTCTCAAATCCCGGATTGCTCAGGAGATTGTCGCTCAAGTAGATCACCTCAGGCGGAGGCGAGGGTGTCTCGGAACGCACCTCAACGGCAGGCACCTGATAGCCGGCCAAAGAAATGATCCGATCATAGCGGATCGTCGCCGATTCTTTGTGCACGGCTTGTATCGTGACATCTTTAGTCGATCCGGCCCAGACAATCCGGGCTCCATAGGGATTGACTACCTCGATTCGACCGGTGATGTCAAAGAAAGCTTCTTTGTCACCCATCCGATTGACTGCACCGTACAAAGCAGGGCGTTCCCTATCATCCGTGACAAGTACACTATCGAAGATCACGCCACCCATTCCGGTCTCGGCTTCCAGATAGATGGGTACGGCCGAAGAAGTGGCTACATTGTGTACAATGCAATCCTCAAAGCGGACTTTAAGCGTGTCGCCGTCGATGTAACGCAGACCGATACCCTGCCGTGCGGTATCCTCGATCAGACAGTTGCGCACCGTGATCTCACCCGCGGCATGATTGTCCGGATGGCGAGCCGTGACGCTAAAGCCCACTGAAGCTCCTTTGATCAGCACGTTTTCGAAAAAAAACGAGACCTTGGCCCAGCGATCCAGGTTGGCCAAGGCGAGCACAATACCCGGCCCCTTGTTGTTTTCGAATACACAGTTGCGAACCACGATGTTTTGCAGAATCTCATCCCGGTGATTGGGCTCAAAATCGATGCCGGCCATGGGATTCGTCCCGCCCGTGTTCTTAAAGACACTGTTTTCAATTAGCAGATCTTTGACCGTAATAACGCTGATACCTTGGCGGTAGTTGTTGTCCGCGATTACGTCTCTAATAACAATATTCTCATTGTGAAGTCTCCACGTACCACGGCCCAGATAGATCCCGTCACCGCCCGTGTCGCGGATGGTCAACCCCAGGATTTCTACGTTCTTTGCGCCCCGGATGTTGATCCCCATGCGCCATTCAGCCTTCTCGTAGGGCGGCGCCGCATAGTCTTCCTTGTGCATGCGAATGGTGGCCCCATAGCCCCGGATGATCAGATTCTCAACATCCTGCGCCGTGAACACCGAATCCCTCTTACCGTGATACTCACCCTTTTTGGCGGTCACCACGGTCCCATCTTCCAAGACGAGCTCGAGATTGCTGCGCAAGAATATGGGACGCACTATCCAGTCCTGACCCATGTTGGGGATGATAACCCGGGAGGCGCCTGAGTTGATGGCAGCCTGCAGGTACTCCGTGGAATCCTCGGGGTCAAATCCCCACCAGGCCGCATTGGCCTCGCTGCGCTGTCCCGCCAAAACCTCTTCGACCGCTTTCGGATTCGGCCCCGGCCTGTCAGCGGCCAAACCGGCGATCGACGACACAACAAAAAAGACCAGCACAAGGGCGGACATCCGTACCCTTCCCCGGCGCGTCGTCATTTTTTGATCCTCCTTAAGATCCCTGTGCTTCCAGAATCTCCCGCACCAAAGCGGCGTTTTCCTCGACTATGTCCTCTTTGTCGCCCCTATGCATGCCTACGTTGACCACATCCCCCGGTTTGATGTGCTCAAAGGCATACTCAAACGCCATGCGTGGGTCAATGCGTCCCGCCCCCATGATCTTGTAGGCAATACATGGCTTTGCGATGCGCTGAATGCAATCCACGGCTAAAGGAACATCAGCCAACCGGAAACGATGTCCCTTACCCGCATGCAGGCTCCCGCAATTGAAGAAACAGACGGCGTGAAAATCGACGATGTCGAGACTGTTCACCCACAAGTGGGCCTGCGGCGCATGGGCGGCCACCCCGACCGGGATGCCCAAAGAGCGGGCGTAGGCACTCCAAGCGCTCAGTTCATCCGCTTCCTTCTCGGCGAAGGCTCTGTCCACAAGGCCGCCATGGAAGTACAACGCCTTACAGCCCAACTCCACGACTTCATCGATAGCTTCCTTCCAACTTGGCTTATGGCGCATGTTGACCTGGGCAATCCACTGCAGGGGGCCCTGATCGGACATGTACCGGCGCACGGCCTCCATTACATTGGGACTCTCATTGTTGGTGATCATGGTGTTAATACCGGCCGCCGCGGCTTTCTCCCAAGTTTCCAAGATGCGATCCAGAGTATGGAAGGCTCGCATCTCTTGATCCCGCTCTTTGCTTTGGTGACTGTAGCCTCCGAACGGATTCGCCCCGATGATAAGACGCGTCACTTTAAGTCCGCAAAAATCAACGGTGGGCAACACTCCAAAGACCCCCTCAATCAGTGATGGCAAAGCCTTTTTGTCTTTCAGCGACCAACGGCCTTTGTCCTGCACTGTCTTGATCGCCAAAACAATCGGAATTTTTATCGGTCAGGGTTATCGCCGGGAGGCAAGGACATCAACGTCGGGTGAAGAAATGGCTAATCGGCCTCCGAGTGAAGTATGCATTAAAAACCCAGGAAAGAGTTGGAGGTGTTTCATGGTACGTGACCGCATTCGTTTGGTTCTCTTTGATCTGGGCGGTGTCTTGGTCGAGTTAGCCGGGTTGCCCACTCCGTTGCGAAGGCTTAGAGACCGCCTGACGGATGACGAGATTTGGGCCCGCTGGCTGACTTCTACCGCAGTGAGAGATTTTGAAACGGGGCGGATAGAGCCTCATACCTTCGCCTTACGGATCATAGACGAAATGAAGCTCGACGCGGATCCTGACCGGCTGCTGAAAGAGTTGGCTGCATGGACGAAAGGGCTTTTTCCCGGCGCTCTCGAGTTGGTGAATAGCATACCTCCGCAGTACGAACGAGGGATTTTGAGCAACTGCAATGCCTTGCATTGGTCTCGCTTGGTTGACGACACTGGCTTGGGCCAGGCCGTCAACCTGTGTTTCTCATCGCACTTAACGGGAAAGGTAAAGCCCGACAAAGAAGCCTTCCTTCACGTCATCGACGCCACGGGATATGCCCCAGACGAGATCCTTTTCCTCGATGACAATAAGCTCAACGTGGAAGCGGCCACAAGGCTGGGAATTCATGCCCGCCAGGTTCGCGGCATAGAAGAAGTCAGACAGGCGCTGATCGAAGTGGGTATTCTGCATAAATGATCGGAGATCACGAGCCGAAGCTTACGACACGACAAGAGGTGCGTATCTCATATGTCAACGACCGATGTTACTCCGTCCCGTAAGAGATTCTCCCTGTATTTGCCCCCAAAGGCCTGGAACTTCGGGCTTTTGGCGGCGACTGTATCCATGGACATGAGCCTGGGTCTCAGCCAACTGGCTACAAATCTTCTGGCCGTCGCCTTTGGCGCCTCAGCGTTTCACCTCGGACTGAAGGGAGTGATCTGGTGTATACCCTATGTGGTGTTTTGCCCACTATCCGGTAGACTCTCCGACCGAGCGGGTCGAAAACGCATCGCCCTGGCAGCAGCCGTCTTTCTCATGTTTCTCTATCTGTCGCTGAGCCGAATCACTACTTTGACTCAGCTGCTGATCATAACACCGCTTTGCGGCTTGGCTACAGGCGTGTTTTGGCCGCCCATCCAAAGCTGGGTGGGTGATCTACGTACCGGTGAGCTCGGATCCGCCGTGGGCAAGTTCAACATCGCCTGGAGTTCGGCATCCATGATCGGCACTCTGCTGGCCGGCTTCTTGTCAGAGATCGATCCGCAAACGCCGCTTTTGATCGCCGCTTTGCTCATGGCCTTCATTACCATGCTGGTCTCCTTGGTCCCCGAATCACAAACCGTGCGGAGTCGATCGGAGACGAACGTCAAAACAGCTCAACCGGAAAGCCAACGGCCTTCACCCGAGACACATCACGCCTTCCTCCATGCGGCCAGAGTGGCCAACCTGGTGGCGTTTCTCGGAATCGGCACCATCACTACCTTCTTCCCAAAACTGGGTGCCGATTTGAACCTTTCGCCCAGCGTGATCGGAATTATCATCAGTGCCTTTGCCCTCGGCCGCGTCCTAACGTTCACCGTGTTGGCCTTTACCACCCGCTGGCAGTACCACGGTCCCTTGCTCGGCGCAGCTCTGTTCGTCAGCGCTGTAGCGATGGGCCTGGCCGCGGTCGGCAATACCCTGTGGTTGCTCGGCTGTTGCTTCGCCCTGATGGGGATTGTGGGCGGCATCACTTATATGGCCAGCCTGTTTTACGCCTTGGACGCGCCGGCACATAGCGGAGCAAATGCGGGAATTCATGAATCGCTCCTCAGTGCCGGCATGGGTCTCAGCGCCTTAGTAGGCGGCATCGTGGCCCAAGTCTGGGGTTTGCGATCACCGTTTGCTATGAGCGCCCTGGCTCTTCTCGCTGCCTCTTGGTGGGTCGCCAGACGATTGGTACTGCATCCTCCGGATCGTCTGTCCAAATCAGCGCAGGAACCTCAACGCAAAGGGCAGACTCAAACGAGTCCAAGCCCTGCCTCAATGAAGTAGGTCAGCAAACCGACAATGACGGCCACGATCGTAGTGACCACCGTGGCCCAAAAGGCCGCTCTGCGATCCATGGCGATCAAGGGGAAGAGGGCGTCTCCGTCTTGGGAAATCGAGTTGGCCAACATGGCGGCAAAGGGAAACACCCCTTTAAGGTATAAGGACACGAAGATGACCTGCGGCCCGCATCCCGGAATGGCACCGACAAGCGTTCCCAATAAGACGGCCGCCAAGCCCGTCGAGGTCATGGCATCCAACAAGACTTGCTCTCCGCCCGTGACGAGCACGGCCAGTTCGTAGGCCACATAGGCAGCAAACACCCAGGCGCCCACAAAAGCGGTCTCCTGTGCGTTGTGTATGAAGGTCTCTTCCAACGAAAACAGCTTGTGTTCGGCATCTTCGTGGCTTTGTGCCTGAAGAAATCTCCTGGAAAGAATCGTATACAGTATCGTCACCACAGTACCCACAACGCCGATTATGATCCCCAGGTTGGGGATTCCGGGAAGTCGGTTGATATCCACCTGCATAAGGTCCAAGACGCCCAGCACAAGGCCGACGGCTATAAATCCCCAAAAGACGAAATAGGCGTTGTGGGTGATCCTATAGCCCAATGAGCCAGGGTCCAACGGCGTTGCATGGTGAAGAGCCAGGTCGATCTCGTCGCCTTCCTCGTGTCCCACGTGCCTCAATTGTCTGGAACGACATGAGACGGGATTATCACAGTACAACTCGTCCAGAGCCGCTTCAACTTCTTTGTGTTCCTCCTTCAGATCGGCCGCTTCCTTGACGGCCCTTCTTTTTTTCACAAAATCTCCGATCTTGAGGTAGTCAACGAGATAGCCCGCGGCAACACCTGCAAGAAAACAGTAAAAAGTGATGAGCAAAAACAGCCTAGGGGCCTGAGTCAGGATAACGAAGGCGGCATCCCCCGCGGTGGCCACCAAAGTGGCCACCACGGTGCCGAAAGTGACGGTATCTTTGATGTACAAAGTCACCAGGAGGATGGAACCTCCGCATCCGGGAATGATTCCGAGTAGTGCACCGATCAACGGCTGGTACCTCTTTGACCTTTCAATGGCCTCTACAAACGCCCCGCTCTGGAGGTAATCGATGTATCCAAACAATAGGAGAACGGCGCCGACGAAGACAGTGACCTCAATAAATGATGCTTCAGCGCTTTCAAGGAGTATCGTCAGGAGGTTGTCGATCATGTTGCCACCTCTACGTCCAATCCCGGCCTCTGCAGAGGCTCATTTTTCTTCGTTCTGTTCTTCTTTTCTTCGATACCTCTTCCAATACCTACCGGAGACTAGTAGCAACGCGGCAGCTCATGCTGCAAAGGGCCTATCAACGGACCGAAATAAGCGTATTTCGAATCCAACTCATAGAGAAGATCCATCACCAGACGCTGCAGCTTCCGTTCGTCAGCCGCCCCTATAAACAGCGTTCGGCCGTCATCACGAAGCTCAACGATGCCGTCGGCACCCTGAAGGTCCCTGACCAGAACCACCCTCGGGCGATTAGCGCCCGGTTCCCGAGCTTCACGCTTGTGGCGGTCGAAAAAGTCCGTGTTGAACAGCATAAGATGCCAAGAGTCGTCGGCCTCCCGACAGAAGATCTGCGGCATCCACCACATCTTGGTCCCCAAAGACATGCCTCCGGCAGCCAAGACTCCCGAACAGTCTCGGCGCCAAGCTCCGATGTAGTCCGTGAAATACTTCTGTATCCGATATGCCGCATAGAGCTCTTCTTCAGTCGGATCGTCAGCCACCAGAACCACTGCCTGTGATGCCAAATCGGAGGTAATGAAATCAAAGGCAAGCAACTCATCGCGGCTTAGGCGATAGACCTCGGATGCATAGTGAACGCGCAAGATATCACCGTCGGACACCTGACAGGAGAACTCAGAAAGACCGTCTTTTGTCCGCGCTTCGACGGCCGAGCCGTTCAGTTCCACCCGCTGCAGCGAGTAACCGACAGGGGACTCAACCACAAATGTCAGAGTCTGTGGAGACCGGAGCTCAAACACGGCTTCGGTTGTGATGGAAGACAAGTTGTCGATTTGACTCACCGCGGCGGTGATCTCATTCTCGACCGGACGAACGCCAAGCACCGTCCGAGCGACGAACGGACGGCGCGAAGCTACAGCCACATCCAGACCGGTGGTGCGTGCCTGTATCCTATTGCGAAGTCCCTGACCGTCGAAGTGAGTGAACAGGTAATCAAGATCGCCCAAGTATCGGTTATCGACGGACAGACGCCCCTCAAAAGCCTGCAGCGTGGCGTTGCCAGCCGTCACATAGCTTCGGCCCCCGCGTCCGTAGCGGCTGAGCCAGAAACCCTCAGGCGCGCCCATGACGGCCGGTACCGGCTGCCATCCCGCCTGGACCAATTCCGCCAGCATGGGCAATACCCGGCCAAGCTGCGGTACCCCTCGCATATAGGAAGCGGCGGGTATGCCACCCAGCTCAAGGCTCTTGAGAATCATGTAATCCACAACACCGAGGAAGGCTTCCTGAACTTCGGCCGGTCCGCGATCGGTGTCGAGAAGCTCCTCAAAATCCCAGCCTTCCCACCAGACGAGCGTCTTGTGCCCAAGCCGTGCTCTCAGATGCTCAGGTGTCGTGCCGTGTATACCCCACGGCGGAGCTTCAAACATGGCCGCGTCGGAGCGGAAGACAGTCATGTAGACCCCTTTGGCCGAAGGGTTGCTGACCACGGCCATGGGCCGGCCGTCTTTGGTCAGTGTTCGGGCATAGTCCATCAACAGGGCAATGGCCACGCCTTCTTCCACAAAGACGCCTTGTTCGTCAAAGGCACGCCCGGGTGCTTCCATGACTCCCTTGGTATTATGGGCATAGACACGCACTCCGCCGTTGGCAACGTCAAAGGCAAACCCCTGCATGTTGACTTCTTCGACTACACGTCTCATGTCTGCCCTGAACTGTTCGGCATACTCATTGCCGAAAGGAAAGACTCGGCGCTCGTTGTCATGGCCCGTGACCCAAGGGTCATTCTTGGCGATGGTGACACCCGATTCACGCAGCATAGCCTCGGAAAACCGCTCCTGCGCCAACTGATACTCGACCCAAATGCCGGAAGGAACATAAAACAGCATCGCCACATCACAGTTTACACCGCGCAAAAACTGATTCCGGCGCCATTCGTGGAACTCATCATAATCAAGTCCACGGGTGCTGCCAAACGGTCTGGCGGGCGTGTAGTCCCAAAACTCCCGGTGCCCGTAAATATCTCCCGTTCGGCGGAAAGGAGCATAGGCCCACTCCCATCCGGAAAAGCTTCTGCGGCACATCTCGGGATCATTTGCATTCCACGCTCTGTACTGCGCCCCTGACATAGAGACGCGCGTATCGACACCCGGCCAAGGTCTGAAGGCCTTGGCGAACTCATCGGTGTAGCGCTGCAAGAGCCCGAGATGACCCCACCGTGCGTCAAAGCCAATGAGAACAAACTCCACTCGCTCACTCGTTCCCGGATCGACGACGATCCGCGTGGCATACTCGAACTCCGCTCGGCGTCCGTCATCGGAGACAACGCTTGAGCGCAGATAGGACAAAAGCTGCATGGGCTCAATCCCCACGCCGATGCCTGTATTCGAGGTGTACAAGGCCGCCGCAGGAAAGACTCCGGGAAGGATATCGAGAGTATGGGAAAGACCAGCGGCCCCGGTGAGTGTATTCAGTCCGTCCCAAAAACTCCACTCACCGATCAATCCCAGATCCATGCTCACCCCGGTTTCAAGCCATCTTTGCTCTGTACCCCGGTTTTCAAACTCCAAGATAACGGACACATGCGCTCGGCGCGCCGCTACGGAGGCTCTCACTTCCAACTCCTGAAGCAAAGCCCACTCGATAATCAGCATACCGTCTTGCTCACGACGGGCGCCCTCCGAGAAGCTAAGCTCAAACTCCTGATGGTTTTTGCCGTCACGCACGATGAGCCTGCCCGCCGCTTCACTAAAACCCGGTTGCGGATTGATCAACCTGAAGCTGTCTTCTTGCAGCTCGATGGCTAAGTCTTGGGTGCTCAAGACCTGGCCCAGGCACACCGGAGCGCCCACAATGATCATCACTGTAAAAAGAAGCATCGGTGCGACCAGCGCTGATAATCTTTTGCGAAGCACTGCCATCTCCTCCTCGATCAACTTGTTGGCGCCCGTCTCAGCTGTCTTGCGGATGACGCAGTCTTGTGACCTGACCGTCACCGTCGGTGACCACGATCTCGCAGTACTCCAAATCCGCCGGGATCCGAAGCGTACTGCTCCAGTTCGTCCGGCCTTCCAAGGCTTTGGAGTCGTGGATGGTATTGCCGATATCATCCAGTATCTCTACCCGGTGGATGCTCTCCCCGGACACATTGACGGATAATGTGACCCACGGTGGGCCAAAGTAGGCCCGATCGAAGCGGACCTCACCCGGCGTGGAGCCGAAATACAGGCCCAATCTGACATTGACCAGATTGACATCGGGGGAGTTTTCGAAATACAGCCGCTGACGCTGCCACTCCGGCCCCAACAGACCGCGAAGAAGCTCGGCCTTAACAAAGACCGGGTACAACGGATTATCAGCGGCGCTCGACAAATAGAGCCGTCTGTCGTTGTACACCTGTCTGCGCTGACCGGAGCGATTATCATATCCGATGGCATACATCAAGACTCTTCCTCGCTCCAGCTTCACCCAGGCGCTCAAAAGGAGGCTCTCACCCGGCTTAACGGCTATGGAATCCTGACCCCAATACCCTGACATTTCACCGTTGAGAGCTTCTACGACTACGCTTTTTTCACCGCTGAACGCCGCATCACTCCAGTGACCGCTCAAAAGGTCAGCACGACCCGTAGTGAATCGCCAATTCAGTGGTCCGCTGACTCCCTGTTCGAAATCGGAGTTGGTCAAGTAGTTGGTGGTGCCCAATCGGGGCTCTGAGGTCACGTCAATCTGTACGGCCCACACCGCGCCGGACAGACAGACAATAACCATCAGCCCCATGATCCATGTCCAGACCCTCGAGCCCGCTATGTAGCTTTGCACACCTCATCACCCCTGCTCAGTTCTCAAAAGGCACGATATGGACAAGCCTTGCCAGCTAACCGACGGAGGTGCCGCCAAGACATACGGCACCTCCGCAAATCAAGCAACACGAAGCGACTTATTCAGCAGTGATTTTGATATCGTCAACGTAGAGTGTCGCCACCGCATCCACGTATACGTAGAACTCGACGTATCTGATATCCGGAATCGGCAGTCGGGACGCATCGCCTCCATGGTAGTAGTCGTTAAAGACTTGCATCAGTTCGCCGTCCAGATAAACCGCCAGCTCCGTATCCTCTTTGCCGGCCGGTTTGTACTCGATGTCCAGTTGATACCACACATTGGGAGCTATGGTGCTGATCCGATCGCCGTAGCCTTTTTCCGTCGCCCGATGCGATATGAAACTGACTCCGTCTCTCTTGGCGATCATCAGGGCAAAGGCGCGGTCCGAGGCACTTGATCCCGAACCGAAACGCAGGTTAAATGCGCCGCCGGAGCCGAAGTCAGATACCATGAACTTCAGGCTGACCCGGGTCTTTTCAGCTCCCGGTTCCGTCTTGAAGCTTTTTGAGACGCTGGAACCGCTGCCTTTGACTGTCTTTTGCAGCTGTAGGACTTTGTTCTCAGGATCATGCGGGTCGGTCACGATCTTTGCCGTCCCCGGTCCTTTTGTTATCCACGAAACCATGGCCTCATCAGCGTCTTCAAAATCGTCATCCAAACCCACGGGCGTCTGTACACGCTCGTGCGGCTCCATGTTGACTATGACATCCCAGAACTCCTCGGCATACTGGCTCATTTTCGGTCGGGAAAGACCGAGCAGTTGATAAAAATAGTTGATCGTGGCATGGGCGCCGGCCATCGTACCGTTCATGTCGGCCTCCGCCCACCCCAGTGACACGACCGCTCCCTGCGAAGTTCGGGAACTGCCGTTTTCATGATACGAGAAGGCTTTGTCGGGTTGCTTGAACCTGAGCAGACTCTCTTTGGCCCATGTGATGAAAAGCGGCATGTTTTCGCGTAACAAAGCCTCGATCTCGGGATCATATCCCACTGCGCCTCTTATGATCGCCGTGGTGATCAGATCCACCGGATTCCTGATATGAACGATGGCGGTGGGTGTATGGTTCTTTATGGCATAGATCGTGCTTTCCACCATCTTTTTGGCCCGAGGATAGGGCCGGTCTACGTAATAGCCCGATAACTTCATGGCCGCCGAAACCTCTTCGAGGGTTCGGCCTTTGCCCCACAGCCCAGTGTCCGGATTTTGAATTTCCTCGATAAACTCATAGACCACATCGACCAAGCCGACTTGGATGATCTCCGTGCGCGCCGATGACACATTGTGCCCGGCGTTCCACGGCCTGTTTTCCCAGTCAAAGCTCTCCATCCAGCGGCGCAGGGCTTCGGCGGAAGTCAGATACTCGGGCAGGGTCGGTATGTTCACCGTCCTTGATACGTCGGCGGCCCCACCGATGCCGATTCCCGTCTGTCCGCCCAAGAGCAAGGAACCGTAGAGGTTGAAAGAGTCCGTCTGACCCACCTGTCTTTCTTTGCTGTAGGGCAAAGGATACAAAGGCTCCGCATTGAGATCCCGCAGACGCCCCACGGCCTGAGACAGATTTCTCGACCTTTTAGAGTTACTTACGTTCGATCCGAACTGAGGGTCGTAGAAATAACCCGTCACCGGATCTTGTCTGCTCTGGAAGAAGGTGATGAAACGCTGCCGGATATCTTCAGGCATCGAATCGAAGATGCCCATGGATTTGAGGAAACTAAGGGCTTGGCTGGTGGATTCTATGTCCGCCGCAAACCCCTCTCTGCCGATGGCACTGCGCGCGTAGTAAAAGCCTCCTGTTTCAGGATCGTACATGCTGGCAACCCACATGAGAACGTCCTTGTCGAAGATGCTGTTGAGTTCCTGCAAGGCTTCGTGGGCTTCCGGAGTGATGAGGAAGTAGCGATCCCTGAACATGCCCATGCTTCTGATCCAATCCAAATCAGCCGCCCAGACAGCGCCGGAAAAACTGATCATGATCAGAGCTATCAAGAAGACGAGTCCTACAATGAACGATTTTTCCATGGCTTTTGCCTCCCATGATTCCACGATCAAGATATCGAGCGGATTGACACCGACTGTACCGCTTCTTCAATTTCATTCGCCAGGTTCGATCTGTCTTCTCGCACTGCATAAGAACCCTGCGAAGTAATGAAGACGACTTCATACCCGGGTTGCACCCGCACAGAGCGGATTTGCTCAACCATGATGCCGCGTCGGGCCAAGGCGTCCCGGTCATACTCCCCGACGGACAAGCATGCTGAATAACCGCTAAAACCTATCCCGTGGCTGAGTTCATTGGCCGCATACAAGGTCGCCACTCCCGGTGAGAGTCCGTAGACCACCTCCAACACCCGATCGGCGTAGCGTCCTCCCAGAACCCGCTGACTGAGTGTGTTAAAATGAGGATCTTTCAGATTCGGGCTTCCGTCTTGCAGCGGCAGCGGAACCAGATCGGCCGAGCTGATCCAGTAGGCTCTTTCTATCTGTGTTCCCACTTGGCGCAACATGGGATTGATATGCGATCCGTGTCCGTCCCATCCTCCCACTTCCCCGACGATCAACGGTGCGTCGGGAGCGTCGAGATCGGCCCTCAAATCCTCCGTCAAGCATTTCAGTCGACTCAGGTAATGCGGAGCCAGAGTCGGGGAGTCATCGGCCTCGCCTTGATGCCATATGAGTCCCGCCAACCGCGCCCCTGGGGTCATCTCCAATGCCGCACGAGCCCGGTTGACGGCCTGTTGGTACAGATCGAAATCCTTGTCGCCGGAATAACCTTTCTGCCACTGCGATACGCTTGTCCCTCCGCGGGCGTTGGACACAATCCCTATCCTTCGTCCCGTAACCTCTGCCAGTTTACGGGCAAAAGTGTAACCCGGCCCCAGTCTGGAGAGCGGATCACCCACAATGACCGTGGAGTATCTGTTCACGGGATTGGTCAGCGGCTCCCAGCCGTACCCCGTAAACAACAGCGCACCTTCTACGACGTCCGTGTCCAGCTCTTCGATCGGAGCCCTCCCGGCCATATTCGACTGACCGATAAGCAGAAATATGTCTTGGAGATCCCCCGAAGGCTCTGATGCCTCGACCACCTTTCCCAAGGGCCAAGCATCGGCAAGCCTAAATGACGGAAACATCCGCTCGTATCCTCCTCATGCACACGTATTGCTTAGTGTTATTCTTAAGGCCTTTCAGCCCCTACTGCCAAGAAAGCTGCAGGACATGCCGGCCCGGCGACAAACGCAACTGCACAGAGCCGTCTTCATCCACGATAGCGCTCAATGACTGACCCTCATCGATGACCGGACGAGGAGTCTGCTTCAACAGCAGGCGCAAGACGGTCTCGGCGGCATCGGTTTCGACCACCACCTGCGCTTGCTCTTCCGCAATCTCCATCGAGACGGTGCACGGTTGATCGGCGTCCAGTTCAATGAAACCATCGATCTGAAGACGCCGCCCTTCATACAGCAACAGCCTTGCCGGACGTTCATTCACCCAACTTACGGAGGCCAACCGTCCTTCCGCCTCCAAGCCGGATCCTCGCAACCGGGTCGCCTCATCCTGCATGCTGATCAGGGTCAAATCGTGACGGGCATCTCCCGTCGCACGCACTTCATAGACGGGTCCCCGATCCGTGCCCGTAAATCTCAAAGGCGAAGCAGTCTTTTTGTACGGATGGAGCACCGTGACGAATCTTTCCTCCGCCGAACGCTCACGGGTCGTGGCGGCCACGTGATACTGCGGGGGCTTCTCCGTCTCAGGCAAGACTTCGTTCTCTTTGAACACTGTCCGGGCATCGCCACTGCTGTAGTAACGGTCGGTCTGTTCAAAATCGAGTTGTCTCGGCGTCAGGAAATCGACATGCAGGTGCACACCGTTTTGCTCCACCTGTAAAGTGCCGGCCGCGGCATCGATATGAGGCGGGCTGAGGGTATGCAGCAGCCAGTTGAAATGCACGGGCTTGGGAGCCTTCAAATCATCGATGATTAGGAAGTAATCAGGCACGCAATACAGTATCTGCCGGCTGAAGCGCTCGAGCTTGCCGCCGTAGGCCTTGGCCGCCTCTCCGGCCGTGAGATCATAACCGGCTCCGGTGAAAAACGCCGTGATCTCGCCGGAGGCATCGATACTGCGGTAGTGCTGCCCTTCTCCGTCGACCAGGACGGTGTTTTTGGACCGCGTCTGCCTGTTGAACAGATAGTGCTGATCGCTCCCGTACCAGTCATACCAGCCGGCGGAGATGGCCAGGGGTTCATTCCAAGCGCTTAGAGTGAAGGAATTCTGATCCCCGTGGCTGTGACTCACACTGCCCAGCGGACTGCTCTTGAAGTACAGACTGATATCGTCTCTGGCGTTCAACAGATTGGAGTGTAAGGCCACCTGGCCGATGTCGTAAAAAGCCTTTGATCTGGGCAAGTCGACGGGAGCCTTCGCCTCCAGGTCGGCCAGTCGATCACTGTAGCGATATAGGAAGCAGTAGGCCCGCACGTAATCCGCAAACCAGCGGCCGCCGCGCTGCTGCAGTTGTTGGGCATACCACTTGAAGTAGCCGTTTTCGGCACCGACGGCGAACATGATCATCGCCGTATAGTCCGAATTGCTAAGCGCGTCAAACGCCGCACCGTCGCCGAAACCGTTGGCATAATTGCTGCCCGGCGGTTGGAAATACATCTTGAAGTATCCGGTGTTCTTATACCAATCCTTGGTCCACAAATCGGCTATAGCGGCCACCCTGAACAGTTCGGCGACTTCCAAAGCGTGGGCCACACTGGATTTCCAGTAAGAAACTCCTTCGGACCAGCCGCCGTCTTTGCCTCCCCATGGCGGGTAGTGTTCCTGGTAAAAGCGGGTTGTAAAAGCCAGCCACTCCTGGGCTTCGGGTAAGTCGCTGAGAACCAATGCGACGCGTGTCAGATAGCACAATGAACTGATGGCGTGCGAGTTGTATGGCTGATTGGCCAAAGGCCGCACCTGCAAACGGTACAGCTCCCTGCCCCGGGCCAAAAGCACCGATCGCACCAGCGTCAATTCATCGGGCGTCAGGGTATCGTAGATCCAGTCGACGGCAGCACTCATCGACGACAGAATCCAGCGTCCCAGATCATCATGGTAGGCACTGCTTGTGGTGCCGCCGACATCCCAGCTGCAGACATGCTTGATCCAGCGCTTCGCCTCTTCGGCATACATCTCATCGCCCGTGATCAGATAAGCGAAGGCCAAAAGCTCCATATTGTCGCTCACTTGGCTGGCGATCTGGCGCATATACCGCCAATGGTTGACTTCCCAACCGTCCGGATACGGCTCGGGCTCGTCAGGCAAGGGAGTAACGAGTATACCGGCGGTTCGGGCCAGTATCATCTCCGCCAGCTGCCGGAAGGGAATCTGTCTGATCTTTGCCCGTAACGCTTCCACATCATCCGGGCGGAAGTAGATACGCGGATGTTGAGCATCGGCGGGAGGCGGCGGAACTTGAGGCAGAGGGCTTCGTCGTGTCGTCAACTCGTCAGCACCCTCCGTCCACAACTCCAGGGAACAAACATCCAACCAAAGCTGACCCGTGCCCGAGAG
>LFTP01000027.1 GCA_001513395.1 Clostridia bacterium DTU080
CACATGTCAGTCTTCGTCTCTGAGTCTCGCAACGAAAGACCGATGGCAGGGCAGGGATCAGTAGGGCTCATCCTGCCGTTCGAAACACCTACCACTCGCCCACGCTTTTTCCAGGGACATTTCTCACCTCCCTATGAATGACCATACGACCACCACCCCCCGAACTCCTGTTAAAAATTTCTATACTACGCGCAGGATAAAAACCGAATTGGTCAAATAGCTAGAATGCGGGGTCATGCCTCGTTGCGTACTTGATCTGATCGACTGTCCGTAGCCAACAAAAATCGAGATTACATGGCACCGATCGACAACAAACCTGAATCACCGCGATGGCTGAACCGCTAACCGAGCAACGGGTGTCATGGCGTGAACCGTTCGACAACGCTATCCGGCAAACCGCTGGCCGTCAAGGCAAGCGGCACAACCGAAATGCTCTAAAGACTCCTGCCCCCGACCATACAACGTGAAGTTTTCGAAAATAATTCTGCCGCCGACTATCCGGCATTGAGTATCAGGGTTGTCGCAGAAGCGATTCGGCGGAACCGTGAAGTTCGCGGTGCTAAAGGCGGTGAATCACATGGCCCGCATCGACATACATACGCATTTGGTCACTCGAGGCTCCAAGCCGTCCACGGAAGAGCTACTGACGGCAGAGCGCCTGGCTCGATCGTACGATATTGCCCGTCTGGTGCTGTTGGGAAACATAACCAGCGTCGGAGGTCCCAATCCCACTCCTGAGGACGTCATGACGGTCAATACTCATACGCTGAGGGCTATGTCACTGTTTCCCGATCTGTTTATCGGCTTTTGCTACTTGAACCCCGCCCATCCCCCGTCTTTTATCAGTGATGAACTGGAGCGTTGCATAATCAAAGGCGGGATGCGCGGCATCAAGCTCTGGATCGCCGTAAAAGCCACGGATGACCGTCTTGATCATATCATGGATTGGGCAGCGCGTCATGATGTGCCGGTCCTTCATCATGCATGGTATAAGCAGACCGTCTACTCCTACCAGGAATCCACACCGGCGGAGATCGCCGTGTTGGCCAAGAGATGGCCAAATGTCACCATTGTCATGGCGCATCTTTGTGGCGGCGGCATACGCGGCGTGTTGGATGTTGCCGATACGCCCAACGTCTTGATCGACACATCTGGCAGTCAACCTGAGGCCGGCATAGTGGAATATGCGGTACGGCGTTTGGGAGCCCATCGGGTCATCTACGGCTCTGACTGGCCCTTGCGGGATTTCGGCACTCAGATCGGACGTATCCTGGGCGCTGATATAACTCATGCGGATCGACAGCGCATCTTCTATGGCAATGCAAGTCAGCTGCTCGGATTGGGGGAGGCAAAGTGAGTTCTCTTATCGACACCAGTGTCTTCGCTGGCTATTGGCCTTTTCGCTGTCTGAGCCACCGCGAGCCTAAGGAGCTAAAAGAGCACTTACGGGCGCAAGGTGTAGAGCAGGCGTGGGTCAGTTCCGCCGAGGCGATTCTATACCCAGACCCAATGCAAGGAAATCGGCCGTTACTCACGGCCGTCAAGGATGACGATTTCTTCGTCCCCGTGACATTGGTGGATGTCTCTTTGGCCACGTGGCGCGAAGATGTGGAAGAATGCCTCGGTCACGGCGGAAGCCGGGTTTTGAAAGTCACTCCAAACTACCACAGCTACTCTCTAGACCT
>LFTP01000190.1 GCA_001513395.1 Clostridia bacterium DTU080
ATCTGACAATTCTCCAACACTGAGCGGAAACCGGCGGTCGACGGTAGGGTGAGTCCCGCCAAGTGCTCGAAGTCCGCATAAGCGAAGGAATCGACCATGACGCGTCTGTTTTGAAACGAGCCCGGAGCGAAACTAAGACCGCCTTTCGCCGGATCCATCCGCTCGTAGTATCTGGCCACGACGTCGATGCGAATCCCGCCCCGGCCGCTTTCCAACAAGCGTTCCTGCACCTCCCGGGATATCAGGTAACGGACGACCTCCCAGGCAGCTTCAGGATGAGGTACTCCCGTAGGAATAGCGATACCAAACGTAGCCGCTCGCGTCACTCGGCGGCCGCTGGGACCTACGGGTAAGTGCGCCACATCCCACTGATCCGTCAAGCCGTTCGAGTTAAACAGCGCTTCCACCTGATTGGGCGCCGTCATGCCGACGGTGCCCCTTACCCAGCCCCCGCTGCTCCAAAGTCCCGGGGCCACACGCCATGTACAGACCAGATCGCGCATAAACTGAAAGGCCTCAGCACCTTGGGCAGTATTCAGGGCGAATCTCTCTTGATTAGGGTCAACATACCTCAAACCCCAGAGTCGCCAGAAAAATCCGGTTACCCTAAAGGGGGCAATCCCCCATATATCCGGGCTGCCGTCACCGTTTATATCCCGAGTCAGGACACGGGCGGCCTCCAAGAAGTCTTTTTGTATGGCCCATTGCTCCGTAGGATAGCCCAGACCGCTTTGATCGAAGAGACTCTTGTTGAATGTCAGTACGGTGCTGGACAAATACAATGGGACACCCGTCAGTGATCCCGATGCGTTGCGATACGTCTCCGTGGAACCGGGAGGCAGCTGATTCAAATCTATGGGATGGCGGGCCATGAAAGGCTCAAGCTCCAGCACCAATCCCGCATTAGCCCACTGAGTATGGAAATCCATATGGGTCAGAGTCAAATCCGGCGGCGATCCGCCCAGCATCATCAGTGTCACCTTTTCAGCAAACGCGGCAAAGCCGCCCGGAACCTGGTTCAACTCGAGTCGGATGGCCTCTTGCGTCTTGTTAAAAGCTTCATAGATCTCGCGCTCGGCATCGAGATTTCGGCCACCTGACCACGTCACCGCCGTCAGTTGTATAGGCTGGGATCCTGCAGAGCACGCTACCGCCAGAACCAATATGAGCAACAAAAGGATCGCAGCTTGCCGGCGCACAAAAGACACCTCCCGTTCTTATTTTTCGCCGTCCCCTCTCACCCGTTGCGTACTCTCCAGCACGGCAGGCAGGTTCATCTTCTTATCACCGCGGTACCAGTTTCTCCACACTCCGTTTTCCGCCCGTCGCCGATCATTCAGGAGTTTTTGCAAAGCTCGAACCGCTTCATCGAGATGACTCCGGCTTTCACCTCCCCCGTCAAGCATCTCCAAAGCAGACTGACACAGAGCCTTAAACCAGCCATACAACCCGATCATGCCGTCCAGTTGAACGCCCAGGTTGGCATCCAAAAGCCGTTGGGCATCCGCCGGCAGCGAATGGATCACCCTGTCCAGTTCGTCCGCTACCCCTTGCCACATGGTCAATGACCGTTCGGTGCCCTGGATGAAGTACTCCAGCAGACGGCGCGGATCTTCGGCCAAAGATGACGGATCGCCTTTTTCCAGCGCTGACAGCACCCGCAATCCCAAGCG
>LFTP01000319.1 GCA_001513395.1 Clostridia bacterium DTU080
GCCACGGCGCGCTTCTACGACTGGTTGACGCGGGAGATGCGTGTGGCTCCGAGGCAATACATCTACAAGCAGGCTCCGGGTTGGCACAGTCCAAACCACACCGATCAGATCGCATCGCTGTTGACCTACGGACTGGCCCTCCACGACCGTCGGTCTGACTGGCCCATGGTCAAGTACGATTTCGACTTCAAGGCCAATCCGCGGAGCATGTCTTGGATGCCGGAAGCGCTGGCCATATTCGAGCGACTCTATGGCAGCTATGTTCCCTTGGAGATCGTACAACCGGACACTCGGTCCATTATGGTCGGACGCGAGGGCTCTGCAGAGACCACGCTTACGCTGGCCAGATTGGTGGCGACCGAAGCCGTTGAAGGTGTGTTGGAGCCCATAGAGATGCCTGAAGGCATCAGCATCTCGCCCGAGCGTGTTCCGTATCGATTGGAGGCGGGGCAAGACTCGCTAACCTGTCCGATTGTGATCAACGTCGCACCTACGGTGTCTCCGCGGCGTTGCACTTTCACTCTTGGTGATCCGGAGCGCGAGGATGTGTCGGTGACCATCCCGGTCTCCGTGCCCAGTTGGACCATTCTCGACACCTTCCGGGAGCCGGTGGCCAATACGTGGTTCGGTGAGCTCTATTCACGCCCGACTGAGGCCGAGTCGGCGGGTTGGGAACACATCGTGGTCGATGAGATCGATCGCCTGCGCCGCAAGGGTTCCAATGAAGAGTATCTGCTGTATGATACCCCAGGCCTGTTTGAGTTCACGCTGACTCTGTACGCACCGGAGGAAGCGATGGCACGAATGGAGGACATCCTTGAGATAGGAGTTGTCTCCGCCGACGGAGCCTATGAAACGATTCCGTGGGCGATCACCTGGGAGGAGGGTCCGCCCGGCGAATACGCCAAGGGCGTGGTCACTCCCCGACACAAGTATGCGCACGGCGATGTCAAACTGCGGATTGTCCTCCGAGCGGGCAGCGGCCCCGATTGGCCGGAGTTTGAACGTTTGGATATCCGAGGATGGCGCTGATGTTCGCCTCCCTAAAACGGCAGTCTGATCGCTGATAGGTAAAGGGCGCCGCGGTCGGAAATCCGAATCGGCCGTGGCGCCTTTGTTGTGCGCCCGGCATGTCTGCCGAGCCGGAGGGCTGAAAGAAGCCCTCACCACTCAACC
>LFTP01000257.1 GCA_001513395.1 Clostridia bacterium DTU080
CGTTAAAGCTTAGCAGTGCCCATTTCACCGAACCGTCGGGCCACAAGGCCAAAGACCTGGTCTGCACGGGTATCGGCTCTTCGTCGCCGTCCAGAACTCGTATGCGGTTCAACTCGTCGGGCAGCAACTGTCCCTGGCCAAAGGGCACGCCGTGAGTGACAGGCGCGCTGATGTCAGCACCCAGGGGACCCTTCACTTCCGCGGCGATGCGCTGCGGCGCTTCCGGGGCGGCAAACCAGTTGCGCACATCCGGCAGTATGGTCGGTTTGCTGTGAGCCATATAAGCGGTAGGGATGAGATATACGCCTTTGACGTACTCATCGAGGTGACTGCCCGGCTCACGCTGTAACTCAATCTGCAAGCGCTCGCCTTTGTTCAAGGTTACGGATTCGCCGACTATCCAGTGGGCGGACTGATCATCGGCCGTCAGCCGTACGCTCATCAAGGAAGCGGCCTGATCATGGCCGTAGATCACCAACGTGCTGCGCTCGGATGGGGCATCATGGACCGATATGACCGGAGTGAACTCTCCCGTATTCGGAGCGGATATCCCGCCCGGACCTTCGCGCCCCGCAATTCCCTGCAGCAGTCTGACGCGGCTGACAAAGACATCCGTCCAGAACGTCTCTTCAGTCTCCCGGCGATCCACTACCCGGACACTGACCCGGACGCGGTCTTTGTCTTTCACATATTCGGTGATATCAATCACCTGAAAAAGATATGGCCACTCATACGGATTGGGTCCCAAAACGTCGCGTTCCCAAATCAGGACGTCATCGACGCTGACTTCGACGAAACGGTAGCCTTCCTTCATGTTGAGCACCTGACCGACTGACCGGTCACCTTCGTATTGCGGTTCAGGTCCGCCGAGGTAGTCGTCGGTGCAGTAGAAGGACAGAAGGACTCGTCCGTCGTCGCGGCCGCGGTCGATATCAAACGTGCGGCTCAACAGGGCGTAGCCGCCTTGTTGCGAAGGCTGATCGGGATGGTGCACGGTAATGATATCCCGGTCATCCCAACGGACTTCAAAAAGCCCCGTCGTCTCGACATCCCACAAATCAAGGTGCATCTCGTCCGTTTCGGGGCGCCGGACGACATCGAGTACGGCGCTCAAGGCCGGGACATAAGCCTCAGGCACCGATGGGGGATCGTCATAGGTCTGTCTTATGGCCACCTGTTGCACGGCATAATGTAGGAGGTTTTCCAGAAGAGGTTTGCCAAGCGAGCTGTCACGTCCCTTGTGGTTTTCAAACCAGTCGTACTCGGGAATCAACTGACACAGGATGATGCGTCCCCTGCCGTAAGGCAGCTCCATGATCCCGTAATGCATTTGGTTGGGGTATTTGGGTTGACCCCTTTGATCCAGATACCAGGGAAAGACCTCCCGTCCGCCCACGATAGGCGTCCAGCCTTCGCCCGGATTGATGAAGGCATCATACATGGAGCCGGAGTGGACCTTGAGCAGAGAACTCACGGGCAGTTCATTTGGCGTCTTCACTATCGGATGATCCGGTACCAAGATGCTGTCGACTCTGAAGACGGCGTCTTTTTCGACTGACACAGGCAGCCAGGCATCCTGTCCGCTCCAATCGCGAAAGCCCAAGAATACGCTTCCGTTCTCGATCGCTCCCCAGAGCTTGGCCTGTATGTCAGGGGTACTGAGAACATCGCGATTGACATCCATCCCTGAGATGATCAATTCATAGGTAAACAGGTTGACCTGCCTCAAAGCCCCTGCAGTGGGGGACACGACCGTGGGTGTAAAGCCGAGCTGAGTCAGGGCTCTGTGCGTTCGGTCGCCCGTGGCACCGATCAACAAGACGCGGGCGTCAGAAGCGGAAGCCGTAGCGGTCAAAAGACCCATCAACGTCAAGATAACCAGAGCCATCTGCAACGTGCGTATGAGATCATCGGCGACAATGATTCGTTCCATGCGCTCTCACCCAGCTTTCTTTTTTTATCTCCATCCTGTGAGCTCCAAGCGTCCCAGTTGAGGAAATGCCGGATCACCGCCGGCGCGGACGGTAATCCTCAGTTTCACATCTCCCCGGAAAATGCGCTCCGCGGGCCTTATGACGCCCATGGCGCATTCTCCGCTCGTCGGTAACGTCCAGCTGATATCAATGGGAATCGTCTGCCAAGTTCCTTGCTCGTCCCTTATATCTATCCCAATCAAAGATGCCGCCTCTTGCTTAACGGAAACCGGAGCGTAGAAGGTCAATGCGAAGTCATACAGACCGGGAGCGTCATAGATCAGATACTCCTCACCGTCCTGGCCGCGGCGCAGGCGATGGGCATCATCATAGAAAAGCCCGGGATCTTCTGTGACGTATTGCCAGCCCGCGGACTTTTCTTCCCACACTTGGAAGGCGGCTTCGCCGAACCAACTGTGGGCTATCGGAGGGCGAAAATCGTCCGCCAGACGCCAGCCAGGTAGCGTCACCGGCATAGTGAGCATCAATTCACTGCGATTCCGGTCCGTCAAAACCGGCCGGTAGTTGCCCGGTGCGGCCGTCGTTTCGGCCTCCAGGACGAGCGGTAAGGTGATCCTTTTTTGTCCGGGAGCCAAAACGTAGGGTATCTTATCCGGTTTGGCGATCAATCCGGGCGGGAGGTTTTCAATGGTCAAGATGCCCTCAAGAGGCTCGGCGGTGTGCAAACGCGTGAGGGTCACATCCACCTCTACGGGGCCGCAGCGGCCCACATCTATCCGGTTCGGTCCGCTCAGGACAGTCTCTTTGGGTTGCATAAGGACGGCCAATGACTGCGGCGTGTGTCTGAGAGCCTGGGCCACGGTCTTTCCGAGGTTGGGACTCGTCAGTTGAGCGATCTGCCGCTCAATGGCGCTGCGGAAACCCTGTCTGGCCACTTCCGCAAAACGGGGCTCCTTGGTCAGTTCGTATGCGTAGGCGAAGGCATCTAGCAGTAAGAGATTGGTGTTGGAGACTTGTGGCGGATACTGAGGATGATCGATATACGGATAGCCCAGGGTCTGGGGGCACCAAAGCTCTTCGACCAAAAATTCAAGACCGCGCACCAGCATTTCGGCCGCTTTTTCGTCACCGGTCACTCTGTGGTAATCCCCTAAGGCCCGCAGGATAATGGCCGTCATGAACGGCTTGGTGGCGATGGGACGGCTTTCGATCTCATTGGCTGGGATCCTGTAGGTCCACTGGCCGTCGTCTTGTTGTTCCTCGGCGAGAATCTCCACCACTGCCTCGGCCGCCTGCAAGTAATAAGGATCGAGGGTGCTTTCATAAAGGCTTATCAAAGCTATAAGAGCCCAACCGGGATTTCTGGTCGGCAGGTCCTTGTCGGGAGTCTGCACCACCCGCGGCCGCCTCTGGTTAGGCCGCTCCAAGGCTAGGTAGGCGAAGAAATCACCTACGGCCTGGGCTGCCTCGAGACTGCGCCGATCGCCTGTGAGGTGGTAGTAGTCAATAAGTCCCTGGTTCCATGTGTGATCCGCCGCGGCGTAACGCCTGTGAGCCTCGGAGTGCTGCAGACCTCCGCCCAGCCACCAGCGGTTGTTGGCCGCCCAGATCAAATCCACGTCCATCCAGTGTCTGGCGGCCGTCTCCGCCAAGTCGAAAAAGCGAAGATCACCCGTGCGGGCAAACTGTTGGAAGTAGACGTGCGCCAGATCGTACTCACAGTTCCCCCAACCGTCGTTATCCCATGTGGTGGACCAATCGCCGAAGTTCCGCCAGCCGTACTCCCCGAGGCGATCCCGGTTTTCCATCAGACGCTCGTAGCCTTGCTTCACGAACTCCTCGTATATGGCCACATGGGGCTCATATAGGACAAGCTCGTCTTCTTCAATCAAAAGAAAGGGACGTCCGAAACCGCCGGTGGCCGAGTACCACGACGCCGGGGCCACGGCGCGCAAAGGATCGAGCATGGCCTTTGGGGTTTCAGCACCCGTGTCGCCCCAAGCTAGGTACAGTTCATGGCGTTTGGCCTCGCCGCCGCCCATGATCAAATGGTTGTCTTGCTTGGCCCACAGATCGACGATGAGATCTCCTTCACCGTCGACCCAGATGGCTTTGGGGGCTTGTTCCCAGAAGTGGCGAATGCCCAGACTCAGACGTATGTCACCGTCGGATAGATCAACCCAACCGGTGGCGCGACGTCCGCTGCCGATCTGCTTCCCGTCAGCGACGATCTCAAAAGCGTTGGCCTCGGATTGGAGTAAAGAAACGTGCCGGCCTTGGCCCGAGATCGGTTCCCTGTCGGTGCCTATCCGAAAGACGAGCTGTTTTGCCGGCACCCACCCGGGCAGACGGAGGCTGACCCGGGTGAGATCGGTATAGGAAATGCCGATGTGGGGCTCCCAGGCCAGCAGGTTGGTTATGGTGGGATCGATGCGGATGACGGATGAGTGGCGATAAAAATGGAACCGGAGGTCATAGGCGAAGTTGAGGGACTCATCTCCCCGTACGGCGTGGATTTCTCCCGAGGCTTTGACGACCACTCGCTCTGATCCGGCCTCTTCAATCTCCACGGTGTGAGGGGCCTCAGTCGTTGTCACTGTCAGTCCGCCGGCGCCGTGGAAGATGATCTCGGGTGATGACGCATCGTCCCAGGACATTGCGTCGACCTTCAGACGGCGTAAGAGGGATCCGCTCTTGCCGAATTCCACCGCAAGAGGGCCGGTGTCAACAATGATGGTGTCGTCATCTTCTTCGACGCGTATGCCTTCCACGGATAAGCGGGTGACTTCTGAGCCGTATTCCAAGACATACTCAGCGACGGCGCCGGCCGCCACGCTGGCTTGGAAATCCAGGAGCAGCCAGCGGATGCTGCCGTCAGGCCACCGGGAGAGAACCTCCGTCTGCAAGGGCAGTTGTCTTCCCTCAGGGTCCATGAGGCGAACGGAGGCCGGATCCCACAGGTGTCCCGCCGGTAGCGGAACACCTGTGGAGACCGGCTGAGCATCTCGATCAAAGCCCTGTCGCTCCGTGACACGCAGCGGTATGCGTTCTATGGTCACGGCGGAGGTCTGAAAGACCGGCGGTTCAGGAACGGGTCGCTCGGGCAGATCTCCCCGCCAAACAGATGAACGCACCGGGACCGGGGCTTGCGATATCTGCTCGTCGGGAACATAGACCTTGAAATCGGCGTAGTAGACATCACCGCGCATTTCGTTCCAAGTATGCTGAACGATGAGACGGGCTCCCTGCCACGAGCCGATGCGCTCTCTTAAGGTCAGGGGACCGGCGATGGGGTTGTCCATATCGTTTAGATAGACGAAGACTTCATCTCTCTCGCAGTCGGCGATCAGACGGATGCGGTTCCAGCCGTCTTTGAGATCGGCCAGAGTCAGCGAGGCTGTGCCGGTGCCTCTCGATGCTCGGTAACCCAACTGTCCCGTTTCGGTGATGAACCAGTTGAGGTTGTGCCCGGATCTGGATACATAGAGGTTTATTCCTTTGCCGCTCACCCAGCGCACTTGGTGTTCGACGACGATGGTGCTCGATTCGGTATCCGCCAGAGGGGCGCTCATGCGCGTCTCCTTTCGGTCGGGATGGGCCACGATGTGAACGGCACGTCCAGAGGCCGGTCCATCGGCGGCCACCACCTCGATGGAGCCCGGCTCGCTTTCGACTCTCCAGGCCTTTGGGCGGGCTCCGATCTCATCGGCGCTGAAATCGTCGGAGAACAGGATTGTTGCGCTCTCGGCAGACCAAACGGTGAAAGTCAACATGATCAACAGACCGATAAGAAGGCATCGCTCCGTCAAACGACGTCTTTTTGGTAAACAAGCACTCAAAGCGATCACCTCGTCAAGAGCATAAAGCGGCCACCCGTTTTTTTGGACCACGGGTGGCCAATTGGAAATGGAATGCTTTACGGCTCATCCTCCAAGAGCTTCTCTACGATGGGACGAATCTGTTCCATGGCTATTCTCGCCGAGACTTGACCGGCAAAGATGCGGTCCAAAGCCGGGCGAACCGTGTCGGTCATGATGGCCGCCCACTGGAGCAGCTGCGGAAACGGCTTCGAGTATTCGGAGGCGAAAAGCAAGGTTACGTCGCGCAGGCTGACCGGATCCTCGCCGGGTCGATGGAACAGATTCCACGTAGCCGAATCGCGCGTCTGCGGCGGGAAGCGTTTGTTCGTGATGTAGATGTTGTATCCGGGTCTGTTGGGCGCCAAGAGGAACTTGGTCAACTCCCACGCCTCTTCCAAATGTTTCGTCGAGGGGCTGATTCCCATAGCGTTGCCCTTCCAGATGGTGTACTGACCGCCGGGGCCGGCCGGAGGCAGAGTCACGTCCCACTCAAAAGGCCACGTGGCTCCGGTCACCGTGGGAAAACCTGCCGGATACATGGCTTGCATGGAGGTCGTCTGATTGGCCACATTGCCTGAGCCGATGAACCCCGCCACCTGCAGTTGGGCCAACCAATCGAGGACCTCGATGGCCTCCGGTTCAGTGAGACGGAAGCGCCTGGTGGTCATATCGACCACATCGGTGCCCGCAGACCAAAGCCAGGGCCAGTAGGCATAGGCACCGGTGAAGGTCGAGGCGCCGCGCCGGGTGATGCGATCGTCTACCGAGCGAGTCAGTTTGCGCACATACTCCTCGAACGTCGCCCAATCCCAATGGAAATCGGGTTTAGGCAGGCCGGCTTCGTTGACGTGTGTCACGTTGTAGACCAGATACTGCGGGGATGAGATATAAGGCAGGCCGTAGTACTTGCCTTTGTAGCTGACGTCCGGCAATGAGGCGGGGAAGTAGTCGCTCATGCGGAATGACTTCTCGGCAGCCAGCAGATCGTCGATCGGGCGCAGAAGCCCGGCGGTGACGAACTCGACCAAGAACATGCCGTCCACCGCCATCACGTCGGGAGCCAGTCCCGAGGCGGACAGCACTTTCAGCCGTTCATGATGCTGCGGTGTCCCTGCCGTGGGGATGTACTCAATGGGCATGTCGGGGTGTTCTTGCTCCCAGGCCGCAACAAGTTGCCTGTCGATGGGTTGCGGACCCCAGGTGGCCCAACGCAGGGTGATCTGATCGGCACTTACCATCACTGAAATAGCCAGTATCAGCAAGAGAAGAAGACCTGATCGTTGGTGTGGGATCCGAGACCGCACTGGGTATGTTTTCATTTCTGCAGCTCACCTTCCTAATGTGGTTTTGCTTTGACAAGTCTACCTATGACGCGCAACCGCTCTGGTACAGATTATTTTCGCCGCATGGCAGGATTGGCCTACCTAAAACCAGTTGAAAAAAGCAATAATTTGATAGTCAGCCGTTTTACGATTCATCCAAGGCTATTCTTTCGGCCACAATGGCATCCATCAGATCCGCTCCTTGTTCCAAAGCGGTTTCGATGGCCAGCTGACCGTTGACAGCCTGGAGCAAGAAATCGCCGACCGGTTGACGGAAGTAAGGATAGTACGGGTTGGTGGGACCGTAGGAAGTGATGGGCGAGACAAGGGATTCTATCAGGCTGGCGCAGTACGGTCGGGCCAAAAGATCCGGGTCGGTCCGATGGGACAAGCGGATTGACAGAGATGCTCCGTGAGCCAGGAGATAACCTTTCAGGGTTCGGCGCTCCAGGAAGGCTTCAAGCACTCGCCAGGCTTCATCGGGATGCTTGGTAGATGAGACGATGAAAAAGGTTCCGGCGTTGTGATGGACGAGATCCCTTCTGCTTTCGGGACCCACATAGCGATGGAACTCCAGGTTCAAACCCGCGGCGGAGATCTGATCGGCGATTTTGATCAGTTCATACCCGGGATACATGTGTTGGATGGCAACTCTTCCTCCCAGGATAGATCCCAGATCGCTTCCGCCGGAGGAATTTGGCATGCCCGCCTGGACGATGTTCCTCAAAAAGGTCAGCGCTTGACGTGCTTCGTCCGAGCGCAGATTGGACCTTGTCCCTTCGGGGGTGATGGTGGTGCTTCCTAGCTGCTCCATGGCCAGTTGCAGGTCGATAAAGTTCATCAGACCAGTGTTGGCTTTACGGTAGCCGAAGACGTTTATTTGACCTCCCTCGCCGACCTGCAAGAGTCTGCGAGCGGTGGCCTCGAGTTCTCTCCAGTTGGTTGGCTTGGCCAGACCGTGGCCTTCCAGCATGTCCATGTTATATAGATCACCGATAGGCCAAACGCTGAAGGGCAGAGCCCAGGTTTTGCCGTCATAGCGCAACGCGCGCACCACGTCGGGTATGAGATCGGAACGATCCGGCATGGCGTTCAAATACCGATCGATAGGCATGGCCAACTTGGAAAGGATCCATTGGCTCATCACGTTGGCGCTTTCATAGAAAATATCCGGTGCTACTCCGCCGGCTACGGCGACGATGAGTTTTTCACGCAGGGCGCTGACGCTGGGGTGCATTTCCACGCTGAGGCGGATGTCGGGGTTGCGTTTGTTGAATTCCTCCTCAAAGGAGGCTGCCCATTCGGATACCGGAACGGGTTGTGATGAAAACCACATGACAATCGGAGTTTTAGCCTTAACGGGCATCAGGAGTGCTGAAAACAGACAAATGCTTACACATAGTAGATAGATAAACCTCCTCATAATCATTGCCCCCTGTTCTTTATTGTGTATGTAGTTTACCATAGTGGTAGTTAACGGTCGAGTTGCCCGGGGGATCGCCAGGCTGTTGCCTGCCGTATGAGACGAGCAGTGGCGACCCGGGGATGGGAAGACCTAGGTGCCCATCAGCGTAGGGCAAAGCACCGCCGGTCAACTCGGCGGCCCGTGTATTGCCATCCGGATTTGATTGATCCGCAAGTGTGTCGCAGATGTGAAATCATCGGCGCGAGGTGCTTTACAAGAGGTCTAAGGTTGATGACGACAGGCCCATAGGCGCAACTGCTTCAAAGATCCCGCGGGCCGCTGCCGATAGGAACGATTCCAGAGTCTTAAAGCACGTTCACCTTTTGGGAAAGCCCCGTGTGGTCGGATTGGCGCGCAACTGAGAGTATGTATCTGGCAGGATTGTCCTTTGCCGTGACACGGTCAATCAGTGTAATTCGCGGCAGGTGATGGCTGAGACAGATACCTCCTGAGGCAAGAGAGGAGTACCTTCATGGCTGTGACCACGGAGAGTTTGAAGGAGTACGCTCACTCAGTCGGCTTGGATCTTTTCGGCGTGGCCAACATTGAACGCTTCGAGAACGCTCCAAAACGCATGCATCCGGCTTCTATCATGCCCCGGGCCAAGTCAGTGATCGTGGTGGGTAAACGCATCTTGCGCGGCGGATGGCGCGGCATCGAAGAGGGTACCTACTGGCCTACGTACACTTATTTCAACTACAGCGGTCTGCTCAACAGCTTTTTCATCCCCTGGGGATCGTATCATCTGGCCTGTTATCTCGAGGATCACGGCTGGGAAGCCGCGCCGTATTATCCGGGGGTTCCCGAAGCGCAGCCCACGCGTGAGCCTTTGCGCCAGGGTGAGGCGGCTCCCAGCGTTCATCTGGCCATTCGCATTGCGGCCACGGCCGCCGGCCTTGGGGAAATGGGCTGGTCAAAGGTCTTTTTGACCAAGCGATTCGGACCCCGGCAACGTTTGCATGCCGTGATCACCGATGCTGAATTGGAGCCTACACCGTTGGTCAAACCGGGCACCATCTGCGATCGCTGCATGCAGTGTGTCCGGGGTTGTCCCGGAGCGATACCGCACATCAGGGAAGGCAAAACCGTGAAGATCCGGATCGAGGATTACACCTATGAGTGGGCCGATGTGGATCTGGGCAAATGCACATTGATGTATCACGGCGGGGATCCGCGCACGTCACCGTTCTTGCACAAAGACTTCCCGGGATGGAAGTTCGACGTGACCGAACAGGAAGTCAGTGAAGAGGCGGCCTATAAGTTTGCTTGGACGCTTTCCACCGCTCAATGGCGGGCGACCGACGAGTTTCCCTCGGGCTATGTCGTTGAAGGACATGCCATGATTCGTCGGTGGGGAGCGGGCGGCAGTTACGGCGTTGAAGGCTCGCGCGGCTGTATGAGGAGTTGTTTCAATCACCTGGAGAAGACAGGACGCATTGAGGCCCGTTTCCACAACGGTGAGTTTATCAAAAGACCTCGATGGCTGCTCGACTCAAAAACGGCAACACGCCAAGAGGCCTAGAAGCGTTGACATGGACAAAGGAAGATATGCTCGCGATGCCGTATTCTCTATACGAATGCAGGGAGTATACAGAAAATATTGCAGGCAATCCGCGGACGTTGACGAAGCAACGTAAGAGGAATCTTCAGAGGAGGAGTCTGGATGGCCAAAGACCTCGTTCGCATTGGTATGGTAGGCGCAGGTAGCATTTCCGAATCGCACCTTGCTGCGGCAAGGGACGGTGCGGGAGCCAAAGTGGTTGCTGTGTGTGACATCATCGAAGAAAGAGCTCGTCGGCGTGCCGCCGAGTTCAACATCCCGGAGGTCTATACGGATCACCGGCGGATGCTTGAGGAGTCTGACCTGGATGCCGTGATCGTGGGCGTTCCCAACAACGTACACCATGAGATAACGGTCAACGCCCTGAAGGCCGGCAAACACGTACTCTGCGAGAAGCCGATGGCCATCAACACGGCCGCAGGTGAGCAGATGGTGGCCGCGGCCAAAGAGTCGGGTAAGATACTCATGGTCGGACTTGTCAACCGCATGCGCAGCGAAGTGCAGACGCTGCGGGCCATGGTCGATCGTAACGAACTCGGCAAGGTCTACTACGCGAAGGCCATGATGATCCGGCGCAAGGGCATCCCTGGCTGGGGTAGCTGGTTTACACGCAAAGAGGAGTCGGGCGGCGGTCCGTTGATCGACATCGGTGTCCACGCCCTCGACTTGGCTTGGTTCCTCATCGGTTGTCCCAAGCCCGTTTCGGTAACAGGACATACCTACACGGCTTTTGGTCCGGATCGCCGCGGTTTGGGCAGCTGGGGTATCCCGGATTGGACCGGTTACTACGACGTAGAGGACTTGGCGGTAGGCATGATCCGCTTTGAAAACGGTGCCGCCATCAACCTCGAAGTCAGCTGGGCCCTCAACATGCCTCCGGAGACGCGCATCAACGTCATCGGAGAGAAGGCCGGCGCACTCTGCACGCTGGACGGCAACGTACGCTTCTTCTCTGAAGTAGACGGCGAACTGGTTGATACCACCCGTCAGGGGTCCAAGGTGTCCATATTCCAGGCTCAGCTGCGGCACTTCACCGATGCCATCCGTGAAGGCAAGCCTGTACTTACTCCGGGCGAACACGGACTGACCGTGACCCGTATGCTAGATGGCATCTATGAGTCAGCGGCCACCGGAAAAGAGGTACGCCTCGACTAGACTGCCGCAGATTTGAACCGATCGAGTCCTTGAGGTCCCGGTTTCGCAGGCTCGATCATTTGTCAAAGACGGCTGCCGGGCAAGCCTTCTCAGGTAGGTACCGGCATTGGGGCTAACAACGGCGATAGACGCAAAGGCGTGAGCGGGGGTGTGACCAACACCCCTGCCATACCCTCGCACGATGCCGAAGTCGCCTCCCATCGTCCGCGACGATGGCGTCCGATTGGCGAATGCTACACTCTCGGTATAGGTGCCGTTCATTACGTTTCATAAATGTGATATTTTAGACCAGGAGCTCGCGTATGGGGTTCCTGGTTTTAAGATAATATGCAAACAGAGGCCTGCCAGTAGCCTCTGTTTCGATGTTGAGCCCTCTTGGGCGGTTGGTTGTGGATGCGATCCGGCATCGGACTTTGGCCTCGCCCGGATCAAGATGACGGACAGTGTCGAGCCGCAAGACCGACTCAAAAAGGGGCGGACGGAGACAGCGCGAGTTTTGAGGCGTTCGATATGATGATGTGAGCAGGATTGTCTCGCCGCGCTGCTGTATTTGATCAATCAAGATCGAGTATTGAATGACAGGATTTTCGGTGATTATCCGGCGCCGGAGCGTCAGATTCATAGGGTGTGTTCCGGCTGGTTGGCACCGCTTACGGTGCTTCGAGGGGAGCTTAATCGTATGCAGGCAACAGTATCGATGGACAAGATAGTGGCCCTTTGCAGTACTCGCGGATTTGTCTATCCGGGGTCACAGATTTACGGCGGCCTGGCGAATGCCTGGGATTACGGGCCGTTGGGCGTGGAGATGAAAAACAACATCAAGCGCGCTTGGTGGAAGAAGTTCGTGCAAGAATCGCCTCATAATGTTGGTATGGATGCAGCGATACTGATGAACTCCAAGGTATGGGAGGTCTCCGGACATCTGGCGAGTTTTAACGATCCGCTTACGGACTGCCGGGTCTGCCGATCGCGGTTTCGTGCTGATAAACTAATCGGCGATTGGGGAGCTTCGCAGGGGCAGGAGATCAATGCTGACGGATGGCCCAATGAAAAGCTTACGGCGTTCATCCGCGAGCAAGGTGTTTCTTGCCCGCAGTGCAAAGCCCAAAACTTCACTGACGTGCGCAATTTCAATATGATGTTCAAGACCTTCCAGGGAGTCACGGAGGATTCGCAGTCCGTCGTTTATCTGCGACCCGAGACGGCTCAGGGCATTTTCATCAATTTCCGCAACGTCTTGCGAACCACCCGGGCCAAGCTACCTTTGGGCATTGCCCAGATCGGCAAGGCTTTTCGCAACGAGATCACTCCGGGCAATTTCGTCTTCCGCACTCGGGAGTTTGAGCAGATGGAATTGGAGTTTTTCTGCAGACCCGAGGAAAGTGAGAAGTGGTTCGATTACTGGTGTCAGTTCTGCCGTGATTGGTTGCGTGAGCTGGGTCTGAACGAGGAGCGCATCCGTTTGCGGGCCCATTCGCCCGAGGAGCTGTCGCACTACAGCCGAGCCACCAGCGACATTGAATACCTCTTCCCCTTTGGATGGGCCGAGCTGTGGGGGATTGCCGATCGCACGGACTATGATCTCAAAAGGCACGGCGAGGCATCCGGTGAGGATTTTACCTACCTCGATCCTTACACCAATGAAAAACTCGTGCCTTACTGCATTGAGCCTTCAGTGGGGGTGGAGCGCCTCTTTTTGGCTTTCTTGACCAACGCCTATTGCGAGGAGGAGCTGGAAGGAGGCGATAGCCGGGTCGTTTTGCGTCTGCATCCGGTGCTGGCACCCTTCAAGGCTGCAGTCTTGCCCCTGTCCCGCAAGCTGGGCGAGCAAGCTCAAGAGGTATATGCCATGTTGCGCAAGCACTTCACAGTCGATTACGACGAGACGGGCAGCATAGGCAAACGTTACCGCCGGCAGGATGAAATCGGTACGCCCTATTGCATCACCTATGATTTTGATTCGTTGGATGACGGTGCGGTGACTATCCGTGACCGTGACACGATGGAGCAAGTGCGCCTGCCTATTCCCGAGGTGACGGCATGGCTGCATGAACGGCTCGCTTACTAGCGAGGGAGGTTGGACAGATGACCGTGGCGGAGCTTCCACTGTGGACGGGGCAGGTGCCGGGAGCCTTAGGCAATGAGGAAGAAGACCGACCTTCATTGATTTCGTATCTGATACCGGGCGATGAGCGCCGGGCGGCCGTGGTGGTCTGTCCCGGCGGCGGTTATGCTCGCCGGGCAGCTCACGAAGGAGAGCCCATCGCCCGTTGGTTGAACAGTCTGGGTCTGCACGCTTTTGTGTTGCGCTATCGCGTGGCCCCCTATCGTCATCCCTATCCTTTGATGGATGCTCAACGGGCTATGCGCTTGGTGCGTTTCAAGGCGGACGAATGGAAGGTCAATCCCGAGTTGGTGGGCATCTTAGGTTTTTCCGCCGGCGGGCATTTGGCGTCCACTGTCGGGACGCACTTTGACCGGGGAACGCCTTCGTCGTCGGATCCGGTGATGCGCCACAGTTGCCGGCCGGATTTTATGATCCTGTGTTATCCGGTGATCACTTTCAGCGAGACCTCCGCTCACGTGGGCTCCATACGCAACCTCTTGGGGCCGGAGCCTTCCGACGAGTTGTGCAGGCACCTCTCAAACGAGCTCCATGTGAACGCCGACACTCCGCCTACCTTCCTGTGGCATACGGCCAATGATAGCGGAGTGCCCGTGGAAAACAGTCTGCTGTTTGCCGCCGCTTTAAGCCGTCACGGCGTGCCTTGGGAGATGCACATCTTTGCCGACGGACGCCACGGCTTGGGTTTGGCCGAGGAGCATCCGGAGGTCAAAGCCTGGCCCGGTCTTTGTGCCCGATGGCTGGCGAAGATATGTGCGGACTCTTAGTGTGTGCTTGTGCGCAGGCGGAATCCGGATCGTTGACAGGGCGTCTCTGGCCAATGTGACCGCCGGGCGCTCGGTGTTGGTATGATCGACCCTGCAGCCTGATTCTTCTACGTGATCCGCAGCCGTTTTTGACGTAAGAGATCTCCGAGCATATGTCGGATCGTGCACATAGGCGTTCCCGGTGACCTCGAGACCATCCGCATGTCGGGATGGGTTTGGCCTCATTCTTGATGAAGGACTGACATCCTTTGTTGAGGATTGGGGAACCGGGAACGCTTCATCAATGTTTCCCTTTCATTCCGCTGAGGACGTCATTGTGCCCGCAACGGCGATGTGAGTAGAGCTAAGCATCTTTCAAGCCTTTGATCCAGGAGGCCCCCCTAACACGCGAGGCGAACAACACTCCCTCTGAGCCACATATGGTGTTTCCGTTTTCTGAGCGAATGCTGTCTTGCCTGGGTTTAGTTGGGCCTTCGGATCAAGAGTGGGATACGCATTGGACCGGTTCATGGCGCGAAGTTGTCACCTTTAAGCGGTGGGCGGACAGCTTCGCGCCATCTGTGAGAACGCCTACTTGAGCCACAAGGTCCTTCGGCGGTCATTCAGATCGATCGGCCACGGAACAGACTGACGCGATAGGGCATTAGGCGCGCTCCTGCATGTAGGGCTCAGCTTCTCGGGCCTTGAGCAAGGCCTTGGCCCACCAAAGCAGGCGATCGAGGAGTATGGTCATCGCCTCTTCGACTATCTCACCTTGAACGGGCTCACCGTCGGCGTCAAACTGTTCCCAAGCGAAGTGGAAACTGACGGTGTCACGGATGGTGACGGCATGTAGTTCGGCAAAGACCAGCCGCAGTTGTTCAACGGCTCTGAGTCCTCCGGAGATACCACCGTATGAGACGAAGGCGACTGGCTTGGCGTACCACTCTTCATCGGCGTGATCGATCATCGTCTTCAGCGTCGCTGAGTAACCGTGGTTGTACTCGGGTGTGACAACCACAAAAGCGTCGGCCTTTCGAATCCGATTTCGGTACTCTTCCACTTCCGGGGAGTCAGTCTGTGTCAGCCGGGAGGGCAGGGAGAGCTCAAGCGGATCGATGACGTCCAGGCTAAACTCATCACGGCGCGAAATCTGTTTTTCCACCCACCGGGCGACTGTATCGCAGAACCGTCCCTCTCGGTCGCTTCCCATGATCATTGCTAATCGAATCTTGCGCTCCATCTCACACTCGTCCTTTCATGGTGCTTTCTTCGGTGGCATCATGATTTGCCGCAGGGGGGGAACGGCGTATGCCTTTGTATACAAAGGAGATCTCACCGTCCCAGAAAGACGAGTACCAGTGCACTCAAGGTGAGATCTCCGAGAATAATCTACTTCAAAGGTTAAGGCAGTTCAAGAGTTGTCGCGCTGATTTCCGCACCTGGCAGAAGGCGCCACAGATCCCCGAAGAAGGGGACCGGTTTTTTGCCGCTTGCAGGAAAGGCGGTCAAGAAACCTGACGGTACGGCGGTTACACGGTTGATCGGCCTGAACCTATCTTTGAGGGTCACCCATGGCGGAATGGTCTTTGAAACCGGTCTGTTTGGCGAGGCTCCGTTCCCCCCATGGACGAAAGAGGCTCAGGCCGAAGCCCAATGGGCCGGCATACAGAACCGAAAAGAGCCATCAGTCCATCCTGTCTTGCAGGAGGCTGACGGGATCCTTTACTATGCGGCACACTTCAGGAGTCTTCTCGGAGCTCGACGGTCGAAATGGCCGCGGGCTATCCGCACACCTTAGAAGAGAGCTTCTTATCGCCACGGAGCTTGATCGCCGTCCTTTTTTGTGTTACCGCGGCTGTAGGCATCCACGGATGAGCCGCAGACTCCCTTGACGGAGATCATTTACATACATAAAATTTAAGTAGGTCAATTATTCACATGGGAAACAACCTGGGATCCTGTGTGGGCCGGGTGTTCCTCAGGTTAGGAGATCGTACATCGTGACGGTACCAGAAGAGATCACTCGGATCGAAGAACAGCTGCGCCGGATCACCCTGCGCTTTAGGCGAGATCTAGGCTCCGTCTCCGCCAATCTTTTGCCCGCGGCTCAACTTGACGTGTTGCGCTGCCTGCATCAGAGAGGAAATCTCACCGTGTCACAGCTGGCCAAGGAGCTGAGCGTCACGGCGAGTGCCATAACGTCGCTGTCCGATCGGCTTGTCAAGTCAAACCTGGTGCAGCGCATGGCCGACAAATCCGACCGCAGGCTGGTCCGGTTGGGCCTCACTCCAGAGGGAAAGGAGCTGTTCGAGAAAATCCACGCCGAGACGTTGGAGCGTGTACGGAGCTATTTTCAACGGGTGCCCAAATCGGAGATGAGAAGCTTTGTCGACACCCTCTCGCGTCTGGTGTCTCTTATGGAGGAAGGGTCGGGACAAGGCGAGGCGCCATCGCGGGTTAGGCCGAACGGACTACAGTGATCTGAAGTCAGGAGGCATCTGCGATGATCAAGGCTAAGCTAGATGAGGCAGTATTACAGCAAGGCTTAAGGTATTTGGCACACAATCCTGAGAAGAACCTGCCGAATTTGCTTCGGTGGGCGGAACGCGTTGCTCGCGAGGAGCAGCACAGAGAGTACGTTCGCCATCGGCGCCGTCTGATGGAGGATGACGACAACAACTGGCGCCGCCTGATCGTTCGCTTACTTAGGGAAACGGCTCCTAGTGTACGCATGCGTCTTGCGACCAACTTCTTTATCAATGCCGGTATGTTGGCGCCGGAGAATCGCCGGAGGGCGGAAAAAGAACACGGAGTGCGGATTCCGTGGGCTATCCTCATCGATCCGACGGGTCGCTGCAACCTGAAATGCCGCGGCTGCTGGGCCGGAGCCTACGATCACTCCGAAGACATGGGCCTGGAGACGGTCGACCGGGTGATCACTGAGGCCGAAGACTTGGGCATTCACTTCATCGTCATGTCCGGCGGCGAGCCTACGGTGGTGATGAATGATCTGTTCTATCTGGCGGAGAGGCACAACAAGTCGGTCTTCCATATCTACACCAACGGGACTCTTATCGACGATAGGGCCGCCGCACGCTTTGCCGAGTTGGGCAACGTCACCTTTGCGATCAGTATCGAAGGACCCGAAGACGTGACGGATGCTCGCCGGGGTAAAGGGACATACCGACGTATCATGCGGGGCATTGAGGCATTGCGCCGTCACGGTCTTGTCTACGGCTTCTCAACGACATACACCAGGGAGAATTCACATCATGTCGCCACGGACGCCTTCATCGGCGACATGATCGATCTGGGCTTCGCTTTCGGATGGCTTTTCACCTATGTTCCGGTAGGAAGCGACGCGGACCTCGAATACATGGCTACTCCCGAGCAGCGCAAGAAGGTACACGACGCCGTGCAACGTTGGCGTAACGAGAAGCCTATCCTCGTGGTCGACTTCTGGAACGACGGTGCGCTTATCGACGGCTGCATCGCAGGCGGGCGGCATTATCTGCACATCAACGCCCGCGGCGACGTCGAGCCATGTGCTTTCGTCCATTTTGCCAACGTGAACATAAAGGACACGACGCTTGTCCAGGCACTCAAATCGCCCATTTTCCGAGCCTACGAGAAGTATCAGCCCTTCTGTGATAATCATCTTCGTCCGTGTCCTATCATCGACTGCCCCGAAATGCTGGTCAAAGTGGTTGAGGAGTCCGGAGCTTACTCGACTCAGGGTGATGGAATCACGGCTCGGCAGATGTGCCAGGCTCTGCGCGGATACTCAGAGGCCTGGGCCGAAGTGGCCGATGCCGTGTGGAAGCAACGATACTGTGACGGCGTCGGCAGCTCAGCATCTGATCTGGGGGTCACTGAACGGAACGGGGCAAGCGGAGCCAGTGAGGCGCATAGCTCTCTCGCCAAAGAAGAAGTCGGGTATTCCGCTGGCCGCGGCCGGAACACGTGAGGGAATCGATCGGCGGGGTTGCGGATTGTACCACCTTGAGTCGGCGCTGCCGGGGTGACAATGATCGGACATACCATTGCCGGCACGGCGGAGGCCGCCGATTCGGCAGCTATGCAACCCGTATTTATCCGGAAGGGAGCAATTGTCTCCGTCATCATCACTGCCGATCCGGAATACGGCCGGCCTCCGCCGACTGCAGACGGCTGGCCCGCGTCGATGTCGCTCACACCCGATCCGTGATCCACTCGATCGAGATTCCTGTCAAAAGCCTGCGTTACGCATTTCACCGGCAGGCATCTTTCTGACATCGCCAACCGCCAGTTTGATAAGCTCGTCTCCGTGAGTGGCGCTCAATACTCCTCAAGCGTTCGGGGGCTCTTGCTCGAAGGTGACCTGTTTTGGCGGGGATCCGTCTCTTTCTTGACGCCGGAGATCCGCGGGATGACCATTCGGGCCGATCCTTTTGCCTTTTATATCCCCGATTCCGCTTGGGATCCTTTCTCTCACAGGGGAAGGATCGGTGGGCGAAAGGAAGACAAAAGAGACCGCCTTGCCAGCGAGCATGATGTCGTGGCCTCATCTTTGGTCAGTCGGCTGCGGACGGTTCGGGGCCCTGCGTTTTCGCTCGGATACGCGTTCACAACGGCGCAAGGCGTGCCAGTATTCTCTTGGCTTCCTGACATACCCGACGATCGCTCGGACGATCGGCTAGCTTTTCAAGCAGGTGTACGGACTGGGGGTCGGCCCTTTGTTCTAAAGCCCTCACCGCGGCTAAGCGGACAGCCTCTTTTGGGTGGTCCGTCAGTCGCGACAAGCTCTCTGTCACTGCATCGGAGCGCATGGAGGCCATGGCCAAAACGACCGCCTCTCGGGCCTCAGCGGCGGTGTGGTTTAGACTCTCTTCCAATAGAGCCAACACCTTTTCGTGATAAAACCGATCAGCACCGGCCAGGGCCGTGGCCGCGCCGGCGACCAGGTACGGATCGGCGTCGCTCAAAAACGGGGACACTACTTGCAGGGCCGTCTGTGGATCCAAACTGACCAATGCGTCCATGCAGGCTACCAAGACTTCGGGATCTTCACTGCCGGGTTCGGCCAGACGCATGGCCAAAAGAGCTACGGCTCCCGGATCACCGAGATGGTGTAGAGCTTGGATAGCCGCCAGACGGGCAGCTGCCGTGTCGTCAACCAACAGGATGGCCAAGGCCACCAGAGCACCGGGGATTCTGAACTCAGCCAAGGCGTTTGCCGCCTTGATGCGCAGGGGGACGGCGACGTCTTCCAGGCCCATGCCGGAGGGTTCGATCTGAGATGTCCTGATCGCTCGCAGATAGATATCGCCCGCTTCGACCGCCCGGCAGGCGACGAGGGCGGAGACAATGGCTATTCGGGCTACGCAAGTGACGTCCCGCTTCTTGCCGTCTTCATCAAACCATCGATAGCGCTCCATGAGAGGATTTATCAGATCCTCACCCGGTGATGCGGCCAACGCCTCGGCGGACGCGGCCACTACAAAATTGGACCGATCTTTCAGGGCGTCGATCAATAGGCCGCGGCGGGAGGGGTCCCGGCTGCGGACGATCTCTTGTACCGCTTGCAGTCTGGCTCTCCAAGAAGTCCGTGACAAAAGGCAATCTCCCCTTAATCAAGCGAGGCGCTCCGTTCGGACCGCCTCACATACTCGTTTATTTCTTATTCTCCCGGAAGCAGGCGCTTACCGGCTATGGTCAGCGTCTCTCCGGCCATGGCTTGGATTTGCAACTGGGCCAGAGCCTGTTCGTGGAGGGCTTCCTGCAAGTCGACTTCAGCCAGTAGCGTGTCGGTCTGCGCGGTTCGCAAGACCGAGTCACTGACCAGACCGCTGGCGTGTTGCCGGGTTTTCAACGCTTCCTCAAGCTGGGCATGCGTCAGCTTCAACCGAGCGATCTCAACATGTCGTCGGGCGATCTCCCAGTTGGTCAGTCTCTGCTGCAAAGCGCTGACTGTACCTTCTTGTTCCCGCATCAGAGCCGTCTGAGCCAATTGCAGCTCAGCCTCTTTATCGGCCACGGTCAGTTGGCGACGTCCTCCATCAACAAGTGGCAACTCCACATTGATGTAAACGCCCCAGAGGTTGGTATCCGGATCCACCTTTGACAGATCCGTAATGGAGTAGTTGCCCGAGACGCCGATATCCGGCCAAGAGGTCGCCAGCCGGGCTTGTTCCAATTCCAGAGTGCTGTAATCCACATCCAACAGACGCTTGCGCACGGCGATGCTCCGCTCGCGCACTGCCTGGGCCAAAGCCGCCTCGTCAAAACCGTCGACGAGCTCATGCTCCGGAAAACCTCCCGAAGGGGCCAGCGCAATCTCCCCTGACAAATTCAGACTGCGGGCCAGATTCAGCAGGCGGGTTCTGTAGTCGGCTTCGGCTTTCTGTGCGGCCACTTCGGCTTGGCACCATTCGATCTCGGCCTCCAGAACGTCGGTATCCGTGGCCAAGCCGAGCTTCTTGCGCTCGACCACCCGGGCGTAGATCTCGGCCTGTCGCTCGCGGCTTTCACGCGTGATGCTCAGGCGTTTGGCATCGAGTTCCAGGCGCCAAAACTCGGCCAGGATGCTCAAGGCCGTAGCCTGAATC
>LFTP01000210.1 GCA_001513395.1 Clostridia bacterium DTU080
GGGACCGGATCTGCGTCCGGCCGGCGCACCGTACATCGCCGCTGACGGTACCCGCCAGGCGGGGTATCAGGATATCGTGGTTGTGGTCTTTCGGGGCGATGCTCCAATGGCTTTTGATCATTGGGTCGCCGTCGATGCCAGCATCGTCGGCATCGTGGATCCTCATTGTGTCAATCGGCTGCGTAGCCGTCAGAAAGGATAGGCGCATGTTTCTGGCAAAAGTGATTACTCCGGTTGTCTGCTCTGTGATTCATCCCGCTTTCTCGGGCAAGCCTCTGTTTTTGATTGAGCGGATAGAACCCGACGGCTCGGGTGAAGCCGAGGGCGATTACCATTTGGCGGTGGATTACGTCGGTGCCGGACCCGGTGATACGGTGATCGCCGGCGGGCCGCCGGGGCTGGGGGAGTCACTGGGACTGCCGCGAGCTCCTATCAGCACGTGGGTGATGGCTATTGCGGAAAGGGCTGAAAAAAGCACATGAAGATACTGGTGCTGAATTGCGGTGGATCATCTTTTAAGTACCAGCTATTGGATATGACAACCGAGACAGTATTGGCCCGCGGGAGTGTAGACCGCATGGGCACCGACGATGCGACGCTGGTGCACCAAGTGGGCGATGAGGTCCGCTTCCGGGGTCCGACGGAGATCCGGGATTTTACGGATGCCATTCGCTTTGTCGTCGACCGGCTGACCAAAGACGGTGTCGTTTCGGGAGCGGATGACATCAGTGCCGTAGCCCATAAACTCGCCCACGGCGGTGAGCTGTTTTCGGGTACGGTGATGATCGACGACGAGGTGCTGGAGGCTTTGCGGAAGTTGGCGCCTTTGGCCCCGGTGCACAATCCGCCCAACGTGAGGGGCATTGAGGTCTGCCGTGAGCTTTTGCCCGATATACCTCAGATCGGCTCTTTTGAGACCGCATTTCACAGAACCGTCCCGGCCAAAGCGTACACCTACGGGGTTCCGCATGAGTGGTATGAACGCTACGGTGTGCGCAAGTACGGTTTTCACGGTGCGTCGCACAGTTATGTGGCTCAGCGGGTGGCGCAGATGGTAGGCCGCCCGGCGGAAGAGCTGCGTACGGTCTCATGTCATCTGGGCAGCGGCACGTCGGTCGCCGCCATAGCCTACGGCCGTTCGGCGGATATCTCCAGCGGATTTACGCCACAGTCGGGGACCATCATGTCCACCCGTCCCGGCGATTTCGATCCGTGGGTCATCCCCTACATGGCCGAACAGACGGGGATGGACAACGAGACGCTGAGCCGCGAGCTGGTCACCAGGGGCGGTCTGCTCGGGATTTCAGGTTTGAGCGGAGACATGCGTGATTTGGAGGAGGCAGCCGAGAAGGGGCACGAACGGGCGCGCCTGGCGGTGGAGGTCTTTTGCTATCAGGTGAAAAAATACATCGGTGCCTTTGCCGCCGTGATGAATGGATTGGACTGCCTGGTTTTCACCGGCGGCATCGGTGAAAACAGCGCTTCAATACGCGCTCAAATAGCAGGGGGTCTGGAGTCGTTTGGCGTATACCTTGATGTTCCCGCAAACTCCGCTTTGCGCGGAGAGGGTATCATCAGCACTCCGGACAGCCCGGTGAAAGTGGCAGTGATCAAGGCCGACGAGGAATTGGTAGTGGCCCGACAGGCCGCGGCGCTGTTGCGTAGCAGTGATTCGTGAAAGGCGGAATTGTCGGTGGCTCTGGTGAGCATGCAAACAATCTTAAACGAAGCAGTGGCCAAAGGGTACGCAGTGGGCTCGTTTAACGTAGTGAGCCTTGACTCGCTGCAGGGTATCCTGGAGGCGGCAACTCAGCTACGCTCGCCGGTTATTCTCAGCGTAGCTGAGGTTCACTTCAAATACATCGACCTGGAATATATCGTGCCCGTGATCAAACAGGCGGCGGCCCAAGCCCCCATACCCGTGGCCTTGCATCTTGATCACGGAGTCAGCCTGGAGGCCGTCATGCGTTGCTTCCGGCTGGGCTTCACTTCGCTGATGTTTGACGGCTCCAATTTGCCCTACGAGGAGAACGTGGCCCGCACGGCGGAGATCGTTCGGGTTGCCCACAGCGTGGGAGTCTCCGTGGAGGCCGAACTCGGCCAAGTGGGAGGCGGAGAGGGTACCTCCGAGGCCTCCGAAGCCGATCGGTCGCTGTTCACCGATCCGGAACAGGCCGTCGATTTCGTCCGCAGGACGGGTGTCGATGCCCTGGCGGTGGCTGTCGGTTCCGTGCACGGGCTGTATAAGGGCAAGCCTCAACTGGATTTTGAGCGTTTGGAGGCCATCGCTCGGGGAACGGGGGTGCCGCTGGTATTGCACGGCGGATCGGGCATTCCCGATGAGGATATCAAGCGGGCCATCAGTTTGGGCATCGCCAAGATCAACGTCTATACGGAGATGTCCATGCAGGCCGTTCAAAGAATCAGGGAGAAAGTGGCTGATCCCAAGATGATCAGCTTCCCGGATCTTCTGCTTTTGGCCCGTCAAGGCATCAAAGAGACGGTCATGGACAAGATCAGTGTCTTTGGCAGTGCCAATGTCTGCCAGGCTCCCGGGGTCTTTTGTGACAGCTGTGGTGCATGCGTCATGCCTTCCGGGGATACATGTGCCGCATCGGCACCTTCGACAAACGGCCTGGCGGCCTTGTCCGATGAGGAAATAGCCCGGATGGTGGCCTCGGTGGTCAGAGGGATTCTCTCTTTGCGCGACTAGAAACGCTGCAGGCGGACGGCATGTCGATAGCGAAACACAGTTGTAATGAGTGCAAGCGAGCAAGCAAAGAACAAGACGACTGAAGAGACGTTTGAAAGGAAGGATTATGAATTATGGGCGAGGCTTTGGGGCTTATCGAGACGAAGGGGCTCGTGCCGGCGATCGAGGCGGGTGACGCCATGGTCAAGGCGGCAAATGTGCGCCTGCTCGGCTACAAGAAAATAGGTGGCGGTCTGGTGTGCGTTTTGGTGCGCGGCGATGTGGGTGCGGTGAAAGCGGCGATCGAGGCCGGAGCGAGCGCAGCTCAGCGCATAGGCGAGTTGACATCGGCGCATATCATCCCGCGGCCGCACCAGGATATCGAAAAGGTATTCGGACTGGATTAAGTACGCGAGGCGCATCGCTGAGCAATCTAGGGAGGTTTTCTTCAAATGGGTGAAGCATTGGGCCTTATCGAGACCAGAGGTTTGGTACCGCTTATCGAGGCGGCTGACGCCATGGTGAAGGCAGCCAACGTAACCATCGTGGACTGGCAACAGATCGGCGGCGGATTGGTCAGCGTAGCGGTGCGCGGCGATGTAGGCGCTGTGCGTGCAGCAGTTGAAGCGGGAAGCGCGGCTGCCAGCCGGGTGGGTGAAGTGATCAGTACGCACATCATCCCCAGACCCGATGCGTCTACTGAGGCCGTGTTCTGGCCTGAAACGAAAAAAGCGGCCAAGAGCTGATCTCTACCGGGTGAATCACAATGGATGAGCAACTTGTGCAAGAGATCAAGGCCAGGGTTCTTCGCAAGCTGATCGAAGCGGAGCTGGCGGCACACCCCATGGAGATCCCGGTCGGCATCTCTGTGCGTCACGTGCATTTGTCACAGAGAGATCTGGAGCATTTATACGGACCGGGCTATCAGTTGACGAAGCTGCGCGATTTGCGTCAGCCCGGGGAGTTTGCCGCCAAGGAAGTCGTGGCCTTAGTCGGACCCAGGATGCGAACTATTGAGAATGTGCGCATTCTTGGGCCTTGCCGTGATCAAACACAAGTGGAGCTGGCTCGAACGGATGCCATTGTCTTGGGATTGAACCCTCCGGTCCGACAATCCGGGGATCTGGCAGGTTCTTCACCGATCACCTTGATCGGCCCCAAAGGCGCGCTCTCTTTGCCCGAGGGGTGCATCGTGGCCAATCGTCACATTCATATGAATCCGGAAGATGCCAGGCGTTTCGGAGTCAAAGACAATGACATCGTCTCAGTGGAAGTGACAGGCGACAAAGGACTCATCTTCCACAATGTGCAGGTGCGGGTACGTGAGGGCTGGGTACTCGAAATGCACCTGGATACGGATGACGCCAACGCAGCCTGTATCACTTGCGGTGTTCAGGCGCGTATCCGACCTGAGGTGGCTTAATGGTGAAGGACGCTTTGGTGGCAGCGGTTCAAGCCGCAGGAGTGGTGGGAGCCGGGGGTGCCGGTTTTCCGACCCATGTAAAATTGGACGCACAGGTGGATTGCATCATCGTCAACGGAGCAGAGTGTGAACCGCTGCTTCAAGTCGACCAGGAGTTGGCCAAGAAGCACGCTGCGGAGCTGGTGCAAGCTCTTAAGGCTTGCATGTCCTCGACGGGAGCCGATACCGGTGTTTTTGCCCTCAAGACCAAATACACCCAGGCGATCGCGGCGTTGAACGCAGCCATTGCCGGGCAGGCCGGTCTGTCGGTCTTCGGCTTGCAGAACTGCTACCCGGTGGGCGACGAGCACATCCTGGTGCACGAAGTGAGCGGACGGGTGGTTCCCGAAGGCGGCATTCCGCTTAACGTCGGCATCGTGGTAATCAACGTAGAGACGTTGTATAACGTCTGGTTGGCTCTGCAAGGCCAGCCCGTGTGCGATACCTTCGTCACCGTGTGCGGTGAGGTAAGACAACCCGTCACTTTACGCCTGGCGGTGGGCACATCCGTCGCGGATGCCTTGGAGGCTGCCGGAGGTGTGACGTGCGACCATCCGGTGGTGATTAACGGCGGTCCGGTGATGGGGAAACCGGTCGACTCGATGGAAGATCCCGTGACCAAGACGACCAAGGGGCTGATCGTCTTGCCGTCCGATCATCCTCACGTGCGGCGTATGCGCAGACCGATCGGTTTGTCTTTGGAGCGGGCCGTGACCGCGTGTTGTCAGTGTCGGTTGTGCACTGATTTGTGTCCGCGGGCTTTGTTGGGGCATGAGCTTGCTCCCCATAAAATCATGAGAGCGGCAGGCTATGCGTTGACTGAAGACGTTGCGGCATGGACGGCGGCCTTTTTGTGCAGTGAGTGCGGTGTGTGTGATACCTTCGCCTGTCCGGCCGATCTGTCACCGCGTCAGGTGTACCGCCGCGTGAAGAGTGAGCTGGGGGCGGCGGGGGTCAGAAATCCGCACCGCCGGTCGACTGTCCCGCTGCCGGAACGGGCCTACAGGCGTGTGCCCACTGAACGCCTGATTTGGCGTATGGGTCTTGAGTCTTATGTCGTCGATGCGCCTCTTCGAGATGAAGTCTTGCTCCCGGAGACGGTCAAGATCCCGCTGAAGCAGAACGCAGGTGCGGCGTCCGTGCCTGTGGTGAAAGTCGGCGAACATGTCAGTCGCGGCCAGGTTGTGGCCGAGCCTCCCCCGAATGCGTTGGGGGCTCGGCATCATGCCAGCGTGACCGGGACGGTGACTGCCGTCGGCAACGAGGTGAGCATTACCCGTGAGAGCTGATAATCTGCCAAACGACGAAAGAGGGCTGGCCGTGGCGGTCATAGAAGCCCAGACAACCGCCACCGGTTTGGCGGCGGCCGATACCGTGCTCAAAACGGCTGATTGTCCGTTATTCAGGGCCAATACCGTCTGTCCGGGCAAGTTCTTCCTTCTCTTCGGCGGTTCATTGTCAGCCGTCAAAGAGGCTTACGATCGGGTCCAAAGGACGTATCAGGGCGAGTTGCTCGATTCCTTTTTCCTGGGACACATTTCGGATCAGTTGCTGGCGGGGTTGGGCGGAGAAGGCAAACCCGTCTCGGCGGCCGGACAGGCCGTCGGCGTAATAGAGACTTTCACCGGTGCCAGTGCCATTGCTGCCGCCGATGCGGCGGTCAAAGCGGCGCAGGTGGAGATCGTGAATTTCAAGTTGGCCCAGGGAATGACAGGCAAGGGTGTCGTTTATCTGTCGGGCGCCGTGGCGGCAGTGGAAGCCGCTTTGCAAGCGGGCGCCGAAGCGATTCGCGACAGCGGTAACCTGTGTGCTACAGGTCTGCTTCCTTCTCCCCACGAATTACTGTGGCGCTCCCTCGGCTAGTGCGCCACGTTGAGTAAAGAGGTGCTACCGGTAATGGATGAGCAGCGGTTGGCTGCAATTGTGCAAGAGGTGCTGCAACAGCTCAGGAACGAGAATCAAGTGGCGAGACCTTCGCCTGCCCCAACGGCTCCCGCTGCAGCGCCGGCCGCCAAATCAGGTCCCGAGGTGGGCGGAGGGGTCTTTGCAACGGTGGATGAGGCCATTGCAGCTGCGGAGAAGGCGCAAAAAGAACTCGTGACGTTGGGGTTGGAAAAACGCGAAGAGTTGGTCCAAGCCATGCGCGAGGCGGCTTTGGAAGCCGCGGACAGGCTGGCCAAACAGGCCTATAAAGAGACCGGCTTGGGACGTTATGAGCATAAGATCGGTAAGAACATAGATACGGCCCGCCTGACTCCGGGCACCGAGGATATAGCCAGTCGGATCATCACGGCCAACAAGGCCACGGTGCTTATCGAGCACAGCCCGATGGGGATTGCCGTATCCATCACGCCGACCACGAATCCGAGCGCGACCATCATCAATCACGGTATCGGTATGGTAGCCGCGGGTAACGCCTGCTTTTTCGCTCCGCATCCCCGCAGTCAGATGACTTCTTTGGAGACGATGCGGGTGCTCAACGAGGCCATTGTGAAAGCGGGCGGTCCGGAAAACTGCCTGGTGGCTGTTACGGAGGCCAAACTTGACGCGGTCAATGAGGCCATGCATCATCCCCGGGTACGTTTGGTCGTGGCCACCGGCGGAGCGGGTCTGGTTAAAGCGGCATTGTCGTGCGGCAAGAGGACCATCGCCGGCGGTCCCGGCAATCCTCCGGCATTGGTCGATGACACGGCTGATCTGGCCCATGCCGCAAAGGCCATTTTGGCGGGTGCCGTCTTGGACAACAACCTGCTGTGCATCGCTGAGAAAGTGATCATCGTCCAAGAGAGCGTAGCGACTCCTTTCATGCGTCAGTTGTTGCAGTTGCCGGTGGTGGAGTTGCGCGGCTCTGACATCAATCGTCTGACTGATCTGGTCGTCAAAGACGGACATATGAATCCGGATTACATCGGCAGGGACGCGGCGGTTATCCTGAACGATTTGGGTATCCGGGCCAGCTCCGATGTAGAGGCGATCGTCATCGAGGTGGACGCTTCGCATCCGTTGGTCCAACTCGAGCAGTTGATGCCCATCCTGCCCGTGGTTCGGGTGGGAAGTTTCGCCCAAGGGTTGGCTTTGGCCGTCGAGGTTGAACACGGCAATCGCCATACGGCCATCATTCACTCCCAGAATCTGGAGCGGATCACGGCCTACGGACGCGCCATTCGGCCGACGTTGTTGGTCTGCAATGCCCCGAGTTACGCCGGTTTGGGTGTGGACGGCGCCGGGCCGATCACGCTGACGGTTGCTGGACCGACCGGGGAAGGGATCGTCACCGCCAGGCATTTCACGAGAGAGAACAGGGTGATCCTGGGACAGGGCGCGTTGACAGTGATCGCTGGGGACTGAGTATGTTGGGGGCTAGGAAATGCTGAACATCGTTGTCTGCCTGAAGCAGGTTCCGGGAACGACGGAGGTGGAGATCGACAGCGAGCGAGGCACGCTCAAGCGCGAGGGAGTTGAGTCGCGGGTCAATGCCTATGACCTTCACGCGTTGGAGCTGGCCGTCACGCTGAAAAAGGAGCACGGCGGATCGATCACCGTTCTGTCTATGGGGCCGCCGCAGGCCGAGGCTGTCATTAAAGAGGCGTATGCGCTGGGGGCCGATCGCGGGATTCTGCTTTCCGACCGCAAGTTCGCCGGAGCCGATACACTGGCGACGTCCTTCACCCTGGCGCAGGCCATAAAGAAGCTGGGTATGCCGGATCTCGTGCTCACGGGGATGCAGACCAGTGACGGTGACACCGCCCAAGTGGGACCCGCCTTGGCTGAGTTGTTGGGTATACCGCATGTATCGTATGTGCGTCGATGCATTGAGGCCAGGCCGGGGCATTCCGTGACCGTAGAAGCCGAGATGTCGGATTGCACGGAGAGGCTGCGGGTCAGTCTCCCCTGTCTGTTGACTTGCACCAGGGAGGTCGGGCGTTTGCGTCTGCTTTCCTATCGTCTGCTCGTAGCGACGCAGGACAAACCGCTTGAAATTTGGTCATACGAGGATCTGAAGCCTGCGGACGGCGAGGAGTTCTTCGGCCTTGACGGATCTCCCACACGTGTCGAGAAGGTCTTTCCGCCCAGTTTTGAACAGCAACGGGAGGTATGGGAAGCGCCCGCGAGGGAATTGGCCGAGCGGATGCTTGGGAAGCTGGAGGAGCTGAAGGTGCTATGAGTGGGGTGCATGTCGACAGGGATGCTTGTATACTGTGCGGGGCCTGTATAGACGCGTGCCCGTTCGGGGCCATTGAGATTGAAGAATCGCAGCTGATCATCACCGATGACTGTCGGCTGTGCGGAGCCTGTATAGAGGCTTGCCCCCAAGGCGCTCTGTCTATGGAAGAAAGCCGCGGGGCGGGAGCGGTGGATCCGGACGATTACACCGATGTCTTGGTTTTCGTAGAACAGGATGCCGGGCGGATTCATCCGGTCAGCTATGAGATGATCGGTAAGGGTCTGGAGCTGGCCCGATCATTGGGCCAAAAGCTTCATTGCATCATTGCCGGTGACGGTATCGAGGAGCAGGCGGCGGACCTGCTCTATTATGGCGTAGACACGGTCTACGTGTATGATGATCCGGCTTTGCGTTGTTATCGGGCGGAGCCGTACACGGCCGTTGTCTGCGAGTTGGTGCAAGACATACGTCCAAATATAATGTTGATCGGAGCTACCCACGTCGGTCGGTCGCTGGCCCCACGGGTGGCCACGCGTTTGCGTACCGGACTCACGGCGGACTGTACAAGTCTGGATGTGCGGGAAAACGGCGAACTCGTACAGACACGACCGGCCTTCGGGGGCAACGTGATGGCGCGAATTATTACGCCGAATCACCGTCCGCAGATGGCCACCGTGCGGTACAAGGTCATGGAAAGAGCTAAGCGGGTTGACAATCCGCACGGCGCGGTGATCAAGCGTACTCCGACTTCCGAGTTGACTTCGGGAATCGAGATCTTGGACATTGTGGAGGCGGCCACTGAAGCTTCGATTGCCGAAGCGGATATCATCGTGGCTGTCGGCAGAGGAGCATGCAACGAGCGTTGTCTGGCTTTGGCCACCGAATTGGCCAAGAAACTTGGAGGAGTGGTGGGCGCCAGCCGGCCGGTAGTAGAACAAGGGATTCTGTCCCACACGCAACAGGTAGGGCTGTCCGGCAGAACGGTGCGGCCCAAACTGTATGTGGCTTGCGGGATATCCGGAGCCGTACAACATGTGGCCGGCATGCAGGGCTCCGATTACATCATAGCTATCAACAAGGATAGGCAGGCCCCCATCTTTGAGGTGGCCGACTTGGCGGTCGTCGGCGATGTAAATGAGGTGCTGCCGCATCTTATTGAGCTCATAGGAGGTAGGGGTGGCCATGGCAATCGCTCAGCTTCGTAGGATAACAGAGGCCGACATCCGGGCCTTGAGGAAGATCGTGGGACCCGAACACGTGCGGGTGGGCAATGAGATTTCAGATGATTATGCCCGCGATGAACTGGCCCGCGAGCGGGCCTTTCCCGAGGTATTGGTCGAACCCGGATGCACGCGCGAGGTCTCGGATGTGATGCGCTATGCCTATGAAAACGATCTGTCCGTCACTCCGCGCGGTACGGGCACCGGCCTTTGCGGCGGCGCCGTGGCCACCCACGGCGGGATCATGTTGACTACGACGCGCATGAACCGCATTTTGGAGATCGACCAAGAGTGTCTGATGGCCACGGTGGAGCCCGGGGTGGTCCTTTTGGATTTCCAGAAACACGTGGAGAAAATGGGCCTTTTCTATCCGCCCGATCCGGGTGAAAAAAGCGCCACTTTGGGCGGTAATGTCAGCACCAATGCCGGCGGCATGCGGGCCGTCAAGTATGGGGTAACCCGGGGTTACGTGCGAGGCATGGAGGTCGTCCTACCCAACGGTGAGGTCACGGAGTTCGGGGGCAAGCTCTCCAAGAACTCTTCGGGTTACGGCTTGATGCATCTGATGGTCGGCTCCGAAGGCACACTGGGGATCATCACCAAGATCGTTTTGCGGCTGATTCCCTTGCCCAAAAAGAGGGTCTCGATCCTTGTGCCCTTTGCCTCCTTGGAAGAGGCCATCCGTACGGTGCCCAAGATACTGATGAGCCGGACCAATCCTACGGCCATCGAGTTTATGCAGCAGGATGCCATTCATGCCTACGAACGGAGCATGGGCAAGCCGTTTCCCCACAACGAAGCCCCGGCGTATCTGCTCTTGCAGTTTGACGGCAACTCCGAGTCTGAGCTGGAGTCTGCCTATCAGGCGGCGGCGGAGACCTGTCTGGCGCAGGGAGCGCTGGATGCCTTGATCGCCGACACGAGCGATCGTCATTCGGCAGTCTGGGACCCCCGGGGGGCATTCCTGGAGGCTCTAAAGGCCGTCAGTGAGCTGGAGATGGCTGACGCCGTGGTGCCTCCGCATCTCATCCCCGAGTTCGTCACCTTCTGTGACTCTTTGCAGGAGCGTTTCGGGGCCAAAGTGATCACCTTCGGCCATGCGGGCGACGGCAATTGCCATATCCACATCCTCAGGGAAGATATGGACGATGAGACGTGGGAGCAGACTTATCCGCAGGTGATGGATGAGATTTACCGCAAGTGTCATGAACTGGGCGGTCAGGTATCCGGCGAGCACGGCATCGGCATCGCCAAGCGACCTTATCTGCATCGCTGGGCCGGAGACATCAATCTTGAGTTGATGCGTCGGATCAAGAACTCTTTTGATCCCAAAGGCATCCTCAACCCGGGTAAAGTCGTCTAGAAAAAGACAATCGACAAAGTTCGGCAAAATCCGATGCAGGGACAACGGGCAGGACGAAGAAAGTCGTTTGTATGAGACAAAAAGCCAGACTGGCAAGAGCCATTGCCGCTTTGCAACAGCGAGCGAACGCCATATGCGCTGCGTGTCCGTTGAACGGTGCATCCGTTTGCCAGGGAGCGTCGTGCACTCGCGTTTCGAACACTGTCAGAAGCATTGACGCTTTGGTCTCTGAATACTACCGCTTGGAACTGGAGGAAAGACGTGGTGCAAGGCACAGGATGTTTTGGCAACGGCACCTGCCGTTTGAGACCGTCGCTGAGATGATGGTCCAGCCACAAGAGCCTGTGCAGGAAAAAGCGATCGAAGAGACCGAAGCAACGCAGGCCATGGTCGCTTGGAGAGAGGTTGCCGCCTCGGTTCTTTTCGAAGAAGCTTGGCTGGAGATATCGTATAATCGATCGCCACGAATAGAAAGAAGATGAATCAGCCGGACGAACTCGTCCGGCTGTCTTACCTTACAGAGCTACTGCGTCACCTTTGGTGGCGCTTTCGACCTCCGCCCACACCACCTTCAGTGTCTGCTTACCCTGTTCCGGAGTGATGACCTCAGGCTTCCGGCCAGCCTTGATGCAGTCGAGGAAATAGCGAATCTCCGCCCAGTAAGCTCCCAAAGCCGAGATGTTGGCGCCGGTCTCCGCGGTGTCCGCTTCGCCGCTGAACGAGACCTCGTATTCGGGCTCGTAGGGCTTGCCGTCCCAAGGATAGACCAGCAACTTCGGATCGCGACGGCTGTTGTAATCGATGCAAGCCTTGTCAAAGACGGCCCGATAGGAGCTCATGAAGGGATAGCCCAAAGGTATGTTACCGCCGCCTTCGGCAAATACTGCAGGCCCGTCCGGATAGACATAGTGGGTATTGACGTGTGACAGTCCGGCATCGTCAAAGGCACCCGTGGTACGTACGGCGGCAGGTACGCCCAGCAGATAGAGGATGAAATCCGTGTCATGGATATGGCGGTCGACGGTTTGTCCGACGGAAAGGTCCGGATCAAGCATCCAGTTCTTCCACGAGGACATGGTC
>LFTP01000205.1 GCA_001513395.1 Clostridia bacterium DTU080
ACGTACGGTTCTGTGAGAGGGCTGACGCTCGCCTGATCAGCGAGCGTCACCCTACTCGATATTGCGGATGATCAACCGCGTTGGTTTGACGATCATCGCCATTCATATTGGTATATGATCGACTCTCGCCGGTCTGCGGGGGTCGATCAATCAAGTGCGCGATTCACTCTGAAAGCTTGCGCATAAGATCGCTCATCTCGATGGCCGATAAAGCGGCATCCCAACCCTTGTTTCCTGCCTTGGTCCCAGCCCGCTCAATAGCCTGCTCGATCGTGTCCGCGGTGATCACGCCGAAGATGACGGGTACACCGGTATCCAACCCCACCTTGGCTATTCCTTTGCTCGCCTCCGCGGCAACGTAATCGAAGTGCGGGGTCGCACCACGGATAATGGCCCCCAAGCAGATCACGGCGTCGTAGCGCCCTGAGGAAGCCATCTTAGCCGCGGCCAGGGGAATCTCAAAGGCGCCCGGAACCCAGGCTACATCGATGCGCTCTTCGTCAGCGCCGTGTCTAAGCAAGGCGTCCATTGCCCCGCCCAGCAAGCGATTGGTGATAAACTCGTTGAAACGGGCCACAACTATGCCAAACCTTAACCCATCAGCGACCAGATGGCCTTCATAGTGCCGTCCCACATCATTACCTCCCGTCTTCCTGTTCCGTTGCGGTGAGAATATGACCCATTTTGCTGCGCTTTGTTTCCAGATACTTCACGTTACAGAGGTTTGCTTTCACTTCCAAAGGAACCCGGCTGGTCACGGTCAGTCCATAGCCTTCCAAGCCGGCTATCTTCCTCGGATTGTTGGTCAACAGTCGGATGGTGCTGAGGCCAAGATCCGTGAGGACCTGAGCGCCGGCACCATAGTGACGCAGATCAGCCGGGAAACCCAAGGCGTTGTTTGCCTCCACGGTGTCTTTGCCTTCGTCTTGAAGCGCATAGGCCCGCAACTTGTTGAGCAAGCCTATACCTCGGCCCTCGTGTTCGGGGAAGTAAACCAAGACGCCAGTCTTTTCACGAGCAATGCGCTTCAGGGCGGCTTCCAGCTGTTCTCCGCAATCGCAACGCAGGCTGCCAAGGATATCACCTGTTACGCACCCTGAATGCATACGGACCAAGACATCCTTCTCTTGAGAGACATCACCGCATACCAAAGCGACAATAGTCTCTCCGGTGATCTTATCCCGATAGCCGATGACGCGAAAATTGCCGTACTTCGTGGGTAACTTCGCTTCGGTGACTCTTTCGACAAGGCGCTCGGTTTGACGTCTGTACGCGATCAGATCGCTGATGGTAATGATGCGCAGACCATGTTTGGCCGCGAATTCCATGAGCTGAGGCGTGCGAGCCATGGTCCCGTCTTCGTTCATGATCTCGCAAATAACGCCAATCGGCGCCAGTCCCGCCAGGCGGGCCAGATCGACAGCCGCTTCGGTGTGACCCGCGCGGCGCAATACACCGCCTTCCCGACTCATCAAAGGGAATATGTGACCCGGCCTTCTGAGATCTTCGGGTTTGGTATCCTTGGACACCAATGCTTGCACCGTGGCAGCTCTTTCATGTGCCGAAATACCCGTGGTGACCCAATTGGCATCTACGGAGACGGTAAAGGCGGTACACATGGGATCCGTGTTATCACGGACCATAAGAGGGATTTCCAGCTCTTCGAGACGAGAGGCAGGCATGGGCACGCAGACCAATCCCCGCGCATGGGTGACCATGAAATTGATGTGCTCAGGAGTGACCTTCTGCGCAGCCATCAAAAGATCGCCCTCGTTCTCCCGGTCAGGATCGTCTATGACTATGAGCATGCCGCCCTGGCGAATAATCTCAATGGCCTCAGGTATGCTACAGAAAACATCTTTTGCCATTAGCGCTATCTCCTTCAAGGTTCTTCTGCCTCTGCCTTCGCGATCACTAGGCAAAGCCGTGCTGACGCAACACATCCAGACTTATGTCGCTGCTCGGAGGACCGTGGCTCTCCTCTTGGAACACGGGTTCTGCGCCCAAGGCAAAGAACCGGGCTACATACTTGCCGATGATGTCACCTTCCAAATTGACCAGATCGCCGACACGTCGTTCTTGCAACGTAGTCACACCCAAGGTGTGAGGAATCAAAGAGACGGTAAAAGCATCCGGAAGCAGTGTAGCCACGGTGAGACTCACGCCGTCAACGGTGATCGACCCTTTGGGCACGATGAGCGGTAGCAGGTCAGAAGGTGGCGTGATTGTCATCAACAGCGCTTCGCCCTCTTTCGCCAGTTGACTTACGTGACCCAGTCCGTCGACGTGTCCCAAAACGAGGTGACCGCCCAATCGATCACCCAGACGCAAAGCCCTTTCCAGATTGACGCGACTGCCTACTGTAAGAAGTCCCAGGTTTGTACGTCGCAGCGTCTCGGCAGTGGCTGCCGCCGTAAACCGTTGGTCGCTTTTGGAGACTACGGTCAAGCAGGCCCCGTTGACACTTACGGAATCGCCGATCTCCAACTCGCTGCAGACTCGCGATGAAGCCACGCTGAAATAGACTTCGCGGGCTCTTCGACTCACCTCAACGACACGGCCAACGTCTTCAACAAGTCCCGTGAACACATGCATCACCTTGTTTCTCCGGCCACTTCAGCGTGCCTTCGACCATCAAATCAGGGCCCACTTGCAGCCACTTCGGTCCATGCAGACGCGGAGCGGATGAAGGATGATCTACACCGAATCCGCCCAATACGGGCAATGCTTCCGTCCCGCCGAAGATTACCGGCGCCACGAACACCATACAAGCGTCAATAAGCCGAAGATCGAACAAGGTGCCTGCCAGAGTGGAGCCACCCTCCAGCAAGACACTGGTGATCTCAAGCTGTGCCAAATCCGAAAGCAAAGCCTTCACATCCACGCGGCCGTCACATGCAGGGCCTGACCAGACGTCGACACCTCTTTGACGCAACAGCTCGGCCTTGACAGGCGGTGCGTCATCCGTCGTGGCTACAATGGTCCGTCCGGGATTGTCAGGTTGGATGCAACGGGCCCTTAAAGGAATGCGCAGCTTACTGTCGACGATGATACGCACAGGCTGCTCGATGTGCGCCGGATCACATCCCTCGGGACGCGCCGTAAGAAGTGGATCATCGGCCAACACAGTGCCCACACCGACCATGATGGCATCCATCTCCTGACGTTTTTGATGCACAAGAGCTCGAGCCTGGGGCGATGAAATCCATTTCGAGGCTCCGATACGGGTAGCAGACTTCCCGTCTAACGTAGCAGCGACTTTCCATAGGACATAGGGTCTTTTTTTCGTCATGTACGTGATGTAGGGCGCATTCAAGGCCTGTGCTTCGCCTTCCAAAAGCCCTTCTTCCACGATAACCCCGTCTTGACGTAATCTCGCTACTCCTTTTCCTGAGGTCAGCGGGTTAGGATCGATCATGGCTATCACAACACGGCGAATACCTGCGGAAATAAGGGCTTCGGTACAGGGAGGGGTGCGCCCGTAATGCGCACAGGGTTCCAGCGTGACGTAGATGTCCGCTCCTTGAGAGGCGGCACCTGCTTGTTCAAGGGCCAGGACCTCCGCATGCGGACCGCCGGCTCTTTGATGATAGCCACTGCCCACCATTCGACCGTCTTTGACGATGACGGCCCCCACCAGCGGGTTAGGTGAGGTGCGCCCTCGCGCCCTTGCTGCCAGATCGAGGGCCTGCCGCATCCAGTGCTCGTCATTGTGCATCATCAGATTCCCCCAACAACAAAGAACCCCGGACGACCCCGGGGCGGTTTGCATACTCAACCACTGACCAGACTGGTGGTCTATGCAGCGCCTCCTTCCATCCGGACTATACCGTCGGCTCCGGATTCTCACCGGATCATGCCGTAGATCCGCAATCATTGGATCCTACAGCTCGTGGGCTTCAGGTTGATACCCGTTACCACCGGTGGGGAATTGCTCTCGTGAGCTCACCCCGCCCCGAAGGTGCTTCGACTGTCAGCCTAAGAATAGCACGTAGACGATAGCACTTCAAGCGAACTCGGCCCATTCCCGGATGCCGCGCTCGGACGGCTGCCAGAATGCCTGTCCGATGTGGACAATATATGCTATGCTCATGACAAGGATCTTTTGGAGGGAAGCGGACCCATGTTATCGATCAGTCCCGTCCTGTTTGAGATCGGACCCTTCACTGTTCGCTGGTACGGCCTGTTCATGGCCGTCTCCGTCGGCGTGGGTTTTTTCTGCTTTCTCAAGGGGGGCCGGAGTCTGGGCTACGATGACGACTTTCTGTACAATCTGGCCTTTTTTGTTGTCTTGAGTGGCATCGTCGGGGCTCGTGCGGTATACGTCATGACCAACTGGGATGTGTACGCCAAAGAACCGGGGATGATATGGCGTATCGATCTAGGCGGCCTCTCTTTTCACGGGGCCGTGATCGGCGGTATCTTAGGGGCCTTACCCTACATGCGGCGGCACGGAGCCTCGTTTTCGGCTCTGGCGGACTACGCGGTGCCCGGACTGGCCGTCGGCATTTTCATCGTTCGCTGGGCCAATTTAATCAACCAAGAAGCCATGGGGCGCATCACGTCCCACGGCTTCAGGCATCCGACCCAGATCTACGGATCGGCCATCGGAGCCGTGTTGTTTTTCATCGACCTCAATCTGGCCCAAAGGCATCCCCCCTCGGGGTATCGCTTCTGGTCGTTTGTCTTTTACTATAGTCTTCTGCGCGGGCTTGTGGAGGAGACCTTTCGAGCCAACCCGCTGTATGTAGGAGGCTGGGTCATGCCACAACTAGGAGCCGGCTTTTTTACCCTGACTCATCTTTTGACTCCTTTCTTCGTGGCTCTGGCGTGGTGGATGCGCAGACGAACGCTGACCAAAAACAGTCAAGCGGAGGCCATGCATCGGAAGTAAAATGGCAGGGCGGTGCGTGATTCTATGCCAAAGAGCGGAAACATGACCCGGGAATGGTCGGTGGCGACCTTTGTCGTTCATCAGGAACGGGTCCTTTTGTTGTATCATCGTCAACTACAAAAATGGTTGCCCCCGGGCGGGCACATCGAACCCAATGAATTGCCCTGCGAGGCGGCTGTACGTGAAGTCTGGGAAGAGACGAAAGTGCTTGTGGAGCTGGTTGGAGAGAAAGCCTTGTCGGTATCAGATCCTCGTCAGCTCATTTTGCCCCGCGGTATTCAGCTGGAAACCATTGATGATGACCATCAGCACATCGATCTTGTCTATTTTGCGCGAGTGTTAGGCGACCCCACGCCGACGGGAAACTCAGAATCGTCCGCCGTGGGGTGGTATGGCAGGGAAGACTGGCCGAAAATGGGACTGACCTATGAGATTCAGCAGTGGGTGGAGTTGGCAGTCAGGGAAGTAAAGAACTGAGGCAGACTCGAGTATCGGGTCTGCCTCACAGTTGATTAGCTCACGAGCGTAGATAGATATCGATAGACCGCCGATCACCCCAGAGCCGCCAGGAAAACGCCGGCCACGACCGCGGAGCCAATAACGCCGGAGACGTTGGGTCCCATGGCATGCATGAGCAAGAAGTTCGACGGATTGGCCTCTTGTCCTACCTTCTGAGCAACTCGAGCGGCCATGGGTACCGCTGAGACCCCCGCGGCACCGATAAGCGGGTTGATGCGACCTCCCGACAAGGCACACATTATGCGACCAAGGATCACGCCGCCCGCCGTGCCGCCAGCAAAGGCCACCAGCCCCAGAGCAATAATTCCAAGGGTGGCGGGTGTGAGGAATGTCGTGCCTTTGGCCGTGGCCCCGACTGAAAGGCCGATAAAAATGGTTACGACATTGATCAACTCGTTCTGAGCTGTCTGGGACAGTCGCTCAACGACCTTGCATTCCCGCAAGAGATTCCCCAGCATGAGAGAACCCAAGAGCGTGATGGCAGACGGGACGAGAAGACCTCCAACGATCGTCACCACAATGGGGAAAAGGATGCGTTCCGTCTGACTGACAGGACGCAGCTGAGCCATGACTATCTCGCGTTCTTTTTGCGGCACAAGCGCCTTCATGATTGGAGGCTGAATGATAGGAACCAAGGCCATGTAGGAATAGGCCGCAATGGCTATCGGAGCCAGCAGTTCGGGAGCCAAACGGCTCGTCAGATAGATCGCCGTGGGCCCGTCCGCTCCGCCGATAATACCGATAGACCCGGCTTGAGGCAGAGTGTATCCCAGAGCCGTCGCTCCCAAGAAGGCGATAAAAATGCCGAGCTGAGCCGCTGCTCCCAGCAACAGGGTGATGGGATTGGCAATCAAAGGACCGAAATCCGTCATCGCTCCGACGCCGACGAAAATCAACGGGGGAAAAACGCCGAGCTTTACGCCCTGATATATCTGATAGATAAATCCATCTGGGTTCATGACGTCGCTCAGAGGCAGGTTCGCCAGCAAGACGCCAAAGGCGATGGGTACGAGCAGTAGGGGCTCATACCCCTTTTTGATCGCCAGATAAAGCAGTACGAGACTAACCAAAACCATGATTGCATTTTGGTATGTCATGTGCATGAGGCCTACGGTGTCGAGAAACTCCAGTATCTGTTGAAACATGCGCGCCCTCCCAGCCGATACCGTTCTGTCAATAAGTTACTCTATATGAACATATACTTTGTGGCGCGCGAGCACCAGGGACCAATGTCCCGCCTTGTGCTGTGTCATCATGGTCGGGATGCTAACGCCGTCGTTGTGAAAGGAAATCCCCTGGCGCAGTGGAACAACTCAGTGCACAGGGGAATTGAGTTGCTGGGGGGCATAGCTATGGCGGATAAGCCACTGACTCTGGTTGGCACAAAGCCACTGGTTGGTGACACAGACTTCGGAACACAGACATTGCAGGGTTTGAGTGCCCTATTGGATCGCGAACTACGGGCGGCCGACCGAGAGCGCCGCGCCAGATTGGCACGACTTGAGTTCGAGATGGACCGTGAGCGGTTAGCACGTATCTTAGGGGTAATCGATCAACGGTTACCGCTGGAAGATCTCCAGCTGGTAGCGACGGTAACCGAACCCGTCATGTTAGCGGAGACGGCAACCTATACCGTGACAGCTGTGCGGTGGCCGGTTCTTCCCGGGGTAGAAGGCGAAGGATTGCTCCTGCGGCCCAAAAACGAGGTGAAAGCCCAGGCTATTGCGGTGCCTGACGCGGACTGGTCGCCGGAGATGATAGCAGGGCTCGATGCAGCCGTTCCTCCGCGGGCGCAATTTGCCAGGCGTCTGGCTGAGTACGGGTGTCAAGTTGTGGTACCTACGCTCATCAATCGTGACTGTCGATGGTCGGGGAATCCCGAGATCCGCATGACGAATCAACCGCACAGAGAGTTCATCTATCGGATGGCCTATCAAATGGGGCGGCACGTGATAGGTTACGAGATTCAAAAAATCCTGAGCCTGGTCGATCTGTTTTCCCACAGGCAGCAGGGTCCGATCATTCTCTTCGGCTACGGCGAAGGAGGGCTGCTCGCCCTATACAGCGCCGCTCTGGATGAACGGATCTCCGGAGTCGGTGTGAGCGGTTGTTTCGGCAACCGCTATGAGGTGTGGAAAGAGCCGATCTACAGAAATGTATGGCAACAGCTCCGCGGCTTTTCGGATGCCGAAGTGGCAGCATATATAGCACCTCGTCCGCTGGTCATCGAGGCCAGCCCCGGCCCGCTGGTTGAGGGTCCCCCTGCGCCCACTGAAAGCCGTAAAGGGGCGGCACCCGGGGTACTCGCCCCCGCCTCTTTAGCCGAGGTACGTGATGAAGTATCTTTGGCTCGGCTGGCCTACGAGGGTTGTGACGCCGCGGAAGGGATCGCTTTGGTGGATCCCGGGGGAGATACACTGACCGTGGGCGCCGATGAGACACTGGTGACACTGCTTAACGCCTGCGGAATCTCAACGGAAGAGCAGCCACCCGAAGGCGAGGCCCCGCGAGCCGTCCGCTCTTGGGATTCCGACTCTCGCCAACAACGACAGTTCAGTCAACTATGTGCTCACTGTCAACGGCTGTGGCAGTCTTCCGCCAAACGCCGAAGGGAGTTTTGGAAAGGGGTTGACTCGATCTCACTGGCGGATTGGGAGGAGTACACGGAAAGCTACCGCGACTACTTCCGCAACCAGGTGATCGGTCCTCATCCGCCGATCAATGAGGCTTTGAACCCACGCAGTCGCTTGATTGAGTCAACACCGGATTATGCTCTCTATGAAGTTGTGATTCAAGTGTGGGAGGGAGTGCCGGCCTTTGCCTATATGCTGATTCCTCATGACGTGACGGATCGAGAAAAGCGTCCGGTCGTTGTCTGTCAGCACGGACTGGGAGGCGATCCTCGGTCGGTGTTGGAAGAGGGAACCTACAAGGCCATGGGCCGTCGTTTAGCGACCCACGGATATGTCGTACTGGCGCCGCAGAATCCCTCCATCGGACCGGCGGGCGATGCGTTTCGGGTCCTTCAGCGGAAAGCCAATCCGCTGGGGCTGTCGTTGTTTTCGTTTATCACCGGTATACACGAGGCCACGCTCACTTGGTTGACAACGCTTCCCTTTGTGGACAGTGAACGGATCGCCATGTACGGTCTGTCTTACGGCGGCAAGACCGCTTTGCGCGTCCCCGCATTGCTGAAACAGTATGCCGCAGTCATCTGTTCGGGTGATTTCAACGAGTGGATTATGAAGACCGTCAGTGTGGATTTCTTCTCCAGCTATCTGTTTACCGGAGAATATGAGATCTTTGAGTTTGCGCTGGGCGAAAGCTTCAATCATGCAGAGATGGTCTATCTCATCGCTCCTCGTCCGTTTATGGTGGAGCGGGGACATAGTGATGCTTGTAGCACCGATGAATGGGTGGCCTTTGAATACGCCAAGGTCCGTTATCTCTACGATCGGTTGGGGATCGGTGATCGCACTGAGCTGGAGGTTTTCTCGGGAGGACATGAGATCAACCTTCAGGGTACGCTGCGGTTCTTGAACCGTCATCTCGGCTGGGATGACCCTGATCCGGCTTGACACTCGCCTATCGACCTGTGCTATACTTAGCCCACCGGATAAAGACGATGACGGGGAGGTACCTCGACAACACCGGCCTCTGCAGAGAGGAGCTATCACAGGCTGCAAATAGCTCCGAGGCTTCGTCGGGAGTAGTGCACCCCCGAGTTGCCAGCTGAAACCGCATGTGTCGAGTTCAGGGACCAAGCGGCAGTAAGCGAGGACGGGAGCGCCCGTTAACGCGCTAGGGCATACTTGAACCGTGCCCGATGAGAGACCGCTCCTGGTCTAAAAGCAGGGTGGAACCGCGGAAGTGTGCTTACTTGCCGCCTCTGTATCTGGTTACAGGGGCGGTTTTTCTATATCTGCCGGACAAGGCCTGACCGCGATGCGGATGATAAGCGAGAAGAGGGTGAAGCCATGTTTCGCTCGATCCGGCATGACATTCAAGCAGTCTTGGACAGAGATCCCGCATGCCGTAACCGACTTGAGGTGTTCTTGTTTTACCCGGGTTTCCATGCCCTTGTGCTCCACCGCCTGGCCAACAGATTGTGGAACAGTAAGCTTTACTTCTTGGCCCGGCTGATCTCGCATATCAGTCGCTTTCTCACAGGTGTTGAGATCCATCCGGCAGCGAAAATCGGTCGCGGCGTGTTCATCGACCATGGCATGGGCGTGGTCATCGGAGAGACAGCGGAAGTCGGTGACAACGTCACGCTATACCAACAAGTCGTACTGGGAGGTACGGGCAAAGAACGAGGGAAACGCCATCCCACTATAGGTCCCAATGTAGTCATAGGTGCTGGGGCCAAGATATTGGGTGCCTTACAGGTCGGTGAAGGAGCACGTATCGGGGCCGGAGCCGTTGTCTTGCAAGATGTCCCTCCGCGAGCAACCGTGGTGGGAGTACCCGGACGAGTGGTACGCGAAAACGGAAGACGTGTCCAAGATACCATCAACCTCGATCATGGCAGCTTGCCTGATCCCATGGACAATCTGATGCAGCGTATTAACCGCTTGGAACAACGCATAGCGGAACTTGAGACCAGAAGTGCCGTGGGTGGCAACACACCGTTCGGCGGTGATGTCACGGCTTAGCTTTTGCGGTACATCAAGTGAAAAGGATGAAGCACGGTGGAAATCCAGGTGACAAATACACTCACTCGACGCAAGGAGTCTCTGATTCCTTTGAAACCCGGTCACATAAGCATGTACGTCTGCGGGGTGACCCCCTATGATGCTACTCACGTCGGCCACGCTCGCCCGGCGGTCGTCTTTGATGTAGTGCGCAGATTTCTCCGGCATAAAGGCTTTCAGGTACGGCTGGTGCAGAACTTCACGGATATCGATGACAAGATCATAGCCAGAGCCGCCGAAAAAGGAGTCGCTCCGTTGGAGCTTGCCAACACTTACTCACAAGAGTATCTGAACGCCATGGATCGCCTCGGCGTAGAGCGAGCCGATGCATATCCCCGGGTTTCGGAGCATATCCCCGATATCATAGCTATGATACAAGAACTCATCCGAAAAGAGTTCGCCTATGTTGAAAACGGTGATGTCTATTTCAGCGTGTCTCGCTTCCCTGAGTACGGAAAACTGTCCAACCAAAAGCTCGAAGAACTGGAGGCGGGAACTCGCTTTGATGTCGATGAACGGAAGCGCCATCCGGCGGATTTTGCTCTGTGGAAGGCAGCTAAACCCGGGGAGCCGGCCTGGGACAGCCCTTGGGGTCCGGGACGTCCCGGCTGGCATATCGAGTGCTCTGCCATGGCATACCGCTATTTGGGAGCTCAGATAGACATTCACGGCGGGGGCGTCGATCTGGTCTTTCCTCATCACGAGAATGAGATCGCTCAAAGCGAAGCCTTTAGCGGTCAAGTCCCCTTTGTACGCTTTTGGTTGCACAATGGGCTGGTCAATATGCACGGGGAGAAGATGTCGAAATCCCTGGGCAATTTCCTCACCGTAGAGGATGTCTTGAACAAGTATCCTGCGGAATTGCTGCGTTATTTCATCTTGTCGCATCATTACCGTAGCGCCGTAGATTTCGCTCCCGAACGTCTGGAAGCGGCGGAAAAAGGCTGGCGCCGGCTCAATGCGCTGGTATGGGAATTGCGAGAGCTTAACTTAACCCCTGAATGGCCGGGATTGAGTGCTTTATGGTCAGGAAAAGCGCAGCTCGATTCCCGAGGATTGGGAGCTGCTGTGGACAAGGCCGTGCGTGACTTCGATGCGGCTATGAGCGATGATCTTAACACGCCCAAGGCTATAGCCGTTCTCTTTGATGTGGTGCGAGAAGTTCGGGGAACCGGAATGGAAGCCGACGGGGTCGAGTTGGCTTGGGCCTTCTTAGAAGAAGCTGCCGGAGATATCCTTGGAATCCTGGGCGAGCAGACGGCGGCGATCCCGGAAGAAGGCCTCAACGTGCAGTTGCTGGAGTTGCTCATAGAGCTTAGGAACGAGGCGCGCAAACACAAAGACTGGGAGCAGGCAGATCGTATTCGTGATCGCCTCAAGGAGTTGGGCATAATACTTGAGGACACGCCTTCCGGTACTCGCTGGGTGGTTCAAAATCCATGAGCTCAGAATTAACGAAGGGATTCTTCTTGCCAGGCCTTGGTCGGCTGGATCCTTTCCGAGCGTGCCAGATGCATCCTCTGGCCTTGGCCTATCTTGGGGATGCCATATTTGAACTCTATGTACGCGATCGGCTTCTGATGGGTGTCCCTCTTCCTACGGCCGAGTTACATCGCCAGGCGGTGATGCGGGTTCAGGCCGCGTCGCAGGCGGCAGCGTTGCGCGCTTTTTCGGATCGACTGACGAACGAAGAAACCGATGTCGTGCGGCGGGCGCGCAACGCCCGCTTTTCGTCTTATAGACACGGAGATCCGGCTGATCATCACTACAGCACCGCTTTTGAGGCTTTATTGGGATACCTGTATTTGTTGGGACGCCAGGAACGACTCGAACAGCTGATGGAGGCAGCCTTTGAACTGGCTGAACGGCAAGAAGACAGAGGTGAACCCTGAAGTGCAAGAAAGACAATCCAGAAGGCGCAAGACTGCTCACTTCTCGCCGTCGGATACCGAAACGGTGCAGATCGAAGGACGCAATCCGGTTCGTGAAGCACTTCGGGCTGGTCGCGCCCTCGACTGCATCTTGATGATTTACAGCGATCGGCCAGGTCCGTTGCAGGAAATCAAGTCTATGGCCCACGAACGCGGCGTGCGTGTGGATATCGTCGATAGGGCGCACCTTGATCGTCAAAGCGTTACAGGCAGACATCAAGGGGTTATCGCCATCGCGGCAGCCAGAGGCTACGTCGACGTGGAAGATATACTGCAAAGAGCTCACAAACGAAACGAAACACCGTTCTTACTGTTGTGCGATGAGATACAAGATCCGCACAATCTGGGGGCGCTACTGCGCAGTGCAGAAGCTACAGGAGTCCACGGTGTGGTGATCCCTTCCCGCAGAGCCGTGGGGCTTACCCCTACAGTGGCCAAGACCTCAGCCGGTGCCGTAGAACACGTAGCCGTGGCCCGAGTGACCAACATGGTCCAAACCATGAGACTACTGAAAGAGGCAGGGCTTTGGATCGTCGGAGCGGAGATGAACGCTGAACAAACCCTGTGGGAAGCAGATCTGACGGGGCCGCTTGCTGTAGTGGTCGGCTCGGAAGGCGCTGGTCTGGGACGTCTTGTGAGCGAGCACTGCGACTTCATGGTCAGCATTCCCATGTGCGGAAGGGTCAATTCCCTTAACGCCTCGGTGGCCGGATCACTGATTCTGTTCGAAGTGCTCCGACAGCGGCAAAGACGGGAATAGCAGGCCCGCGCTTGATGCAGACTAATCTTGATCTTCCGCAACAGGGGCGAGGTTGGTGAAGTGAATGCGTCAACCCATCGTGCCCGTTGCCGCTCTCCTTTGTGCCTGCGTCTTTCTGGGGTATGGTATGGCTCACTGGTTGGTGTGGGCCAGACTGTCACGGGAAGTGATCACGGGCGGCGGCACGAAGCTTCCCATTGACAGCGAAACCAGTTTCCTCGAGGCACTGGATCTCCTCGAAGCGCGGCTTTTGGAGCAGCCTCTCCAACTCATCGCCGGGGAGCAGACATGGGAACTCATCGGTTCGCAGCTGGGTGTACAAATCGATCGTCTGGGAATGTGGCACGATGTCGCCGCACACCCACCCGAAGGTTATTTGGCCTTCTTGGTCAGGCCCAGACAGCCACGTTATCTGCCCATTCGCCTGGTATACGATGAAGAAACCATCAATGAGCGTCTGGCCGAGATTGGTCAAGAGATTTGGCGTCCGCCTCGCAATGCTCGTCCGGATCCGCAAACCAGGAGCATTGTGCCCGAAGAGAGCGGACAAGAACTCGATGTTCCAGCTACCCGGGCTCGGTTACTTGATGCCTGGCGAGCAGGTGAGCCCAGAGCGTTTGCCGTCATAAAAACGGTACCTCCCGGCACCACTGCGGCGGCCTTGCGGAGCTTGGGGCTGCGCCATTTGTTGGCCAGTTTCTCCAGTTACTTTGATCCCGCACAGGAGGGCCGGGTCCACAACATAACAATGGCCGCCACCCTTCTTGACGGCACACTCTTACTTCCGGGCGAAGTCTTTTCCTTTAATACCGTTGTCGGTCCCCGCACCGTCGAACGCGGTTTTCGTGCCGCTCCTGAGATTGTGAACCAGGAGATGGTGTGGGGCGTCGGAGGGGGTATCTGTCAGGTTTCGTCTACCTTGTACAATGCAGCCCTGCTCTCCGGTTTACAGATCGTGGAACGCAGACCTCACTCGCGCCCGTTAGGCTACATCGGTTTGGGCCGTGATGCAACTGTCTACTACGGAGCCATTGATTTTCGCTTTGCCAATACCCATTCGTTTCCGATTCTCGTATCCAGTGAAGTTGTCGGCAACCGAGTCACTTTGTCTATATGGGGTGCAAACGAGCTGTCTGTTATGTACACGGTAGTCACTGAGGAATCGGAGATCCTTCCCGCGGGAGAGGTGATTGAGAACGACCCGTCAATGCCAATCGGTGAATCAGTGCTTCTTAAAGAAGGACAAGAGGGTCGGCGCGTTGAGACCTGGTTGGTTGCACTCGGACCGGACGGTTCTGAAATCTGGCGACAGCGCGTATCTCAAGACGTGTATCCGCCTCAGCCTTCCGTGCGACGGCAAAACCTCACCCCTCCATCTTTGGCCGAGGAGATCTCTTCTTTGTAGTCACTCCGGACAGCTGAAATTTTTCAATAAAATACGATATACATAGGCCCAACGTCTCCGTGCTCACCTTGACGCCCTAGGACGAGTGATGTATAATGACGCTAGTTTTCGGCTTGGAAAAGCATATGTAGGTGCCGTTCCTGTGTGAGGAACGGCTGCTTAGTCCCCTGGCTGTAAATATCTTCGGTTTACCGGGTTTTTTCCCCTTTGTACGGCAGAAGACCAATCTCGCAACAGAGAAGTTGATATCTGTTGGTATCTGTCGAGTTTCATGCTGATGAGGATTTCGGAGCTTTTTGTTGGAGGAGATGCGGTTGGGCGTCTACGCGGAGCGAAGCTACTACGCAGTATACGAGGATCTTTGTGACGAAGAGGTAGTGGCATTTGCTCGAGGTGGGGATGAAGTAGCTCAGGAGTATCTGATCAGTAAGTATCGGAACTTCGTACGAGCCAAAGCCCGCTCCTATTTTCTCATCGGAGCCGATCGCGAGGATATCATCCAGGAGGGCATGATCGGGCTATACAAAGCGATACGGGATTTCCGCCCCGACAAGCTTGCTTCGTTTCGGGCTTTTGCCGAACTATGCATCACCAGGCAGATCATAACGGCCATCAAAACAGCCACGCGCCAGAAGCACATTCCCTTGAACTCATATGTCTCACTCAATAAACCTATCTACGATGAGGAATCCGACCGGACTCTGATGGACATCATCTCAGGAAGCAAGGTGACCGATCCGGAAGAACTGGTCATCAGCCGCGAGGAGTTCATAGACATCGAGGGTAAGATGAGTGAGTTCCTGAGTGATTTGGAATGGAACGTGCTCATGTATTACCTGGAGGGCAAGTCTTATCAAGAGATCGCTGAGGAACTGTCCCGACACGTTAAGTCGGTGGACAATGCTCTTCAGCGCGTGAAGCGTAAGCTTGAGCGCTATCTGGAAAAGCGTGAGAGCGAGATGGCACGTCAGGCTTGACAGGTTCGGCTGAGGATGCTACCATATTTCGTGGCTCACGGTAGTATCCGCGACACGCCAGCGTAGCTCAATTGGTAGAGCACCCGCCTTGTAAGCGGGGGGTTGCGGGTTCGAGTCCCATCGCTGGCTCCATTACTTCCTACGACTTGCTTAGTGTCGGACAGCTGGATTCATCCGGCAAGAGTGTAGAAAGTTGATGTTGACAACGTAGTCGTGATCCTGTACAATTAAAATTGTTGTTTGCAACGTGGAGGGGTACCAAAGTGGCCAACTGGGGCAGACTGTAAATCTGTTGGCGGATGCCTTCGAAGGTTCGAATCCTTCCCCCTCCACCACGTCGCGGGGTGGAGCAGTCAGGTAGCTCGTCGGGCTCATAACCCGAAGGTTGTCGGTTCGAATCCGGCCCCCGCAACCAACTCCACAAAGCTTGCATTTCAGTTTAGTGAAATGCAGGTTTTGTAATTTTACGGGCGTGACAAGCCCAGGGTTAAATTCTTTGCTTTTGACTATAGACGGACAGCGCCACGGTGTGTTATAATGCATTCTGTGGCAGGCCCGTATAGCTCAGCCGAGGCAGAGCGCACCCTTGGTAAGGGTGAGGTCGCCGGTTCGACTCCGGCTACGGGCTCCAGCTTAACAGAGGGAAGGCTCACCGGCTGGTGAGCCTTTTCCACTAAATAGGCGGATAGCGGGCAGGAAAAACTGAGGCTGCAAAGAATCTGCCACGGGGCAGATATGTGCCTGTCATTCCACTGTCTCCGCGCCTACCGGAGTAGATGTCAAGACGAGGAGTGATTGTTGTGGGCAAGCAAAAGTTCGAACGGACAAAGCCACACGTAAACGTGGGCACGATTGGCCACGTAGACCATGGTAAGACAACGCTGACGGC
>LFTP01000001.1 GCA_001513395.1 Clostridia bacterium DTU080
GATCTATACGGGGCTGTGAACGTGGTGGTATCGGAGCGATCTTGAGCTGGCGGGCATGAATCCCGACAGTCCGCCACGGACGTGGGATAAGTTGCTGATCGCCGCAAGAGACTGACGCCCACCGAGGCAAACACGGTGGGGATAAGATCTGTCGCGCTGGACAGGCACGGCGAGCAGTACACCAAAGCGATCGAGGGGCAGGTCGCCGCTCACACGGTGTTGGAGGAAGCGGCCAGGCAGTGGCGAGTCAGCCTATCCGAGAACCCGCATGGCTATAAATCGATTAAACAAGGCTGGGCCAGTGGCCCAGCCTGTTCCATTGTCTTATTGTCTCGCCCAGCCCTCTATAAGCGGCTTGATCTCTTCAGCTATGATGGCCCAGGGTTTTTCGTTTTTTATCAGCGCTCTGTCCAGGGCGTTGTTGAGTGTATCAGCGATGTTTTTCACATCTCCGATGAGGAGAGTGGTCAGCGGCGGCCCCGGATCTTCCATGTTCGTGAAAAGGACTCCGAGATTCAGTTCAGGAGCCAGCTGCTGGTAGAAAGGCATAGCGGAACGCCGGACGGGAGCGAGACCTTCGTGTTTGGCGGCGATCTCGTTGCCTCGCGTCGAGGTCAAAAACTTGATAAACCGCCAGGATTCTTCAGGGCGCGGAGTGTCTCGCCACATACCGAAGCCGTTGTCCGCCGAATAGGCTTTGCGACCGTTCACACCGACGGGAGACGGGGCGAGATCCCAACTGAAACTGCCGGCGATCGTGCGATCAAACTGATCGAGGACTGAATGGTTTCCTTCTTCCACGATCCCGATCAGCCCTTTGAAGAAGTTGCCTCTGGCAAAAGACGGTGCCGTCGACTGATCCGACCAGATCATCTCTTGCAGCAAGGTCATCGCCTTTACGGTCTCATCCCGAGTGCCCCAAAACTCCCTCGGATCCGCCAAGTTGAAAAAGCCCGCTCCAAAAGCTCTGGCCCAGACATCGAGACGACGGTAGTCTTTGGTGTTGGTGGTGAAACCGTAACGGGTTATCCGTTCACCGTCGGAGACGGTGAGCTTTTTGGCCTAGTCTCGAAGCACTTCATACGTCCACTGTCGTTTGGCATCGAGCCGGTTTAGGTCCTCCAGTCCGGCCGATTCGAAATGCTCTATGTTGTAGTAGTGGACGGTGGTGATCATATATCGGGGTATCAGGTATTGCTCTCCTTTGTACGGGCCCCAATGGACAAAGGACGCTTCCCAGGCCACCGGCCAAAAGTCGAGGATGTCTTTTTGGGTAAACTCGCGTTGAACATAGGGACGCAGATCGGCAAACATCCCGTTGCGAGCGTAGTCCTGACCCCAGTCACCGTAGATCTCCGTTACATCAGGGCCTACCCCGGCCAGCCAAGAGATCATGGTTCGCTCGGTGAAGCCGCTGGGAGCCGGGTAGAACTCCACTTCAATATCCGGATTTTCAGCTTCGAACTCGGCGATCCAGGCCTCGGCCGCCTCGGTTCTCAGCCCTCCGGCTCGGTACTGAAGCACTATTTTCACGGGCTTGGCCGCGGTGAGCGCTGAAAGGGCCAGGCACAGCGACAAGACGATGACGGCTCCGATCTTGGGCGTCGACTTCAACAAAATACATATCCCCCTTCCTTTAAATCGTCTTTTATTTTCACTCCGTTTTCGTTGTTCTTCCTTGGAAGATATTCCCCTGCCGACGGCACTTCTTTGGCCTGTCAATCTTGACAGACCTGTCTTTTATCTCTTGGAAAAAATGCATTTCGGTTCGGGACCTCAAGTTCCGGATCCATCCGGTCGATATAGTTTCTTAAGGTCAGAGAGCTTATCCTGAGTTGTCAGCATGTCGGGAGGAGGTCCCAAGATGAGCAAGGTCTTTCACTACCGGCGCAGCATTCGCCTCCGGTTGATCGTCAGTTTCCTGTTGGCGCAGTTGTTCGCCGTCGGAATCGTAGGGGTGCTGTGGTATCATAGCGAGAAATCAAGTCTGATGAACTACATGGATGAAGAGCAGATCCACTGGACCCATGCCTTGCGCATACACGTGGACGCTGAAGAACTGAAGAAGTTGGCCGAAGAAGGGCCTCAATCACCGCTATATCGGAAGTACTCCAATCTAGGGGCGATGTTTGCTCGTAATTCCGGTCAGACGAGTTCGTGGGTTTTCCTGGGTGATTCCACTCAACAGCTGACCATCGCGTTCATCTATCCCGAAATGCGTTCTCCGGGATCGACTTTTGAGGTCCCTGAGGGGACTTTCCGTGAGGCCTTAGCAAAGGTTCTTGCCGGCGAATCGGCCGCTTCCGGGATCTACGAGGACGATATGGGGATCTGGAAAGCGGGTATGAGCCCCTTGCACGATCGTGAAGGTCGCGTCATCGGCGTGGTTGGTGTGGATACCGATGCCGGCGCCATTGCCGCGCGCTTAAACCGCGTGAGATTCCAGGTGGTAGGCCTGGCATTGGCCACTATGGTCATGGCCGGACTGATAGCTATTCTTATTGCCAATACGGTGGCCAAGGACATAGTCGTGGCTACGGAGTTCATTCGCAACATTGCCGCCGGCGATCTTACGGTAGAAGAATTGCGGGTCCATACCAGGGACGAGCTCGGACAGATGGGGACCGGACTCAATATCATGTTGAGATCACTGCGTAGCTTGCTGGAGGGTGTGCAATCCTCAGCCCAGGCGGTGGCGCAAGCAGCTCAGGAGCTCGACGGTGCCGCGGCGCAGTCGGCGCAGGCGACGGGCGGGGCGGCGCAGGCCGTTCAGCAACTGGCCGGCGGAGCCAGTGAACAGGCTAGGGATGCGGCCGAGATCAGTGAGGTTATGGAACAGTTGCAGCAGACCATCCAACAGATAGCCAGCGGGTCTCAGCAGATGGCCGGTGACGTCCAAGAGGCACTGACCGGGTTCAACGAGATGGTCCAGGCCGTGGAAACCGTGGCCTCCGGAGCGGCTGAGGTCAAGAACGAAGCGGCCCGTAGCGCTGAAACGGCTCAACGGGGCGATGAGCTCGTACGGCGCTCGGTCATCGGAGTGCAAGATATCAAGCGTCTGGCGGAGGTATCGGCGCAACACATCCGCGATCTGGATCAGTTGTCCGATGAAATCGGCAAGATCACCGAAGTTATCTCTGGAATCGCCGATCAGACTAACTTGTTGGCTCTTAACGCGGCCATTGAGGCGGCAAGAGCCGGAGATCACGGGCGGGGCTTTGCCGTCGTGGCCGAAGAAGTGCGTAAGCTCGCCGAACGGTCCGATGCTTCGGCCAAAGAGATCGCCGAACTCATCGCTGATATCCAAGGCCGCACCGCCGAAGCCGTGCGCAGTATGGAACAAGTTACCGCGCAGGCGGTTGAGCAGGCCCAGGGAACCGAGGAAGCGGGTGAGATGCTGCAGACCGTCCTCGCTTTGGCCCGTGCCACGGCAGAGCACGCGGAAGAGATTTCAGAGGCCGCGGAAGAGCTCAGGGCTCATGCCACTCAGCAGTTGCAGGTATTTGAAACCGTGGCTGCGGTGACGGAGCAAAGCACGGCAGCCACCGAAGAGATGTCAGCGGCGGCTACACAGGTCGCTGAGGCGGTACGGAGAGTGGCTCCGATTGCCCAGCAAAACGCGGCCATGGCTGAGGAGTTGGCCTCCACCGTCGAGGAGATCAGTGCCTCGGCGCAGGAAGTCTCCGCCTCTGCCGCTCATCTGGCGGATATCGGCGAAGAGCTGCTGAGGCATGTGGCTCACTTTAAGCTGTAGCCCCAGGACGAGTGATAAGGAGGGGATAACATGGCGCGCATTCTGGTCGTCGATGACGCGCGTTTCATGCGCCTGCAGTGTACCAAAGTGCTGCGCGAGGCCGGTCATGAGGTGGCGGAGGCCGAAAACGGCGCCGAAGCGGTCGAGCGATACGAGGAGTGGAAGCCGCAACTCGTGCTCATGGACGTGACGATGCCCGTGATGGACGGCATCGAGGCGGTCAAGGCGATTAAGGAGAAGGATCCTGACGCCCGGATCGTCATGGTCAGCGCCATAGGCCAGCAGGCGATGGTGATGAGTGCCATTGAGGCTGGAGCCTTGGATTTTGTACTCAAACCTTTCGCGCCTCAACTGTTGCTTGAGGCGGTAAACAAGGCTTTGGCCTCCGCAGGGTAGACATAGGAGGGAATCTGCGAATGACCCAAATGACTGTGGCACCTGAGATGCAAGCTCTGGCCATGGCCGGATTGAACAACGCGGGCCAGGGGCTCACCCAGCTGTTGGGGACGGAGGTGACCCTTGAGGTCGATCGCATGGCTTTGGCCCCTGTCTTGGAGCTTGATGAGCTGGCCTGGGCTCCTGAAGCCGACGTGACGGGGATTTACATCGGCTACGCGGGAGATTTGACGGGACATTGCCTGTTGTGTTTGGACGGCGACAACCCCGATATCCTCGCCCACCTTTTCTTAGGCGACACCGACGATCAGGAGCTGGTGGACTCCGCCTTGCTGGAGGCGGGCAACATCATCGTCAGCTGGCTGATCAACGGGATCGCCGACCGCGGCGGATGGAAGATCGCCGTCACCCCTCCGGCGTTGGCCCGCGACATGCTCGGAGCCTTGGTGAACACCATCTTGGCGGTGGCCAGTGTGGAAAGCGAGGAGCTTTTGGCCGTCTGTGTCCGCTTCAAAGCCGGCGACAGCGGATTGACGGGAACCATCATGCTGATGCCCGATGCTGAGTCACTTCGTATCTTAAGCCGGGGAGGAGGGGCGCAGTGAGGGCACGTTCCACGGCAGCCGGGGCTCAGGATAGACAAAAAACCTTCAATGTGGGATTGGGTCAGATGTCAGTGGCCGGACCCGAAGCTCGACTGGCCATTTTCGGTCTTGGTTCGTGCATCGGTCTGGTACTGTGGAGTCCGAGCATTAAGACGGCGGTCATGAGCCACGTCGTGCTCCCGTCATCGAAGGGAGCGCGGCCTCTTCCTTCCACTCCGGCGAAGTTTGCCGATTGGGCCATCCCGAAGGCGTTGGAGATGCTGAAAGAGCGGGGAGCCACGCCGGATGATATCGTAGCCAAGTTAGTGGGAGGAGCTCATCCGCTGGCGGCGGCGTTGGGGGCGCCGGGCCAAAAAAACGCTGAGCTGATCATGGCCGCGTTGGAAGAAGAAGGCATTTCCGTCGTCGCCAGCGACATCGGAGGCAGCGTGGGTCGGACGGTGATCTTTTCTCCGGATACGGGTGTCATGGAGATCAAGTTTGCCGACGGCAGCATAAAGCAGATCTGATCAGGCAAAGAAGGGGGCACTGACAAGTGGCACGGGCGGACCAAAACGAGCATGATGAGCATCTGGTGGTATGTGTACTGGGAGATGAGTTGTACGCTCTCGACATCGCCGTGGTCAAAGAGATCATCGCTTGGGAGCCCGTGACGCGTGTGCCGCGGGTTCAGGGTTGGGCGCAAGGCATCATCAATTTGCGGGGTAATATCATTCCGGTGGTCGATTTGCGCAAACGCTTCGGATTGCCGGAGGCGGAGATCGGGCGTGAGACCAGAGTAGTGGTCGTGGAGATGGGTCAAATCGTGGTCGGACTCGTCGTGGACGGGGTCACCGAAGTGCTGCGTGTTCCCTCTTCGCAGGTAGAATCGTCCGTGCTGACCGCAGGCGTGGACGCCGGATTCGTGCGGGGAGTGGCCAAGACCGATAGGGGGCTCGTGCTCTTACTCGACGTGGACCGCCTCCTGTCCGACAAAGAGCAGGGAGTTCTCAAGAGCATAGCCGACAACCCGCCGGCGGATACGGCAGTGGAGGGATAGGCACCGTGGCGCTTTTTCTCGGTCTGGACGATGAGGCCCTGCAGGTCTTTCTCGATGAGATGTCCGAACACGTCGAGGCCCTGGAGGCGGATCTTTTGGCCCTGGAAAAGGAAGGGCCGGACGAAGAACGAGTGGCCCGTGTCTTTCGGTCGGCCCATACCATAAAGGGAGCCGCGGCCGCAGTCGGTCTGGAGCAGATAGCCGAGATCACCCACGTCATGGAAGAGATCTTCGAACACATTCGCGCCGGAAGGCTGACCCCGAGTTCGGCGGACGTGACGGTGCTTTTGGAGAGCGTGGACTATTTGCGCCAGGCCCTGGAGGCTTTTCAAGCCAATACCCAACCTGCGGATCCGCCCCCCGGCTTGCTTTCCGCTTTGGCTCAGATAGGTTTCCTTGAAGGGGATCCGGCTCCGTTGGAGATCGGCGTGCGCATCTCGTCTCAGTCACCCATGCCGGCCGTGCGCGCCCTGCAGGCTCTTTTGGCCGTCAAGGAGTTGGGCGAGATCGTCGCTTTAGAGCCGGACGAAGGGCGGATTCGCGCCGGTGAGGGGACAGAGCGGCTGCGGATCATCATGAAGCCCGCTGCGGACACGGAGGCCATCCGCGCCGCTTTGCAGCGGATCAGCGAAATCGAAGAGGTCGACATCAAAAAGCCCGGGACCAAGAACGGATCCGCGGGACAGAGAGCGACGTCGGGCTCCGACAACGGAAAAAAGAACGGGAAAGCCAACGATAGGCCCGGCGCGCGCCAGGCGCGGCCTGACGCGGACAGGACCATTCGGGTCGATGTAAGCATTCTGGACGAGCTGATGAACTTGGTCGGCGAGTTGGTCATCGATCGCGGCCGCCTGGGCGGCATAGGGCAGGCTCTGGCGGAGAGAGCCGATGTGCAAGAGCTGGCCGATGATCTGGCTGAGGTGACGGCCCATCTGGCCCGGGTGACCGGCGCCCTGCACGAGCAGGTGCTCAAGGCGCGCATGTTGCCCGTGCGGCATGTCTTTCGGAAATACCCGCGCATGGTGCGGGATCTGGCTCAGCAGATGAAAAAAGAGGTTGACTTCCGCATCGTCGGAGAGGACACTGAACTGGATCGCTCCTTGTTAGAGGTGTTGAGTGACTCGCTCATGCACCTTCTGCGCAACTGTCTCGATCACGGTCTGGAGACTCCCAAAGAGCGCCGGGCGTCGGGCAAACCTGAGGTAGGCACCTTGCTGTTGAGCGCCGCCTATGAGGAGAGCCAAGTGGTGATCTGCGTCCAGGACGACGGCCGGGGCATCGATGTGCAACGCGTTCGCGAGGCCGCAGTGCGCAAGGGGATGATCAGTGAGGATCGCGCCCGAGAGCTCGAGGAACATGAGGCCCTTCAGTTGCTGTTTGCTCCCGGCTTCAGCACGTTGGAAGA
>LFTP01000024.1 GCA_001513395.1 Clostridia bacterium DTU080
CACGTCCAGCGGCGGTTGGTTCATCATAGGCTCTCCCCCACTTCCTTATAGCCGCCTCGCTTAACGCGCAGGCTCTCTGCCCTAATGATGGCTTTGAGATCCTCTACCGCTTGAGCGAGATCGGCGTTCAAAATCCAGTAATCATAGTTGACGATGCTGTGCATCTCCTCTTCCGCTCGGGCCATGCGTGAAGCAATAGCCTCAGGAGAATCCGTCGCCCGGCGCATAATCCTCCTGCGCAACTCCTCCAGGGAGGGCGGCATCAAGAAAATAAACACCCCGTCGGGCATGGTGCGACGCAGTTGCTCTGCACCTTGAATATCGATATCGCTGATAACGATCTTGCCCTGAGCCACCATTTCCTCGACGAAGGCGCGCGGAGTCCCATACAAGTAATCGCAATACTCCGCCCACTCCAGAAGTCCGTCGTTACGGATAAGCTCCCGGAACTCTTCATCACTGAGGAAATAGTAGTCTACGCCGTGTCTTTCACCTGGCCGGGGTGGCCGTGTAGTGGCCGACACAGAGTAGACCATGTCCGGTATATGGCCTAACACAGCCTCAAGCAGCGTGTCTTTGCCAACCGATGACGGCCCGCTAAGCACAACTAAAAAACCCTGTCTGCTCATGCCACGCCTCCCGGAAGTCACAATGTTGGCTCCGAAGCATCATCGCGTGCAGACAGGCGATGCGCTACGGTTTCAGGCAACACGGCCGAGAGAATCACGTGATCGGAGTCACAGATGATGACTGCTCGAGTGCGCCTGCCGTAGGTGGCATCAATTAGCATACCACGTTCGCGGGCGTCTTGCACGATGCGCTTGATCGGTGCAGACTCGGGGCTCACGATGGCCACGATCCGGTTTGCCGCTATAATATTCCCAAAGCCGATGTTGATCATTTTGATCTGCATAACGAAAGAAAGGTCTCCTTCTAGGAAACTGGCAAATTCCCTTATTACAAATATCAGGCGGCCCTAGGCAGGCCAATCGGACACCCGTTCTTTGGCTGTGCGATCTTGTTACGGGATCAGAATCTCTCTAACAGAGCATTGATCTGCCTCTTGCCCAATCCCTGTACCCGGCGATTCTCATGAATGCCGATCTCATTCATGATCCGACGACTCTTGACTTTACCTACATGCGGCAGAGATTCAAGCAAGTACGTGACACGCATCTTGGCTATGACTTCATCGTCCGCTCGCTCCAGAACCTGTCGTAAAGTCATCTTACCAGACTTCAGTTCTTCACGAATAGCTGCCCGCTGACTACGGATGCTTTGAGCCTTCTCCAACGCTTTTAGTTTCTCTTCCGCACTCAGTTTCGGCAGTGCCATGACTCTATCACCTCCCGGCAATGGGTAACACCGGCCACGCGCCTATTACTCTATGTTTTGGACTTGTTCCCGTACCTTTTCCAGCTCCGCCTTGATATTGACCACTAGATCAGCGGCCAGATTGTCGGCGGTTTTAGCCGCCATGGTATTGACTTCCCGATTGAGTTCCTGCAGCAGGAAATCGAGCTTACGCCCCACCGGGCCCTCAGTTTGGCAGGCCTGGCGAAAATGGACTATATGGCTGCGGGCCCTGGTAAGCTCTTCGCTGATGCACGAGCGGTCCGCAAAAATGATCATCTCTGCGGCCAGGCGCTCTTCCGTGATCCCGGGTGTGGCAATAAGTTCATCAAGTCTAGCCTTGAGCCGCTCCCGATATTCCTCCACTATCTTCGGAGCGCGCTCAGCGATCTGCTCAAGCCACTGTTCCACTAAATCCAGTCGCCCCAGAATATCCTGTTGCAGACGCTGCCCTTCGGATTTCCGCATGGCTACCAGCCGATCTAAGGCCATGCCCAGGGCTTGTTCGATACTAGGCCAAAGATCGGTGTCGTCTTTTTCTACCACGGCAAACATGCCCGGAATGAGCAGCAGCGATTCGAAGGTTATGCTCAAAGGCCCAACAATGCGACTGGCTTCCCTACAAGCTGCAGCATAGCTTGCCAAAAGAGGCCCGTTCAGTCTGACCGATTGCTCATGCAGGCCGGAGTCCTCTATGAGCACGAAGACTTCTATCCGGCCCCTATGCAGACGATCACAGACCAGCTGTCGGATTTTCTCTTCCCATTCGGTTTGAGGATTCGGCAGGTGCACCACAACATCGCGATAGCGGTGATTCACGCTGCGTATTTCAATCCGAATCTGTTGCTTTTCATCGCTAGATACGGCACTGCCAAAACCAGTCATGGAGACCAGCACAATACTCCCCCTAAACCGATAGCACCGTGATCGATGTCAAGCGGCCGAATCGCCCCGCGCCGATCTGATATCTCCGGGGCAGGATCATCGGCGGAAAGCTGCGCTCGAACACTTGACGTCGCCAGGCGAGTCGTTACTCAAACTCGCACATCCGCCGGAGAAATGCTGCACGCACTGACGGCTGTCTTTGCCAACACTCAGGGTTGTCCGGTTTTGCCTGCCATCAGTACCCGAGGTGGTCACACGCGGTTGAACCGACGGGCATCGCCGCATATGATCGATCTCTCTGAGTCCGCTTAGGCCTGAAAGCCGATCAAATCAAGCGTTCGACGGACAGCCAAGATGTGGTTTTATTGTATCGCGATCGAGTATACATGTAAACCTGCATAGGTGCTATAACGAGAGTCATGAAGCGACGCGGATCACAGCCACATACCGGCGCCAGTAACTGCGAACCAGATGCAGACTTCCCTCCATGATGATGGACCAGCCGCTGAAAGCCAAAACGATCAGCCAATCGGTCAGAGAAAGCGGTGCTGTGTGGAATATGGGACGTGTAACAGGCCAATAGATCACCAGAATATGCATCGCAGCGGAGATGGCAACGGCGGTGACCAGGTAGCGGTTTGTGAATAGGCCGATCTCAAAAACGGAGTGGTACTCACTTCGGCATTGGAATACGTAAAAAAGCTGTGACATGACCAAAGTGGTGAAAGCCATAGTCTGAGCCCACTCCAAATTCGAAGGTTTGATCATCAGAGCCACGGTGAAGACCGCTACGGTGCACAAGCTGATCAGTGTGCCGCGGATCAGGATTTTTCGGTGAAGCCCGCGGGCGAAAATGCTTTCGTCAGCCCTGCGGGGAGGACGGTGCATGACATCTTCATGCGGAGGATCAACGCCCAGGGCGATGGCAGGCAGACCGTCGGTGATTAGATTCATCCACAGAATCTGAATGGGCAGAAGCGGCAGAGGTAGGCCGGCAACCGTGGCCAAGAGCATCGTCAACACTTCACCTACGTTACAGGCCAATAGATAGCGAATGAACTTCCGTATGTTGTCATAGATCCCGCGCCCTTCTTCGATAGCAGCGACGATCGTCGCGTAGTTGTCATCGGCTAACACCATGGCGCTGGCGTCTTTGGTCACATCGGTTCCGGTTATCCCCATGGCGATGCCGATGTCGGCTTCTTTTAACGCCGGTGCATCGTTGATCCCATCGCCTGTCATGGCTACGATCTCGCCCTGACGGCGAAGGGCGCGTACAATGCGCAGCTTGTGTCTCGGCGAGATAGGGGCAAAGATCGAGGTAGTGCGCAACACCTTTTCCAGCTGTGCGTCACTCAGAGTATCAAGTTGATCACCGGTGACTACGCCGCTCGCCGGAAGGCCAAGCTGACGGCCGATGGCCAGAGCCGTGTCTTTGTGGTCTCCTGTGACCATGATGGTGCGAACTCCGGCTTTTTCGGCCGTAGCGATAGCCCGCGGCACTTCTTCGCGGGGAGGATCCATTAGGGCGGCCAAGGCTACGAAAACCAGGCCTCGTTCCACCAAGTTTTCGGCAGGCGGATCCGCGACCTGGGTGACCGACAGCGGTCGATAGGCCAGCGCCAAGACGCGCAAAGCTTCGGCTCCCAAGCGGGCGACCTTTTCGCTGAGTACACGCCGTTCAGTCTGGCTCAAGGGTCGAACTTGGCCTCCGCGCTGAATATGGGTGCAACGTTCAAGGATGATATCCGGAGCACCTTTGACCATACTGCGCAAACCCTGCCAACGAACAATGACGCTCATACGTTTGCGATAGGAGTCAAAAGGCACTTCAGCGACGGTCGGATAGCGCAGACGCACGATGTCAGGATCCATGCCTCCTTTGGCCGCCAGTATCGCCAATGCCGCTTCTGTGGGATCCCCCATGACACTCAAGGTAGCGGAGTGGTTTGTTCGGACATCATGGGACAGACGGGCGTGGTTGCACAAAGCGGCGATGGCCAGAGCGGTTGCCCAATCGGGATCAAGGGTGGGATCAATGAGACGACCGCCTTCACGGAACTCGCCTTTGACGCTGTAACCGGTACCGCTGATATCCAATTGGCGATCCACGGTAACCAAGCGCACAACGGTCATTTCATTCTTGGTCAAAGTCCCCGTCTTGTCGGAACATATAACAGTCGCGCATCCCAGTGTCTCCACGGCCGGCAGACTCCGAATGATGCCCCGCCGACGGATCATACGTTGCACACCGATAGCCAAGGCGATGGTTACCACGGCTGGCAGGCCTTCAGGGATGGCAGCCACAGCCAGGCTGACCCCGGTGAGAAACATCTTATACACTGGCATACCCTGGATGACTCCGGCGGCAAAGACTAAGGTAACCAAAGCCAGGCACACACCGACTAACACCTTACCCAAGTGCTCCAATCTGATCTGCAAAGGCGTGGGGCTTTCGTTGGCCTGTTGGATGAGACCGGCGATCTCCCCGATCTGTGTGTTCATGGCCGTGGCCACTACGATGCCCCGACCTCGTCCCCTGACGGCAGTAGTGCCCATGAAAAGGATATTCTGACGATCTCCGGGCCCTTCTGATCCTCCCCCGATCCATGTCGAGCTCTTGGATACGGGGAGCGATTCGCCGGTGAGCGGGCTCTCATTGGCGGCCAACGAAGTGGCAGAAATCAGACGTATATCAGCCGGTATACGATCGCCGCTTTCGATTTCGACTATGTCTCCGGGAACCAATTCATCAGCCCGGATATTGATGATGCGCTTGTCACGCAGGACCTTGGCGCGAGGCGCTGTCAGCTGCTTCAAAGCCGCCAAGGACGCTTCCGCTTTGGCCTCTTGCATATATCCCAAGACGGCGTTGACCATGACAATGGCGGCGATCGCCGCGGCGTCAGCGATTTCTCCCAAAAGAGCGCTGACAGCGGTGGCGACCAGCAGGACCATGACCATGAAATCCTGAAATTGTTGTAGGAAGATCAACCATTTGGGCTTTGGGGGTTTTTCTGCCAGTTTGTTGGGACCGTAACGCTGCAGGCGACGGCGCGCCTCTCCCGACGTTAGGCCTGACTCGCAGTCCGTTTTGAGCAGGCGAGCCACTTCGTCCTTGCTCAATGTGTGCCAGCGGTGATCTAGATGCATCATCCCGGTTTCCTTTCTGTGAGGAGTTCGGCATGGTGAGAACCTCGCAGGTCATGCCTATTCCTCCAGAAAGGAGTTCATGCGTAGCAGGCTATCCGCGTCAGCGTCGAAGTCTTTCCAGCCCCTCCTTGGCAGCCGGCAAGTCCGGGTTGAGCTGGAGAGCTCGTTCATAGAGATGAACGGCTTCGGCAATGAGTCCGTTTTCCTCATAGGCCATGGCCAAAAGGAGATGCATCTCCGGATGTCGTGTATCCAGCTGTGTACCGATTTTCAGTACGTCCATGGCCTCAGTGGGTTGGCCATTGGCCAGATAGAAACGACCCAGGTGGTAGTAGGCATCGATCATGGGAATATAGGGCTCTGCTTCTTCATCGTCGGGAGGTTCGATGAGCGGCTTAACTTGAGCGATGGCCTGCTCAAGATCACCTCTTTTTTCGGCGATCAAAGCCAGTCCCACTCGGGCCTTGGCCGCCCGCGGAAGGTTGGCCAGGGCGCGTTCGTAAGCCGTTTGGGCCCCCTCAAGATCTCCTTCGCGGAATTTGATGTCTCCCAGCAAAGTACTGGCCGATTCCTCACCGAGGGCCTCGGCCTTTTTCCACCACTCACCGGCTTGGGACTCATCTCCGATGACGAACATAGCCAGACCACCGAGCATCAAAGCTTCGACGGAATCAGGTGCGTTTTTGACAACGTCCTGAAACGCGGTGGCAGACCATCTAATCATGCCGGCTCCGGCTAATTGGTAGGCTATGTCAAGGGATGCTCGGGCGGCTTTGTTGAGCGGCTGGGCAACACCGCTACGGGTCAGTGTCATGACAACAAGGAAGACGAGGAAGCTTGCCGTCTTGGCTAATGAAAAACGTCTGGACAACGGAGTGCCTCCTATGATATGAGGTAGCAAGGTGTGTGAAGACTTCTCCTTCAAGGTCCTGTCTCCTGCGAGAGAAACGGAGTGAAAGCCGTGGGTATGGATGGTCTGGTTGTCCATCAGCTTGTACGGGAACTCGATGGGTTGTTGCGAAACGCTCGTCTGCAGCGTATTCAGCAGCCTGATCAGAACACGGTGTATTTGGGATTGCGTCAGCCGGGGATCAGTTATTGGCTTGTGCTATGTGCTGATACTTCAGAGCCGCGCGTACACCTGACCGACGCCGATGTCCCTCAAAATCCTTTGATGGCTCACAACTTCTGCATGGTTCTCCGCAAGCATTTGGAGCCGGCGCGTCTGCTTGCCGTTGAACAGCCCGGGCTGGAGCGGGTGATCACTTTACGTTTCGAGGCCCGCGACGAGACGGGGCAGCGCGTCGAACGCTGGCTTACCACTGAGCTCATGGGTCGGCACAGCAATATGTTGCTTGTCGATCCGGAGAACCAGACGATAATAGACGGCATACGGCGAGTGAGTGCCGAACAATCCCGCTATCGCGAGGTCTATCCCGGACGTCCTTACCTACCGCCTCCACCTCAGGATAAAGCGCTCCCTTTTTCGGTCACAGAGGAACAGTTTTCGTTTAACCTGCGGCATACTCCCGCCCAGACGCAGATCACCCGCGCTCTTTTGAACTCCTACCACGGTCTGGGGCCCGATGCCGCTCGCGAAGTTGTTGCCCGGGCAGGACTGCCGATCTCTATAGCGAGGGCTGAGCTTGATTCTGAAGGAGTCAAGGCACTGTGGAGTTCGTTTTCCGCCATAGTGAACAGGGTCAAAACCGGTGAGATGGAGCCTTGGGGAGTCTGTGACCTTCAGGGTGTACCTGTTAATTTTTGGCTTATGCCCTTGACTTACAAGTCCTGGGAAGGGACAACACGGGTCTTTGAAAGCGTCAACGCTCTTTTTGACTGGTTTTTTACGGAACGTCAAGAGGCGATTGATCGCGAACGTATGCGAAGCGAGCTCCTTGGTTCCGTGAAGACAGCGTTGGCCAAAGCGGAACGCCGGGTGGAGATTCATCAAGCATCTTTGATCGCCTGTGAACGGGCCGAGGACTATCGCCTGTGTGGCGAACTCCTTTTGGCGCATATCCATCGGATTCCGAAGGGGGCATCCGGTGTTAGCCTCCCCAATTACTACGAAGCAGGAGGGGAGATGTTTATAGAACTGGATCCTTCGCTATCAGCGGCGGCCAATGCCGATAAATACTTCCGCAAATATCACAAGGCGCGTAAGACCCGGGAACAAGCGGAGCAACAACTCAAGATGGCGCAAGATGAGGCCGCACATTTACGCTACCTTCTGAACACCGTGCAAGGAGCAAGTACACGGGAAGAACTGCTTGAAATCCGTGCGGAGCTTGATGAACCGGTCTCTGTGCCCGGTGCGCGGCGCAAGTCCAAAAAGGAGCGGTCAACATCAAGCCACTTAACAGTCACGGCACCCGACGGCACAGAGATTTTGGTGGGAAAGAATCAGCGGCAAAACGACTTCATAACCATGAGACTGGCCAAGCCGGACGATCTGTGGGTACACGCTAAAGACGCTGCGGGAGCGCATGTTATCGTGCGAAAAGGAGCGTCGGAGATTGCACCTGACACTCTGGCTTTGGCCTTGCAACTCGCCGCCTTACACAGCCGGGCGCGACACTCCAGCCTTGTGCCCGTCGATTATTGCGAACGGCGGTATGTGCGCAAACCGCGCGGAGCAAAACCCGGTTTCGTCATCTACGATCATCACAAGACGGCGTATGTCACACCCGATAGTGATGAACTGAAGCGGCTATTGGCGGATTAACGCTTTGCGGGCGATGTCCCGACGGCAGTGTTTACCCGGAAACTCGATGGCATTGGCTGCGGCATAGGCTGTGTCAACAGCCTGTTTGATGTCGTCGGCCCAAGCCGTAACCCCTAAGACTCGTCCGCCTGCGGTAACCACGGTGTCACCTTCGCGGCGTGTACCGGCGTGGAAGATCTGTACACAGGGGTAGGCGGCTGCCTTCTCCAGGCCGCTTATCGGCAGGCCGACTCGGTAGGAGCCCGGATAGCCCTTGGAGGCGAGCACGACACATACCGCGGCATGTCCGTTCCAGCGCACCTTCGTCTCGGAGAGACGATCAGTGGCTACGGCCCAAAGCACCTCAGCCAGACTGCTCTCCAGTCTAGGGATGATCACTTGGGTTTCCGGGTCGCCGAAACGGCAGTTGAACTCCAACACATGAGGTCCGCGATCGGTAAGCATAAGCCCGGCATAAAGGACTCCGGAATATGGCCGTCCCATATTGGCCATGGTTCGAACGATCGGTAGCAAGATGCGTTGCCGTATGTCCTCTAACAGCGCCTCATGGACTGCGGGAACTGGCGTATAAGCACCCATGCCCCCGGTGTTGGGCCCTCGGTCATCCTCCCAGACCGTTTTGTGGTCCTGACAGGGGGGCATCAATATCACTTCTTCTCCGGCCACAAAAGCCAGAACACTCACTTCTTCTCCGGTGAGATACTCCTCCACGACGACACGCGAGCCGGCTTCACCGTGCAGGCGCTCTTCCATCATGGCGACAATGCAGGCATCGGCCTCGGTGACCGTATGACAGATGCTGACGCCCTTGCCTGCCGCCAAACCGTCGGCCTTGATCACCACGGGTGCTCCCAGCTGTCTGACGGCCTGTTTGGCCTGCGTGGACGTGTCGCAGACCACAAAGCGAGCGGTCGGTATACCCGCCCGCACCATTGTCTCCTTGGCAAAGACTTTGCTGCTTTCCAATTCGGCGGCTTGTTGAGTCGGTCCCATTATGGTCAATCCGCGTGAACGGAAAGCATCGACGATGCCTTCAGATAAGGGCGCCTCGGGTCCCACCACCGTCAGATCGATTCGTTGTTCTTGAGCCCAGCGGGCCAGAGACTCTATGCTCTTTTCCGCGCCGCCGACATAACGAGCCAACCGGTTAATACCGGCGTTGTCGCTCGTAGTCCATATCTGCTTTACCTCGGGGCTTTTTGACAGACCCCAGGCCAGCGCGTGCTCTCGCCCGCCGCCTCCTACGACCAGGACTTGCATGGATAGCTGTGCCCCCTACCTCAGTGTTTGAAATGCCTTAATCCGGTGAAGACCATGGCTATCCCGGATCTATCAGCTGCGGCAATGGAATCGGCGTCGCGCCGGGAACCCCCCGGTTGGATGATAGCGGTGATCCCTGCGGCCGCCGCGGCTTGTACGACGTCATCAAAGGGGAAGAAGGCATCGGAGGCCAAAACGGCGCCTTGAGCCTTATCTCCCGCCTGGTTGATGGCGATCTGAGCGGAGAGAATGCGACTCATCTGGCCTGCTCCCACCCCGAGGGTCTGTCCACTTCGGGCTACGACAATGGCATTCGACTTCACGTGTTTGACAACGCGCCAGGCAAAACGCAGATCCTCCCACTCCTCGTCGCTGGGTTTTCGGCGGGTCACCACTTGCAGTTGTCCTGGATCAAGGTCAATGAGATCCGCTTCCTGTGCCAGCAGACCGCCAGGAACTCGCTTCATGTCGAGCCATGATTTGAGAGGTTCCGGGTTGAGCTCGATCAGGCGGAGGTTAGTTTTAGCGCGCAAGATCTCCAGTGCGGCGGGAGTAAATCCCGGCGCAATGATCACTTCTAGGAATATCTCGCTCATCAAGGTGGCCGTCTTCTCATCAACAGGCCGGTTGCAGGCCACGATTCCTCCGAAGATGGAGACAGGATCAGCTTCATAGGCCTTCTGATACGCCACACTGAGTTCTTCCGCCACGGCGAGACCGCAAGGATTGGTATGTTTCACGGCGACCACCGCCGGCCGGTTGAAACCTCTGATCATCTCAACCGCGGCCGCGGCATCGTTGATGTTGTTGAATGAGAGTTCCTTTCCATGTAGCTGGCGGGCAGTCGCCAACGTGGAACCGTTGCGCCACCCTTCTTCTCTGTAAAAAGCGGCTTTTTGGTGCGGATTCTCGCCGTAGCGAAGATGCTGTTGCAGGCGGAAGTTCAATTGCAACTGTTCAGGAAAGATCTCATCGGTCTCTTGCGGCACGGTCAGACTTCGAAGATAGCTGCTGATAGCCGCATCATATTCAGCGGTGTGGGCGAAGGCTTCCTGGGCCAACATCAAACGCTCAGCTGGAGACGGCCCTCCCTCCCGCAGCCACGACAGCACCTGTTCGTAACGCTTCGGATTGACGACAACTACGACATCGGGATGATTCTTAGCTGCAGCTCGTACCATAGTCGGCCCGCCGATGTCGATGTTTTCCAGGGCGTCGTCCAAGGTGGCATCAGCTCGAGCGACGGTGGCGACAAAAGGATAGAGATTGACCGCTACGACGTCAATCGGAGCGATGGACTGTTCCGCCAGCTCCTGTGTATGAGCGGGAATCGCCCGCTTAGCCAAAATACCGGCGTGGATCGCCGGGTGAAGTGTCTTGACGCGGCCTTCGAGGATTTCAGGGAAACCCGTAACATCACTGATGTAGGTCACCGGAATGTCCGCCCGGCGCAGAGTCTCGTAGGTGCCTCCCGTGGAGACTATTTCGAAGTTCAGCTCTACCAGACCCTTTGCGAAGTCCACGACACCCTTTTTGTCAAAGACACTGATCAGCGCTCTGCGTTTCATTTCTCTTCACCTCGTCTCTGTCGGGGGAAGGATGCGCACTCGGCGACCTTCGATCCGCAACCGTCCCTCGGCGAATAGCCGAATGCATGCCGGCAAGAGTCTGTGTTCTTCGACGAGAATGCGGGCGGCAAGGCTTTCTTCCGTGTCGTCGGGATAGACGGGGACCACTCTCTGATCAATGATCGGCCCGCTGTCCACTCCCTCATCGACAAAATGGACCGTGCACCCCGTGAAGCGCACTCCGTATTCGAGAGCCTGACGCTGAGCCTTCAGTCCTGGGAACGCCGGCAATAAAGACGGATGGATGTTGATGATCCTCTCCGGATAGCGAGCAAGAAAATCAGGGGGCAGGATACGCATGAACCCTGCCAAGACGATCAGATCTACGTCCAGCTCCTGCAGCTTTTGGGTCAAGATCGAAAAGAAGGTCCGCTTGTCCCCCGCCTGTTCAGGGCTCGGTTCGAAAGTATTCACACCGTAACGTCGGGCGATGGTGATGGCCGGTGCTCCCGGGCGGTCCGTCGCCACCACTGCCACTTCAATGGGCAAATCACCTGAGGCTTTTGCCTTCAGGATAGCCTCCATATTGCTGCCACGTCCGGAAACCAGTATTGCGCAGCGCAGCATGCCAGACATCCCTCACTAATCCAAAAGAAGCAAGCTGCGATCGTCACCGGTGGCTTCTACGATTTCACCGATTATAGACGCGGGGTGACCGCAGGCCTCGATAATCTCACAGGTTGGTGTCGCCGCCTCATTAGGAACGATTACCACCATACCTACTCCCATGTTGAAGGTGCGGTACATCTCGCGCGGGCTGACTCCCCCGCCCCTTTGGAGGAAGGAAAAGATGCGCGGAATGGGCCAGCTTCCCTTGCGGACCACAGGTCGGAGGTCGTTTCGAATGGCGCGAGGTATGTTCTCCGGCAGGCCCCCTCCCGAAATATTGGCGATACCGTGCACGGGAGTCTTTTCGATCAGCCTCATGATGACATCGGCGTAGACGGCAGTTGGCGTCAAAAGAACATCGCCGACAGTGCCTTCCAGTTCTTCGACGTAATCATCCACACTGAGGCCCATGGTGTCGAAAACGATCCGGCGTACGAGCGAAAAACCGCTGCTTTGCAGTCCGGTGGAGCCGATAGCCACGATCTTGTCTCCGGCCATGACTGCTGAGCCATCGACTATGTGCTTCTTGTCGACGACACCGACTGCGAATCCTGCCAGATCATACTCGCCTTCGGCGTAGAATCCGGGCATCTCCGCCGTCTCCCCTCCGATCAGGGCACATCTGGCCCGGTGACATCCTTCGGCTATGCCTCGGACGATCTGTTCGATCTGATCCGGGCTGACCTTGCCCGTGGCGAGATAGTCCAGGAAAAACAGGGGCTTAGCTCCTTGGCAGATGATGTCGTTTACGCAATAGGCTACCAGGTCGATGCCTACCGTATCGTGGCGATTGGCCATGAAGGCCACCTTCAGTTTGGTTCCCACGCCGTCAGTGCCTGAGACTAAGACCGGTTCCTCGTACTTAGAAACGTCGAGAGCGAAGAAGCCTCCGAATGAACCTATATCATTGAGAACCTCAGGCCTATACGTGCTTCGGGCCAGAGTTCGGATCCGGCGAACGGCTTCGTAGCCAGCCTCAATGTCCACTCCGGCGGCCTTATAAGTCATGTCATCGGACATAGGCCTCACTCCTCATCTTCCAACAAGTCCGAAGTCGATTGGGGCTCTCCTACCCCTAGGGGATACTCGCCTGTAAAGCAAGCGGTACACAGTCCCGTTCCGGGCATCTGCAGCGCTTTGTACAGCCCGGAAAGGGACAGATAATGCAGACTGTCTGCTCCGATGATCTTGCGCACTTCTTCTTGTGTACGGTGAGCCGCGATCAGATCATCCGTGTTGGCGATGTCGATGCCGTAATGACAGGCATGTATGAAAGGAGGTGAGGCGATAGCCATATGCACCTCTCGCGCACCGGCATCTTTGAGCATTTCCACGGTTTTGCCGCTGGTAGTTCCCCGCACAATGGAATCATCGACGACGATTACCCGTTGATCTTTCAAGAGCGCACTGACGGGATTGAGCTTGATGCGCACTCCCTTTTGCCTCAGAGCCGGTGTGGGCTGGATAAAGGTGCGCCCAACGTATCTGTTTTTCATCAAACCGAAGTCGAAAGGTATACCTGATTCCTCAGCGTATCCCAGGGCCGCTGAAGTCCCTGAATCTGGAGCAGGAATAACAAGATCCGCTGCGATACGGCTTTCCCGGGCCAATTGCCGTCCGATCGCCTTCCGGATCAGGTGCACATTGCGCTCCGCCAGATGACTGTCGGGTCTGGCGAAGTAGATATACTCGAAGACACAGAAAGCGGCCTGCGCAGGCTGCAGTTGTCGGGTACGCAGACCCTGAGCGTCCACCACTACCAGTTCTCCGGGTTCTACGTCGCGTACCCGATCGGCACCGATGGTGTCAAAAGCGGCGGATTCAGAAGCGAGAATCGTGGCCTCCCCGTGCCTGCCGATGCTCAACGGCCGGATACCAGCATAGTCGCGGAATCCTATCAACTTGTCGTTGGTCATCAGGACCACGGAAAAGGCACCTCGGAGAGCGCCTATCGCTTTGACGACGGCTTCTTCAAACGGATCACCGGTTTGACGGGCGATCAAGTTCAAGATGAGTTCGCTGTCTGTGGTGGTTTGCAGCACTGCCCCGTCACGCTGCAGGCGCTGGCGCAGCGACGGTGCGTTTGTCAATTTGCCGTCATGAGCCAACGCCAGCTGACCGTGTTGGGTGAAGCCCAAAAGAGGCTGGGCATTGGCTACGTGAGGCTCGCCCGCTTTGGAATACCGCACATGGCCGATACTGATCGATCCGGGCATGTTGGCTACCGCTTCGTCGGTCAGCACCTGCGTAACCAGCCCCATTCCCTTGCGGATGCGGATACGTCGGCCGTCAGACACGGCCAGACCGGCGGATTCCTGGCCTCTGTGCTGCAGGGCATAGAGACCGAAATAGGCTGTTTCAGCGGCTCCTCCTCCGTCAGGTGCAAAAAAACCGAATACTCCGCTCATCGTTAGGCCTGACCTTTCATTGTGCGACTCAGGCTATGGTCGTAGTGCTCTTTCATCGTCTCCACACTCCAGCTCAAAAGGACGGGTGTGTTCCCCCGTAGGAATATCGTCAGCGCATCCCCTTCAACACGACCGAGTACCGTACAGGGCACCGCGTGCTGAGCGGCGATCTGCTGCAATCGGGGAAGATGCTCCTCGGCCAAAGACAAGACAACACGCGACTGCGATTCGCCAAACAAAAGCGCGTCGGCTCGCATATCCAGATCGACGGCGAGGCGCGCTCCTTTGCCACTTATGATGCAGCTTTCGGCCAAGCATACGGCGAGACCGCCTTCGGAGCAGTCGTGGGCCGAGGCGAGCAGGCCTTCTCGCGCAGCCTGCAGAACGCTCGCTTGCACTCTTTTTTCGCGATCCAGATCGAGCTGAGGCAGTTTTCCGCCCTCAAGGCCGTGGATAACCGACAGATACTCCGTGCCACCCAGCTCTTGATTGGTTTCACCGAACAGGACAATAATGTGTCCCTCTTGTTGCCATCCTGCAGTGAGATAGGCTTCCGCATCTTCCAACAGACCTAGCATACCGATGATCGGTGTCGGATATATCGCTTGACCCTCGATCTCGTTGTAAAGACTCACGTTGCCGCCGGTGACGGGAAGCTCCAGAGCTCGGCAGGCAGCTGAAATCCCTTCAATGGCTCGCCGCAGCTGGGAAAAGATCTCCGGCTTTTCCGGACTGCCGAAATTGAGCCCGTCAGTGATGGCCAGGGGCTGAGCTCCCACACACACAACGTTGCGGGCCGCTTCAGCCACAGCGATCGCCGATCCCGTGTACGGATCGAGATAGCAGTAGCGGGGATTGCAATCAAGGGTTAAGGCGATAGCTTTGCGGGTGCCCGGAATGCGCACGACCGCAGCGTCGGCGACACCGGGTCCGGCCAGGGTATTGCCTTGTACCTCGCTGTCGCACTGTTCGTAGACCCATCTCTTGCTGGCGATCGAGGGAGCGGACAGCAGTCTCAACAAACAGCCGTGCAGATCGTCCGGGACAGGCGGCAGAGGTTGGGTGGCCAATTCCTCTTCCCATGCCGGCAGAGTCTCGGCGGGATGGTAGAGCGGGGCTCCTTCAGTCGACAAAGAAGCCGCCGGCACCTCAGCATACAGGACATCCCCTTCCAGGACGCGAAGCATACCGTCGTCGGTGACGCGACCGATAACCGTAGCTTCTATGCCCCACTTGGCGAAGATAGCTTTCACCTGTTGTTCGCTGCCTTTTTTGGGAATGACGAGCATGCGCTCTTGTGACTCGGAGAGCATGATCTCATAGGGGGTCATATCCTCTTCTCTGCGAGGCACAAGCGCCACATCCAGCTCGATACCCGTCTTGGCCCTGGCAGCCATCTCCGCCGAAGAGCTGGTCAAGCCCGCCGCACCCATGTCCTGGATTCCTGCGACGAGACCGCTGGCTATGACTTCAAGACAGGCCTCAATGAGTCGTCTTCCGGTATCGGGATCGCCGATGGCCACGGCGTGAGTTTGCTCGTGAGAGGCTTCATCCAATTCGGCAGAGGCGAAACTGGCCCCCAAAATGCCGTCGCGTCCGGTGCGTCCGCCGGCGATCATGACGGGATTGCCCACTCCTCGGGCGCTGGCGGTGGCGATATGACGATGCTCGACGACACCCACACCCATGGCATTGACCAGCGGATTCTCCTCATAGCACGGATGGAAGTAGATCTCGCCACCCACCGCGGGGACACTGACGGTTTTGGCATAGCTGCTGATACCGTCCGTCACGCCGGCAATCAGCTCACGGGTCCGCGGGCTGTCGGGGATGCCGAAACGCAAAGAATCTAGCACGGCTATCGGTCTGGCACCCATGGCGATAATGTCCCTCAGTATCCCGCCGACACCCGTGGCCGCTCCGAGCACCGGCTCTATGGCTGAGGGGTGATTGTGCGATTCCACCTTGAAACAGATGGCAAGCCCGTCACCGATATCGACAATCCCGGCGTTTTCACCCAAGCCTTCGAGCAATCTTTCTGATTCAGTGGGGAAAAGATGAAATAGCGCTCTTGAATGCTTATAGGAGCAGTGTTCGGACCAGAGCGCAGCGTACATCCCCAGCTCGGTCCAGTTCGGTTCACGCCCCAGAGTCTCTATCACCATTTCATACTCTTCGTCAGTGAGTCCCATCTGTCGCCAGAGCTTACCGGCTTTGATCTCTTCAATGTTCATGAGATCACCAGCTCCCCTCGGAAAATAATAGACGGCCCTTCACGATGGGCCCAACTGCAGCGTCGTCTCCCAATGATCGGCAACTCGGAGGGCTTTTTGCCCGGCGATCCCCACATAAAGCTCCGGAGAACGAAGAACCTCGCGTTGGCGTTCGCTCATTCGATCCAGATACGGAATCAGTTCTTCGCTTTCCTCGACAACGGCACGCAGAGATCGGCCTGTGCGTTCGGCCACGAGGGTGAGCCGACGGACGACTTCGTGCGCATCAGGATGACCGTGAGCGGCGAGCAGTACGTACAGGGGCTCCGCGATCACCATCTCCTTGCTGCGCAAGAAATTTTCCTTCATTTGCACCGGATTGACTCCCAAGCGGCGACAGACGCGAACCAAGCGTTCGGTTACCGCCACCACTGCGGCGACCAATTCCGGTATAAAACGGCTGCATGCAGAGTTGGTGAGATCACGCTGGTGCTCCGATATCTGGTCCATATAAAGGGTCATCATGCGCGGTAGGAAAGCCTTCCACATGCTCTTAACATGTTCGAAGTTCCAAGGGTTGCGCTTATGAGGCATGGTCGATGATCCGACCTGGGACTCCTCAAAAAACTCCCCCACTTCGGCTATCTCACTGCGCTGAAGATGGCGCAGATCATCACCGATGTTGGCCAATACCCCCAGTGTGGAAACCAACGCGTGAGCCCAATCCACGACGTACTCCGGCTCCACGATCTGAGTGGAATGAGTTGACGGGATGAGTCCCAACTCCGCCAGCACTTCTCGCTCCAGGCATTCCGGATCGTCAAAGAACAAAGAGATGGCATTGTAGGCCCCCACCGCCCCGGCCATCTTGCCGCGCAACGCAGCGGTAGCTTGCTCTATGGCCAAGAGGCGATTGCCAAGACGGCTGATATATTCAGCCATGGCAAAACCGAAGGTGATAGGAACCGCGTGCTGTCCGTGCGTGCGTCCTATCTGCAACGTGTCGGCCTCGCGGCGCACGAGTCTTATCCAAATTCGGATGAGCTCCTTCAGATAGGGAATGACCATCTGATTAGTGACATCCCGGTATTGAAGCACACGTGCTGTATCCGTAATGTCGGATGAGGTGGCGCAAAAATGCACGAACGGGCGGGCCTCGGGACTGATCTTTCGACGTATACAATTGACCAGGGCTCGGACACTGTGATGAGTTACGGCCTCTTCGGCATACACTTCCTGAGGAGTGAGTTCCTTGACCGCTTGCGAGACTTCCAGCGCTACGCTTTCCGGACACAATCCTCGGCGTGCCAGGACCGTTGTGAGAGCCTCTTCCACTTTTGCTTGGTATCTTATGTAGGCATTCTCAGAGAGATACTCACTCAGCCGTTCAAAAAGATCAGGGGCCGAAGCGTAGTAGCGATGATCCAAAGGGCTGATAGAAGCGAAGATGTCACGCTGCACGCTCTAGCCTCCTAATGTTCGTGTTTAACTGAATCGATTCTATCTTAACAGAGACATGAAGGCCTGGTCAAGAACAAAACCCGAACGTTACAGAAAATCCTGCGAAAATGTTCGGTTCAGCTTCGCGTCTTTGCTGAGTACTTCATGGGCCATGTTCTGTCGGAACTCCAAAAGGCGCTGACGGAGTTGATCGTCCGTCAGGGCCAGTATCTGTACGGCAAACAGAGCGGCATTTTGCGCTCCGTCGATAGCCATGGTCGCCACGGGAACTCCGGAAGGCATCTGTACGATGGCGTACAAAGCGTCGACGCCGGCTAAGGCGCCGCCGGAGATGGGAACGCCGATGACAGGCAGAACGGTGTAGCTGGCCAACACCCCCGGAAGATGAGCCGCCCTGCCGGCCCCGGCGATAAGGACCCGCAGCCCTCTTTCAGCGGCTTGTTTTGCGTAGGAGGCTGCCGCTTCAGGTGTGCGATGTGCCGACAACACCCGTACTTCTGAAGGGACGCGCAGCTCGACGAGAGTCTTAGCGGCTTTCTCCATGACAGACCAATCCGAATCACTGCCCATGACGATTCCGACCAGTGGCTTGTTCATTCTGACAACACATCCTTCCAGCGCTGATCGACGACTACCCGGCATTCCTTCGGCTTCCCAAGGCGTCGAGTTCGCCGGAATGCCGACAACGAAGAAAGGTCAACCCCGGCATCGGCGGATGGGTGAGAAAACCTGGGTGTAATACCCGATCGCCGATCAAGAACACGGTGATGAGATAACCGGAATGCCGCAAGGAAACCAGTGCCTTCACGATACCGGGCGAATCGATCGGGGTGATGACGAGAATTGTCGACGCCCAGGGAAGTTGTCGGCCCTCGTCAGTGAGAAGCTGATCCATGGGCTTGCCACGATGAACTTGCACCCGGGCCAAAGCTTCCATAATCTTCATCAACTGAGAGGCGCCCTTGCGGCTCGATATACGAATAGGGTTTAGATTGCTGCTTCCCGCCACCGGAGGCCCGTCGCGGCCGTTGGTTACCAGGCCGACCGGCTGTCTTTGTCTGTGCAGGAAGTAGGCTAGCGAGGCCGCTACTTCGATGGAAAACTCGCTAGAGTGGTCGATCGAATGTACGTCGTAGGCTTCCTCGTTCAGATCCAAAAAGATGGTGGTCTCCAAAGCAATGGTGGGTTCGTACTCCCTCACGTGCAATCGCCCGCTGCGAGCACTCGCCTTCCAATGCATACGTTTGAGGGGATCCCCGGGCTGGTATTCGCGAACTCCGGAGGTACGGGCCGGATCTTCGAAAAAGCGCTGTCGAGTTTGCACTTCGCCGATAGGTAGACTCGAAGGCAGACCGAGATCGGACAGATGATGCACTTTAGGGTAGACAATGACTTCCTCGAACAGATCGACTCGCCCTCGCAGCATCTCCAAACCCCAGGGATCGCCCGCTTCGACATGAAGCGGGCCGATGGGAAAGACGCCTCGGAAGCGTCCCTGGACGCGGTACGAAAACGTCACTTGTTGTCCCGGAGACAATGCATATACCGCTTTCCGAGGAGTCAAGGCATACAGTCCGCGGGGCACCTCGTCCGTGGTTGAGACCCAAACCAGGGGCGCCCAGCTTCTGTTGTGCGCGTGTATCGACACTACGAATTCTTCGCCCCGAAAGAGGTGCCCGGTGCTGACCTCGCGCTTGACGATCAAGTTCTCAAAGCCTTTTCGTGTGATGAAGCGAGCGCCCCAGTACACGAGCAAGATGGAGTAGAGCATAACCCAGATGATCTTGCCCGTGAAAAAAAGGGCTATAGCGGCTATCAACAACAGACACCGTCGCCAATAGCGACGCATCATTCTACATCCCCCCAGCCGAGCGACACTACAGGTGTCGGCTGCCACGACTTGTAAACGGCTGATTGGCCGCACATAAGGGGCACTCCTGCGCCGGCCACGCCTGCGCTTCGAGGCGCATGAGAGGCTCGGCTCTTACCCCGAAATCGGCTTTTCCGCCACTGCGATCCACCAAGTAGCCGACTCCTACGAGATGGCCCTGACAGTCCTTGACAAGATCGAGGACTTCTTGCACTGAGCCGCCCGTCGTCACTACATCTTCGACGACCAGCACGCGTTCCCCTGGAGCGATGGCAAAACCGCGGCGCAACGTCATTCGCCCCGCTTCGCGCTCGGAGAAGATGGCTCTGGTGCCCAGTGCCTTGCCCACTCCATGAGCCAGCAAAATGCCTCCTGTTGCCGGACCTATCACGACTTGTACATTATCATCGGCGAAGCGGGCCGCTATCATGTCGCACAGTCTCTGTGTCAGCTCAGGATACTGGAGGACGGCGAATTTCTCCAAGTAGGTGTCGCTATGCAATCCGGAAGTGAGGACGAAATGGCCGGACAACAAGGCTCCGGTTTTAAGGAAAATGCTGCGGACGTCGTCATTCACCATACTGATTTCCTCCATGCCCTTTGTGGTTTGCTTACGTCTTATCCTATCTGCTGAGTCCTCTATGCGCGGCTCCCACCAATCGGCGGATAGAAAGACCATGTTGCTCGCAGTAGTCGGCTAAGCCCTGTATGATCTCCACTGCCGCCGTAGGGTTGCGGAAAGTGGCCGTTCCCAGCGCTACGGCTGTGGCTCCGGCGAGGATGAACTCCAGTGCATCACGGGTGGTCAGGATCCCTCCCATGCCGATGATCGGGACGTCGACACTCTGATAGACCTGCCAGACCATACGCACGGCGACGGGACGGATTGCCGGGCCCGACAGTCCGCCCATCACATTGGCCAAGACGGGTTTGCGTCGATCCACATCGATGCTCATGCCAAGCAAAGTGTTGATCAAGCTGATGATGTCGGCCCCCGCGTCCGCAACCGCTTTGGCGATCGCCGTAATATCCGTCACATTGGGAGACAGTTTGGCGATCACGGGCAGCTCGGTGCTGTCCGCTACGGCAGCTATAACGTCTGCCGCCATCTGAGGATCGGTGCCAAAGGCAATGCCGCCTTCCTTGACATTAGGGCAGGATATGTTGACCTCCAGCGCGGCCACGCCCGGAGCCTGATCGAGTCTGGCAGCTACGGCCGCGTATTCCTCTACCGTCTTGCCCACGATATTGACGATGGTCGTGACGCCCTGGTCAACAAGCCAGGGCAAATCGTGGGTGATGAAGTAATCCACCCCCGGATTCTGTAGTCCGATGGCATTGAGCATTCCGGCGGGAGTCTCCGCGATTCGCGGAGGGGGATTTCCTGGCCAAGGCTCAAGGGAAACACCTTTGACCATGACGGCCCCTAAGATACCTAGATCAAAGTATTCCGCATACTCCCGACCGTAATCGAAAGTACCGGAGGCCACCATGACCGGATTTTTCAGGACGAGACCCGCCAACTCGACCTGCAAGTTGCGTCGGCTGCTGTCATCCGCACAAGACATCGAATGCTACCTCCAGACCGTTAAAGACGGGACCTTCTTTGCAGATACGCTGCCAGATCCAGGATTTGTCTCCCGAGGGGCGAATCGGGCAGACGCATGACAGACAGGCACCAACGCCACAGGCCATACGCTCTTCTAGGGAGACCTGACAGCTAAGGCCGCGTTGTCTACACCACTGTACTACACAGTTCATCATGGGAAGAGGGCCACATGTATAGACTGGCCCGGATCCCGACCAGGATGTCAATAGACCGACGACCTGTCCGCACTCGCCCCACGAGCCGTCATCGGTTGTCACTTCAGTGACCAGACCCAGCCGCTCGAATTGCTCGACGCAGATGACCTCATCACGGGTCGAAAAACCCAACATAACGTGGGGGCGCCACCCGAGACTTTGCAGTCTTTGAGCCAAAAAAACGAGGGGGGCAACCCCTAATCCGCCTCCGACAAGTAAGGGCTGCTCATGCCGTTGAGGCAGTACAAATCCGCTGCCCAACGGACCCAAGACGTCAACGTC
>LFTP01000110.1 GCA_001513395.1 Clostridia bacterium DTU080
GCCTTCATCTGTACCAGATCTACATAGCCGGAAAACTGTTCGGCGCTTCCGATGGGCAAAGAAATTGGTGTAACCTGCTGTCCGAAACGATCCCGTAGCTGACTTACGACCTCGGCGAAGTTCGCATTCTCACGATCCATCTTGTTGACGAAGACAATACGAGGCTTCTCAAACTGGTCGCAATAAGCCCAGACCTTTTCCGTACCGACCTCACAACCCGAAGCCGCGCAGACGACTACAACCGCCCCGTCAACTACATGAAGCGGCGCCAGGACCTCCCCGACGAAGTCGAAATACCCAGGTGTATCCAACACGTTGATTTTATAATCATCCCACTCACACGGAATGACTGATGCATTAATGCTAATGCCTCTCCGCGTCTCCTCAGGATCGTGGTCGCTGACGGTGTTGCCTTCTTCGACCGTACCCCGCCGATTGATAGCACCGCTGACATGCAACATCGCTTCAGCAAGGGTGGTCTTGCCGGCACCGCCGTGACTTACCAGTGCCACATTGCGCAACATGCTCGATTCGTATTTTCTCACATAGATTCTCCTTCCGCTCTACGTCGCATACTTAACATCATAACCCGTCACCCGAGGTAAGTGAGGCTACAGATTAAGAGTGCCCATTTAAACGTCACTAGTTGTGCAGTCCCTAACGAATGCTCAAAACCCGTGACTTCGGATCCCAGAAAACCTCAGGGGTGAGCAGTTGAACTAACTCCGATGGCAGATACACTAGACCGTCCCGATACGCCGGTTCTTGCTTCAACGTCACCTGACGGCCATTAACCACAACCGCGCGACTTCCTACCGTCGTCACCAGGTACTGCATTCCCCACAGAATGGTTATCTGCCTTTGACTCTGTCTCCATGAAAACGAAAATCCAAGCAGGTCTGCCCAGTCCCCTACCGTCAGCAGGATGTCGCCTCCTGCCAGGACAGGTGTGGCCCGCAGATCATGGTAGGGCTTACCGGCATACATCATCTCCAGATAATCAGCCGGGACCCTCTCGAACACCCGTACTTCCCCTGCGCTTTGAAGTACCAGATACTCGTCCACTTGAATGGCTTGGATGAAGTCAACGTCGAAGTCGCTTTGCCAGACAGCATCAAAAATCCAATCTGCATCCGCCGCAAGCGGCTGCCAGACCGCAAGAGCGCCGTCTTGCACGCCAAGTATCATACTAGGCTCTGTCGGATCGGGCGGTTGCAAGACAGCTCGCAGATCATGCCCGCCCTGAGAGACACCCGAGGCTTTAAGAGCCATTGTTCCATCCGGCATACACCCATAAGCATATAGCAAATTCTGCGACGTGACGATAACCAACTCTTTTTCTCCGTCTCGATCCAGATCGAACACATCCACAAAACGAATCTCGCCCCAGGGATACTCCTCCCACTGGATT
>LFTP01000004.1 GCA_001513395.1 Clostridia bacterium DTU080
CACTTCGACCCGGGCGACGAGTGTATCCATCAAAAGGGCGGCTTCCTTCGCCGGATAGTGACGCAAAAGACCGAAACCGCTCACTGCCTCATGGACCAGTGGCGGGATCAAGGGCTCCGGTTCAGGTTCCGCCTGTTCCGTTTCCTCCGACGTTGTCTCCGGTGTCGGTTCGATCACGGGTTCTTCCACTGTAGGTTGCGTTGAGACTTCGGGCACCTCCTGAGGGCTGGTCGGTGCTGTAAGGACGCGTTGAGGAAGACTCTCTTCTACTTCCGGTCGCTCCGGACGCGGCGCGGGTGCGGGAGTGGGAGTCTGAGGCAGCGGCGTCGGTCTGGGTTGCGGAGGTGTCTGCACCCTCCGGACGGGTATAAGGCTTTTGTCGGGCTCAACTCGGGGAACCATGCTGCTGATCGTTACCGGTTCGAGAGGGACTATGCTCACCTCAACCGCGTCGCCCCCAATACCGGACATCACTCCTAACGGACTCAGCCCGAATCCGGGCACCAGAAACAGAAGTAAAGCGTGCAGAAGCATGGATACGATCAAGAAGACGATGTATCGTCTGTTGTCATCATCGAGAGCATACACCCGCTTCACCTCGCTTTTCAGCGTGCGTTCTCAACCAACGACAACTACTGGGCTGAAGCCGACGGAAGCCGTACGGCCAAGCGCAAGTTATGTACTCCTGCGGCCCGTACAGCATCGATGGCGGTGACTACACTCTCATACCTGACGGCTTCATCCGCACGAATGGTCACTGAAAGATTCGGGTCGTCAGCCAGATGATTTCTCGCGATTCGAGTGATATCGGCCGGGAGAGCGATCTGGCCGGCTGCATACATGCGGCCCTGAGCGTCGATGGTTACCGTCAGGTCGCGTGCAGTCTGGACGACACCGGTGGTAGCGCGAGGCAGGATGAGGTTAATGCCGGCCGGGGTGGAGCGAAATGTAGTAGACAACATAAAATAAAACAGCAAAATAACAAAGACGTCCAGCAAGGAGACTATCTGCACAAAA
>LFTP01000097.1 GCA_001513395.1 Clostridia bacterium DTU080
CGGCCACAGCGGCTGCAGTTCTCGATCGCCTCCTACATCACGCACATGTGATTTCACTCAAGAGAGACAGCTATCGGGTGCGCCATCGGCTGATTCCTCCACAGCAGCCCGAAGATAGCTAGCAAGCACGATACCGTGTGACAAGCGTTAGCTCTAGGTGTGGTATGGGTACCGTGGGGACTTTTCGTGGCCAAAATTGGGGATTCTCAAGTGGCCATTGACAACAGCCTTTTTATTGCTTGGAACCGAGGGAAAGGCGCAGTGTTAACGGCTTCGATTGTTGTTTGATTATCACGAAGGATGATGATGTTTCAGGGTGGAATTTGGAGTTTATCGAGTCCTGTCTTCGTCGGAGAGGCGTCCGAGGGGGGAGTACTTGTGTGGATTTGCGAAGAGAATGAGGGTTGGCCTTTGTCTGAGAATGCGGATGACTGGGACGGTGATGACTGGGAATGGTTGATGAGCCTGCCGGAGACCTCCGAGGATGAGTCTCTGGCTGCGTACTGGGATGAATTCGTAGAACAGGCAAACGAGCCCGCTGTCAGTTGGAACCCACGAGCTTTGTCCGAACGACAGGCGACGGTCGAGCCGGATGCAACCAACACGGTTGCCGAGTCAGACTGGCATTATGATGATTCAGGTTATTATGCCTACATAACTTTGAACGGCAGCCGCGAAGCTTTGCAGCACCATATGGCTGTTCTTGAAAAGCACGGCTATGAGTGTCGTCGGTTCGAGCAGAGTTTTCGGCCAGCCAATAACGGTCGTCGCTATGATTGGTACATCCGCATCTGCCGTCACGACGATTCGAAGCCAACCCGCGATGAGTTGTTGAAGGCCCTGGGGCCTCTTGTACGCAAGAGTGTGACTCCCACCCGTCAAGACGTGGAATTGTTGCAGCGAAAGATGACTCGCATGGAAGCGGCGAACAGGCAGTTGGCGGATCAGGTTGAACGCGTGGAGGCAGAAGCTCGATCGCTGAGAGAACAGCTTCTTGACACGCGGGCAGAGAGATCAAACCTGGAGAATGACAAAGCGGTCCTGCAAAGCGAAGTGGAACGACTCAAAGAGGAGATCGAGGAGCGCTGGGATCTGATCAGATGGTACTCCGACCGGCTTTATCGGATGCGGACGCATCGGGAGCAGAAATCGGAGTTTCGCTCCCAACTGGAGTCATTGACACAACAGAATAGGGAGCAGAGCGAGCGTCTGCGCCATTTGAGCAGTCGACTGGCCGGGCTGGCTGCCCAAGAAGAGGCTTGGGAACAGGAACAGCAAGAGTTTAGGGAGCTACTTCAAATTCAGGATGACGAAATCAGAACTCTTAAGAACCGTCTGGCCATGGTCACGGCCGAGCGGGATGAACTCCTTGACGCCGGGTTTGGTTGGTCACAGGCCGTGGATGATGCTGATGAGCAGGGCAGCTACTCGGGTGATCTGCAACCCGGGACCTTGGCCATGTTGCTGTCCATGACTTTGCCCAGTATCGAGTTTGTGAACGGTTCTTTCGATTTCATCGCCCGGGAACTGCCTGATCCGCGCCGGTGCCTGCGTGAGTTGTACCTCCTCAATTCAGCTGATGTTGACGGCCCGCGAGGCGAGCGGGTCGAATCAACACGTAACTGGCGAGAACGGCGTTTTCCCACCGGTCAGAGCAATGCGGGTCGCATATACTTCCGGCGTCTGTCCGGCGGGAAAGTGCGGGTACTGGTGTCCGATAAGAAGAACCAGAATCTGGATATCAGACGGTTACAAAGCGATGACTGAAGGAGTGCAAATACGTCGATCTTTTTTGCCTGTCGGCATGGCGCGGATCGATGCCATGTCCGGCTATGTATGACCCGATAAAGCCGCCGTTCGGCGGCTGAGTTTCGCTGTGGATAGCGTTATTCGGTCGATGGGACGTGCATCGGCGATCAAATCGCTGGAAGTCTACGGACCTGCAATGAAGTCGGTGGCGGCTTGTTCTATCAGTTCTCGCAGGCGCGTCAGGGTGCGGACATCAACAGCGATCTCGCCTGATCGAAGTGGTACTCGGCATCCGTCAGTCTTCCCATGTCCATGTACACACCGGCTATACCGTTGTGTGCGTGTCCGTTGTCCGGATCTTGGGCCAGTACGTCTTCGTAGATCTCTAAAGCCTGGTCTAACTCACCCAGGGACCGAAATACGGCCGCCAATCCAACGCGATAGACGCTATTGTTAGGATCATACTCCAGTAGTTCGCAGTACGTTTGGGCCGCTTCTTCCAGTTCTCCGGCGTGCCGGTACGCAGAGGCCAAAGCTGCGCGCCAGCTTGGTCGGTCACACAGCTCCACGGCTCGCTCCAGAGCTATAACGGCCAACTCGTAGTCTTCCGTTTTTTGTGCCGTCCTCCCTATTTCGTAAACCGACTCCGGATCATCGGAAGCGAGGATGGGGTGGGCGGTGTCAACATCTTCACGCGGCGATAGATGCTGCCGACATCTTCTCTGTCCGTTTCGGGCAATGCGGTTGGTGGGATCGATCTCCAGAACGCGATCGTAGATGAGCATCGCCTTAAAGTATTGCTCGCGTTTAATATGTACTCGCGCCAGCCGGTTGTACGCACTGACGTCATTAGGGTCCAGTTCAGTCAGTTGAGAGTTGACGGACAGCGCTTCGTCGCCCCAATCATCGTTTTCGGCGAGTTCTTCAGCTCGCTCCCTCAGGCGTTGTATATCCGGCACGGACTCAGATCCTCCTCAAATGTGCAATGTCATATCTGATTCAATTATAATGCCAGTACTGTTCATGAGCAATAAAATTCTCAACAGGAGGGTGACAAATCGGGTCTCCGCTGGCCCAAAACACATGCTATCAGTTCTGAAGGTTTCAAATGTTGACGTGGACTCCTGTCGGCTGCCATGGTCACAGTACAGTCTCCTGTATGTACGAGGCTCGAGGATTTGGGATGCTCTTCCGCTCCAAGTCCCGCTTGTGTCCTCATCCCGGTAGCTGATGCGCATTTCCCCAGCTATGTCAGTGATGTGGCGTATCGTGCTTTACTGCGGATGCTGGCTTTCTGCTGTGACCTAAAGCTGAGGCATCAAACCGCAAGAGAGACGATCTGAAATGCCGGAATGGCTGCACGGAAGGCGAAGCAAGATGCTGAGCGCGTTTTTTCAAAAAGGGCGCGGTATCTGATCGTCACATCATGGGCGCGACTGCGCTGATGGTGACGCAAAAAACAAAAACAAAGACAACGGTTATTGGAGGGGGAAAACCATGACCACGAAGGCCATCCTCATCGGTCAGCTCATCGATGGCACGGGAAAGACGTTGAGGGAAGCGATCATCGTTACCGAAGGAGACCAGATCGCCGCCGTCGGCAAAGCTGAGGAGATAGACATACCTGCGGGAGCAGAGGTGATCGACGCCTCGATGCACAGCGTCATCCCAGGACTCATTGACGCGCATTGGCACTTAGGCGGGAGTTATAGCACGATTCGCAAATTGCGTATGGCTCTGCATCGAGGTATCACGACCATTGCGACGGTCTCGGGCGGACCGGCCGGTTGCCGTCTGCGGGATGCCATCAAGGCTAAGGATATAGTCGGTGTGGCGGATCTTGTGGTCGGTTGCATCGTCAATGCTACGAATGGCCACGTGAAAGGACGCATGGCAGACGGGCCGTGGGAGGTGCGCAAGGCGGTCCGGGAAATGGTGGAGGCGGGATGTGATTTTATCAAGACTGCTGCGTCCGGCGGCTTTTGGGATATGCATGAAGACTGCTCCATGATCAACTACACCCCTGAAGAGCTAAACGCCCTGGTAGATGAGGCCCACGCTTGGGGAAAACCCGTAGCCGTGCACGCCCATACCCAGCCGGGGCTCAATTATTCCATAGAAGCGGGCGCCGACATGATTCACCACGGATGCTTCATTGACGAAGAAGCGCTTCAGGGCAGCGCCAAAAAAGACTTGTTTTATATCCCCACACTGCGAGTCACCTCTGACCGAAACATCCACGCCTGGCCCGATCGCCCCTGGATGATGAAAGAAATGCAAGAGTCCCAGCCCATACATCGAGCGGGGGTACGTCGAGCTCATGAACTGGGGATTAGGATAGGACTCGGTACAGACGGGCCGGGATCGGCCCATGGTTGGGAGCCGGGTGACGCCACCCCGTGGGAGCTCATGGAACTGGCTCAGTGCGGTCTGTCTAACATGGAAGCTATCGTGGCGGCGACGCGCATTACCGCCGATGCCCTTGGCGTTTTGGGTCGCGTCGGGACCCTGGAAGTAGGTAAGCAGGCCGACTTGGTAGTCCTGGGTTGTGATCCTTTAGAAGACGTGTCACCTATCTATGAGAAAGAGAACATCCTTTTGGTGATGAAGAACGGCCTGGTGGAATCAGTGGCGGAGACGTACCGTAAACACGCCATTCTGCGTCGTTAAGAGTCCGCAAAGACGAGTGATGGGCATGGCGATCGAATCTCGGATGTGTGTATTCCGAAAGCGTCATGCCCGCCGTCTTTTTGAGGTGGCCCCGCAGCGGTTGACCACCGATCGCTTCGGCGACGGTCTTTCGGGCGACCGTGCATTCTCGCCGATGCCTCGAGCTTCTTTGAACCGGATGTTAGGTTTTGCGGTTATTACCTGTAGACGATAAAGGGGGGGCGTCAATCTGAACATCGATAGCCAATTCGAAGCGCTTGTGATCAGAAATCAGGATTGGCTGCTTCGGTTTGCCAAGAGCCTTGTGAGCGATCATCAAGCCGCCGAAGACATCGTTCAGGAGACCTTCTTGCGGGCGTTCAAGGCCTATGACGGCTATGAGGAACGCGGGCGCGAGCGGAAGTGGTTGGCGACGATTGCCCGCAATGTCGCCTTGACCCATCTGGGAAGGCGAAGGGTGCGCCCGGAGGTCAACCTCTCCGCCGCCAACTCGGACGAAGCGGCCTTTGCCGATCTGTTGTTGACTCCCGCACCGTCGGCCGAAGAGATCGCCTTGGCGGATGAGTTTACGTCCCGGGTGATCGACGTGATCCGCAGTCTTCCCGACAGTCGGCGCAACATCTTTTTCTACCGCTACATCCATGATCTCACGGTGAAACAGACGGCGGCCCTCATGGGGCAGCCGGCAGGTTCCGTGAAATCAGGGTGTCACTACGCGGTGCGAAGGATCCGCAAAGATCTGTCTCGGTATTTCGTGGAGGGAGGATACGTGGTGAGTTGCAAAGACGTTTACCTTTACCTGTTTCAGTACGCCCAAGATGCCATTCAGCCGGACGATAGAATCACCGTGGAGCGCCACTTGTCCGTGTGCGACGACTGGGGCGCCCTGGCGAGTTCATTGCGGGTCTTGACTCAAAACATGGAGCCCGCACATGAGGAGTCCATGCGACATTACGTGATCAGCATTCAATTGGAGAGCGATTTGGAGTTGCTGTATTTCGGCCTGAGCTCTCCTGTAGAAGATCACGACCGTTTGAACGCTCTGCTAGCCGAGCGTAACGGGGTTATTCCGCCTAATGAAACCTGGTTTACGGCAGGGCACAATGCAGAGATCGAGCACTTGGCCGAATTTGACAACGAGGGAAACCGCATTGAACTCGAGTTGATGCCTGATCCGAACAACCCGAACAACGTGCGCTATAGGTACCGGAGGATGGTACGGGTCTATCCCAGGCATACGATGGCATCCGTAGGATTGAGCCGACGCTCCTCATTCGCGCCTTCGCCGCAGGATCCGCGGCTTGTGGTTGGCAAGGTTCAAAACCACTTGGGCACCGCGGCAAGATCTGGGCTTTATCTGGCACTTCCCGGCTCAGCGAAAAACGTGCGCATCCTACGCGGCGACGGAGTCATTGATGCGGGTCCATATCTGTTCGCTTACGCTGATCGATACATCGCCGAGGATGAACGCATCGCGCGGAATGCACGTATCTGCAGGATTAGCACCACAGGCTCGTATCCATCACACAGGATGATTCCCATAGCGCGGCGTCATCAGCATCGGGAGATCTGTGACGTAAGCGGCTGGCTGAAGACGGTGGCGCCGTCTTTCCGGAGAAGACCTGCCTGCCTATCGGGATCCGGAGGCAGGTATCCAGGCTCATAGCCGCGAATTGAATGACTATTCCGTTACGTAGTAAGTAACCTTTGGGTTACTAGTTAAATGTCAAAGAAGCACATCATTGACAATAAGCGCGAAACAGTAGTCGCCCTTCCAGGACGTGTGGCGTCGGGGAGGGACTTGTGGATTCAACGACGGCCTTGAGGAGTGAGGAGCGCGTGAACGAAGCGGTCAAGCAGGAGCTGAAACGCAAGTACAGCGATATGGACAATGTCGCCTTTGTCATCGACGCCGTAAGCAGGCACGATCGCGCCTTGCTGGGCCTAGCTGCCGTCAACGCCCTTTCTTCGTCCGTTTCGCGATTTGTCCCCGTGTTTATGCCCAAGCTGGTGATCGATCAGCTGACCCAAGGCGGCGCTCCGAGTACCGTGTTGGCGATCATCACCCTGCTCAGTATCGTTTTGTTCGTATCGACCGGCATTGATCAGACCTCTCGCAACTGGCTCAACAATCGGTTCATTGTCGTCCGCTTGCGGATGATAGCCGAATCCGGAATCAAGTTCATGACGATGGATTTTCAGAACCTGGAGGACCCCAAGGTCTTGGATCTGTCCCAAAAAGGAGACCGGGCCTGTAACAACAACTCAGACGGGATAGAAGGCGTTATGCATCGGCTCCTCTCTCTTTTTGGCGGCTTTGTTGTCCTCGCCGGAACCAGTACTGTGATCACCATGCTCCATCCGCTGTTGCTGGTGGCTATCGTTCTCCTTTTAGTCATCAACTTCTGCGCATCGTCGAGCGCTCGACGGCTCGATAAGAAGATCGATGACGATCTGGCCAAGGTGCGGCGCCGGAGCAACTATATCAGCCGAATCATGAGTGATTTTGCCTACGGCAAAGACATCCGCCTGTTCGGCATGAGAGATTTTCTCCTGTCGCGCTACGGCATAGAGCAAGAACAACTCATGGAAGGCAACAGAAAGATCGAGCGCGTCTGGTTTCAGTCCAAGGGCGTACTGGCCGTGACGGGCCTCGCTCAAGAGGTGATCATGTACCTGTGGCTATGCGTGCAGGTAGTATACCGTGGCATGAGCATCGGCGATTTTACCATGTACTCTATGGCCATTCGGACGTTTTCCGGCGCCTTAGACCGCATCTTTGACGACATCTCGCGCATCCGGCAACAAAACGCCGTGATCAGCGACTTCCGAAGCTTCCTGGATTATCCGGACTGGCCGTCGGGCACGCGGTCGTTGCCCGGGGCATTGAGGGAAGAAGACCTGTGCTTCGAGCTTGAGAATGTGTCATTCCGTTATCCGGGACGTGAGGAGTACGCGCTACGGAATGTCTCGTTGCGTATTGAGCCCGGCGAGCGCCTGGCTGTGGTCGGACTGAACGGAGCCGGGAAATCCACTTTCGTCAAGTTGCTCACGCGCTTGTACCGGCCGACTGAAGGGCGCATCTTGCTCAACGGAGTCGATGTGCAGGAACATGACCGGCGTGAATACTACCGCCTCTTTTCAGTAGTCTTCCAAGACATCCAGATGTTCGCCTTCACCGTCGCAGAGAATGTTTCGATGCGCTCCTATGAATTGACGGATGAAGTACGCGTGCAGGAAAGCTTGGAGCGAGCGGGCCTCGGGCCGAAGATCAAGGCGCTGCCTAAGGGTTTGAGGACGCCTGTCTTGAAGGTGATCGACGAGGGAGGAGCGGAGTTTTCGGGTGGAGAGGGACAGAAGCTAGCCCTGGCCCGGGCTCTGTACAAAGACGGACCGGTGGTCATTCTAGACGAACCTACGGCTGCCCTGGATGCTATCGCCGAAGCTCAGCTATATCAGCAGTTCGACGGGCTTATCGGCGACCGCACGGCTATCTACATCTCTCACCGTTTGGCCAGCACTCGCTTCTGTGACCGAGTGATTGTCTTTGAGGACGGTCGCATCATCGAAACCGGCACCCACGACGAGCTGATGGAGCGAGGAGGGCGTTACGCGGAGCTGTTTGCCTTACAAGCCAAGTACTACAGCGAGGAGGTCACAACGGCATGAGACAGGGCAAACCTCTACAGCACGTGCTGCCCGTGCTTCGATTCTTTTCCAAGACGGTTTGGGAGCACAGACCTTCTTATCTCCTGTTGGTGCTTGGAAACACGGCGCTCAGAGGCCTTTCTCCTTTTGTGAACATCGTCTTGCCGAAGTTCATCATTGACGAGTTGGTGGGTCTGAAACGACCGGACGTTTTGGCCAAGTGGGTGGCGTTGCTTGCCGGGGCCAACTTCGCCGTCCATATTCTCAATAGTATCCGTGATTACTTGTTGAACCGGGCGCACTTTTTCTTCGGTCGAAAGCTGGATGAACTGCTCGGCCAAAGATGCATGGAGATGGACTTCGAATACACGGAAAACGCCGAGATGTTGAATCAGCTCGAAAAAGCGAAGATCGGAGTCAGCTGGTACTCCGGTGGCATCGCGGGACTGGCCAACAACCTGATGAACATCGTTTCGAGCCTGATTAGGCTGGCCGGCACCTTGTATATTCTCGTGTTGCTTTCGCCTTGGCTCATCCTGTGGCTGATCGGTGTTTTGATCGTCATGATGCTGGTCAACGCGAAGAACCAACAATACCATGTCCAGTTCATGAAGGACTTGGTCGGTATCAACAGACGGTTTTCCTACTTCTTCGGCCTGTTGAAGGATTTCCGGTTTGGTAAGGACATCAGGCTCTACGATGCCACCGACATGATGATGAAACGAGTCAACCACTATATCGAGGAAGACTGGGGTCTGCAGATGAAGCGGACGACGGTTTGGAATCGCTTCGCCGTCATGCAGACCTTTCTCAACACGCTGCAACAGGGCGTGCTGTTCGGCTACTTAGGCTTGCGGGTGCTTGCCGGAGCCATCACCATAGGTGAGTTTCAGATGTTGATCAGCACTGCGGGAGCTTTCTCGGACAGCCTCCAAACGGTGCTTAACCAGGTGCTGGACATCGGAAAGAACGCTGATTTTATGTACGAATACGTGCGGTTCATGGAGTATCCTCAGGCGAAGGTGTCGGGAAGTGAGCCTCTGCCTACTGGCGTATCTTACAATTTGGAGCTGCGCGGGGTCTCATTCAAATATCCCGGTTCAGACACGTATGCCCTCAAGGACGTATCACTGCGCATTTCGGAGGGACAGCGATTGGCTGTGGTGGGACCGAACGGGGCCGGGAAGACAACTTTGGTGAAACTTCTTACCCGCCTATACGACCCCGACGAGGGGGAAATCCTGTTGAACGGCCATGACATTCGTCAATTCCCTCTGGAGGATTACACTCGTCTGTTCTCGGTCGTCTTCCAGGACTTCAAGTTACTCTCGTTCAGTGTCCGTGAGAATGTCGACATCGGTGACGGCAGTGATGAGGATCGTGTACGCGCCGCCTTGCGTCGGGCAGGCTTGGAGGAGAAGGTTTCCGGACTGAAGCGCGATATTGACACGCCCGTCTACAAGAGCTTCGACGAAGAGGGCATCGAGTTCTCAGGCGGTGAAAGCCAGAAGCTGGCTATTGCCAGAGCGATATACCGCGGATCTCCGATCGTCATCTTGGATGAGCCTACCGCCGCTTTGGATCCGGTGGCTGAGTATGAGATCTACCGTCACTTTGATCGCCTTGTTGGGGATAGGACCGCCATCTACATATCGCATCGTCTCTCCAGCTGCCGGTTTTGTGATCGGATCGCTGTCTTTGACGAAGGACGTATCCTCGAGTACGGCACCCATGATGAGTTGCTCGCCCGGGGCGGCTTGTATCGCAAGATGTGGGACACACAGGCGCAGTGGTATGTTAGGCGAGACGCGGCGGCCGGATGAGGAACAGGCTTAGGGTCATGTGCTGTGATATGCCGCCGCAAATGCTCACTAGGGCCTCGGGATACGATCGAAAAAGGCGGCATTGTTGACGCGTTCATCTTCAAGGAGACGATCCCATCTTCGACAGGATGGGAAAATAAGACCCCCAGTATCTCCGATCCGTGGTGGCATAGAGTC
>LFTP01000341.1 GCA_001513395.1 Clostridia bacterium DTU080
GAAGACTTCACCTTCAGCGGCAATTTCGTTTTGGGCACCACCACTGCCGCTTGGAACAGCATCACCATGATGAGTCAGGCAGAGGCCCAGGGCGCAAGGACGCGGGTGGCCACGTTCCCCTATCGGAAACGCCCCGCCTCATTTTCTGCCGCTGACTGGATCGCGATTTCCCAAGACACCAAGAATCTGGATCGGGCCATTCAACTTGTTGAGTACATTGTAAAGCCTGAAACACAGAATATCTTGAACGAGGCTATTGGCGGCACGATACCGGCCTATCGCCAAGCTGGGCGCTGGGAGTGGGTGAGGAGAAATCCGGCTATCGGACACTTCATCAATGCCTTGAGCTACGGCGTACCCAATCCCGCCCATCCTCTCTGGTTTGAGCTGCGCACCGTATTGTTGAGCAACTTCGACCGCGCCATAAGGCGGCAGGCGCCGGTCACCGCCGTGTTGGAAGACTTGCAGCGGCAGATGGAATTGGTATTGGAGCAGTAGGTCAGGATCATCCTAGGCTAAGTATCAGGGGGCTCTGGGGAACACGCAGTGGCCCCCTTTTTCATCCGGGAGGGAATTGGGGCCATGGCTTTAGTTGAACTCAAAGGCGTTGAAAAAACCTACACACAGGGAGAGATCGAAGTCCCTGCTTTGCGAGGGATCGACCTGGTTGTGAACCCGGGGGAGTTTACCACCGTATTCGGCCCTTCCGGCTCGGGGAAGACGACTTTGCTCAATGTCATAGGCTGTCTGGATAAACCGACCCGCGGAACGGTAACCTTCGACGGTGTGAACCTTGGCGGCCTGGACAAAAAAGGCCTGGCCGGAATCAGGCGCGAAAGCATCGGCTTTGTCTTTCAAAGCTACAACCTGATTCCAGTGCTAACCGCTTATGAAAACGTCGAGTTCGCCATCAGGATACTCAACCGTCACAACGCTGCGGAGATCAAAGATAAGGTGATGAACATCCTCGCTGCGGTTGGTCTGCAGGGTTTGGAGAAGCGAAAACCCAATGAGTTGTCAGGAGGACAAAAGCAGCGAGTGGCGATCGCCAGGGCTTTGGTCAAGGAACCCAAGCTCGTCCTGGCAGACGAGCCGACCGCCAACTTAGACTCGGCGACGAGCGAAGAGGTCTTAGACGTCATGTTGAAGATGAATCGGGAGTTGGGCACGACCTTCGTTTTTGCCACGCATGATCCGCGGGTCATGGGCTATGCCCGTCGTCTTCTTGAGATTCGGGATGGCCGCATTACCCAAGATCAAAGGAGGGATAGCCCAGGTGTTTCTGACTAAGCTGGCTTTGAAGAATCTACTGCGACACCGTATAATGGACCCCGAAAACTGGACAGCAGATGGCGGTGATTTAAGCTACACTTGAGTCATG
>LFTP01000312.1 GCA_001513395.1 Clostridia bacterium DTU080
GAGGACTGGTGCACTGCCTGTTCGAAATCACCGGCTATTTGATGCATGGCGGTGATAAACAGATTGCCGAAGTTATGCCCTTCCAGTCCGTGTCCCGCCGAGAAACGATACTGGAACAGTGCTTCCATCAACGGCTCGGTATCCGCCAACGCCACCAACGTGTCACGAATATCCCCGGGTGGCAGTATGCCGAAGTCCTCACGCAAACGTCCCGAGCTGCCTCCGTCATCAGCCATGGCCACTATGGCCGTAATATTACTCGTATGCTCTTTGATACCACGCAACAAAGTGGACAGTCCGGTACCCCCGCCGATAACCACAACGTGCGGCCCCCGACGCAGATGACGCCGCTCAAACATGATACTGGCCACATCGTCAGCGTCCGGCGCAAGTTCCTCAAGCAGGGTCTGAACCGTGCGCCGAAAGCCCGTCGCTACTAGGAAAGCACCCAGTATAATCAGGATGGCTCCAAGAACGATCAATGCATATACAGGGAGATGCCCGACGAAGCTGAGCAGTCTTCTGGTAACCAGGCTCTCCAGTCCCGTCAGTATTTCGATACCGACTATGAGCCACAAGCCTCCGCTGATCAACAAGATGCCCACAATCAGCAATGCAATCCAACGCTTGACTCGCATGCCTGGGTACAGCCACTTCAACAAACCAGGTGTCATCGTGATGACCTCGCTATTATACCACCCCATCGAATATCGGCCGTTCTTCGTCTATGTCACGATGATCTACGCGGCATTCATAACCCATGTCACGCACCTGTTCGGCGATACGATTGGCAACGGCTACGGAGCGATGCTGCCCGCCGGTACATCCAATAGCCAGAATGAAGTGGGTCTTACCCTCGTTGACGAATTGAGGGAGCAAGAAAGCGATCAAGTCATGGATTTTCTCCATGAATCGTTGCGTGATGGGCCAACGAAAGACGTACTCCGCGACCCCCGGATCGTTACCTGTCAAGTCCCGAAGTGAAGCCACGTAGTGCGGATTGGGCAAAAAACGTACATCTAAGACCATATCTGCATCGAGCGGAAGCCCGTGTTTAAAGCCAAAGGAGATGACATTCACGATGAGCCGATCGGACTCCTGACTGCCGAACTCCCGAGTGATCTCAGCCTGGAGTTGGCGCGGGGTGAGATTTGATGTGTTGATAATGCGATGGGCGCGTCCGCGAATACATTCCAGGCGGCGGCGTTCCTGCTTCAGGGCCGCCAAAATGCCGCCTCCCGGCGTAAGCGGGTGACGCCGACGGGTTTCTTTGAATCGTCGGACGAGCACGTCGTCGCTGGCTTCAAGGTAGAGAATCTGATAGGTAAAGCCGATGGATTCCAGTTCGCTCAGAGCGTCTGCGAGAGAATCGAAGAACTCGCCGCTGCGCACGTCGCAGACGAGAGCGATCCGGTTGACCCCACCGACGGATTGTGCGCACAACTCAGCGAACTTGGGCACGAGCGCAGGTGGAATGTTGTCGACGCAAAAGTAGCCCAGATCTTCGAAACACCGAATGGCTTCAGATTTTCCCGCTCCGGAAAGCCCTGTGATGATCACAAACCGGACGTTACTTCCCAAGTTCACACCTCGCACACATTGCAATTGACTGTGTGCACTCACTTCGCTTTCGTCAGGCCTATCCCTGCCCTGATGTGTCGTGGCATCAACTGGTTTTCAATGCCCTGCGGTTGAGGGTCCGGTACGGGCCGATGCCCGATCAAAGGTCCTCAAGGTCTTTCCTTCCAAACTCCTCCGCCCACAGGCGCAACAGTTCAGCTACACTCCAGGCCTGGGCAAAGCAACCGCCCGGTCTGTGCGGAGGCGCACCGTCAAAAACTTCTGAGACGTGCCCTAAGCCAGCTTCATTCATCATATGATCCAAAAGCGGAGCGATCATATGTTGTGCCATGATCTCCGTGGACCTGTTCCGACCAAACGCGTGGCGATAGGCACTGACGAAAGGACCTATCAGCCAAGCCCACACAGTTCCTTGATGGTAGGCGCCGTCTCTTGAGCGCTGATCCCCGGCATAGACAGGCTGATATTCGGGATCCTGCGGACACAAGGAACGCAGACCCATCGGCGTCAGTAGATTCTCCCATACCTTCATCACTATGCGTCGGGCGGTTTCTCCGTGACAAAGAGCGTACGGCAAGCTGACGGCGAACAGCTGGTTGGGTCGCAGGCTGGAGTCGATCTCACCGTTCAAAGAGATGACATCCGCAAGGTATCCTTTTTCGCACAACCAGAAGCTGGGCAAAAAATGCCGGTGGGTCACTTCCGCCCATTCATGACATGCGTCACAAAACGCCGCATCCCAGTCACGGCCCATCGAAGCCGCACACCGCAAAGCATTGTACCACAGAGCCGAGATCTCGACAGGATAACCTGACCGCGGGGTGACCACCCAGTCTCCGGCTTTAGCATCCATCCATGTGAGCTGCAATCCGGGGGCTTGCGCTCTTATCAGCCCTTTTTCGTCTGCTTGGATACCAAACAGTGTCCCCTGCCGATATCCTTGGATGATCGACTTGATGGCGGGCCAAAGGGTCTTAATGCCTGCTACGTCGTCCGTGTACTGCAGATACTTGTGGCAAGCATAGATAAACCACAGGGGAGTATCGACAGTGTTATACTCCGGAGTCTCCGAGCCGTCCGGGAAACGATTAGGTATCAATCCATCTTTTTCGGCCTCGGCAAATCTGATGAGCACATCCAAAGCTTCTTCTGAACGACCGGTGGCCAACAGCAATCCGGGGATACAAATCATGGCGTCCCGGCCCCAATCAGTAAACCAGGGATAACCGGCGATGATGCTTGTTCGATTACGGCGCTTAATGACGTATGCGTCGGCGGCTATGATGAGGTTGGCCACCGGTCCGCTCGGACAACCGGCTTGCTTCAGCATCCTCGTCTGTCGAGGCGTGATCTTGTCGTGGTCTTTGACAGACGAAGGCGGGAACTCAGTCGGCTCGGTAGAGGCTGCAAACCAGACGTCGTCACCTACCGTCAAGTCCACACAGAACTCTCCTGGAACAAAAAGATCTTCTTCGTAGTCAAGTCCGCGGGCTGACTCTTCGGTATAGATGACATTGTGATACCACATTTCATGATGCACGAACTCCCCGTACGAGGCTAGCCACAATGACGGTAACCCTTCATGTCCGTGAATACGGATCCACGGGGACCTGTGTTCTTCTATGGTAAAGCACGCCTGGTGACAACGCTGTGTGGCGTGGTAGTGTCGCCCCGCCACAAGGGGTCGCAACACCAGGCGTGCCTTTGAAGGTGCACTCAACAGGCGATATGCGATGAAGACGGTGTTTTGCCCATGGTCCATGATGATTTGTTTCTTCAGCAGCCATGAATCCGAGGCGTAAAACCATGTCGGGTAGGGGTATAAACAAAAACGCTGTATGTGGTCAAAGCCCCGCGGATGGATGGTACCGTCCCGGTAGATGAAAGCACCGAGATGACGATTCTTGTCCGCTATCTGTAGCTGCTCATGCAACTGGGCCAACAACAAGTAGCGATCGGGACCTTCGGGGGCCGCGACCAGTAGTCCGTGATAGCGCCGAGTGTTGATCCCGGCCACGGTGCCCGAAGCGAAGCCTCCCAACCCGTTGGTTATCAACCATTCCAATCGGGCCGATTCTTTCGGATCACAAGCCTGAGTCCCGGAAAACGTGATCTGTCGCACATTACCGCCCCTGCAGTAGTGTGGGCGGAAAGACAGTCGTTCATACTGTGGGATCAGGCATGTATGGTCAGACCTGCAATGCCGTCGGCCGCTTCCATCAATGCTTCGCTGAGTGTTGGGTGGGCGTGAATGGTTGCAGCAAGTTGATCAGCGCGCAGGCCGTGTTCGATGGCCAGGGCGGCTTCAGCGATCAGGGTGGCTGCTTGGGGCCCGATAATATGAACTCCCAAAATGCGTTGATCGGCACTGTCAGCCAGAAGCTTGACGAAGCCTTCTGTTTCGCCTTCGGCGATGGCTTTGCCGCTGCCCATAAACGAGAACTTGGCCGATTTGAACTCGATCCCCATCTCCTGGCATTGCTGTGTCGTCAAGCCGACACAAGCCACTTCCGGAGCTGTGAACACCGCCGAGGGCACGGCCTTATAGCTCATTTTCACATCCTCACCCATGATGCGATGAGCGGCTACGACTCCTTGGCGTGAAGCGACATGAGCCAACTTCCAAGGTGTCGACGTGACATCTCCGACCGCGTATACACCCGATGCTGTCGTGGCCATGGTCGCATCATCGACCACGATCTCCCCGCGATCATTCGTGTCAACTCCTATGTTTTCCAGACCCAATCCGACCGAGTTGGGGCGACGACCGATGGCTATGAGGACCATGTCACAGTGGATCTCTTCCCCTTCGGCGACGGCAACCGTGAGTTCGTCACCTTTTGATACGCCTTCGACCTTCTTGCCCAGAATGACCTTGATGCCGCGACGCTTGAAATAACTGCCTAGTTGTCGCGTCACTTCATGGTCTACCATGGGCAGAAGCGAGGGCAAGGCTTCAACAACGGTCACCTCGGAACCCAACAGATCAAAGATGGAAGCAAACTCGCATCCTATGACACCGCCGCCGACGATGACTATGCGCTCAGGTAGTCTCTCAAGTCGAAACATCTCGTCAGAGGTGACGACCCGCTCTCCGTCGTAACCCAAAGCGGGAATCACCATCGGCTTACTGCCCGTGGCTATGATGAAATTCCGGGCCTCAACTTGCACGGACCCGCTCTCTTGCTCAACCT
>LFTP01000045.1 GCA_001513395.1 Clostridia bacterium DTU080
GTATCCGTTGGCGGCGATCACCTCACGAGCCACGTCATCTACCTGCTTGCCCGTTCTACCGCATACGGCGGCGGCGATACCCGCCTTTTGCGCACGCAGTACGAGATCGTAGATCTCTTTTTGCTTGGCATCGACTGAGCCGATGGCCACCGTACGTGTGATGTCCGAGTGATACCCCTTCCAAACCGCACCGAAATCGACTGTGACCAACTCACCCCGTTGAATGAGCTTGTCGGTCGGCGCACCGTGCGGCAGTGCTCCCCGCGGCCCCGACACCACGATAGTGTCAAAAGCCAGTCGCTCGGCACCGCCGTCACGCAAGAGACGCTCGAGTACAAGCGCTACCTGTCGTTCGCTGACTCCCGGACGAATATGCGGCAAAAGCTTTTCAAAGGCCTCGTCCGCAATCGCTATGGCCTTGGCCATGAAGGCTAGCTCATCGACACTTTTGATGGCCCTGAGCTGCTCTATCCAGTCGTCAACCGCCACCCACTCGCATTCCGGAATTTTGGCCTGCAGATTCTGCCAGGTTTTATGTACCACGTGTTCAGTCTCAAAACCTGCTCGTCTGGCCTCAATGCCACCGAGTACCTCACTAGCGGTCCGGTAAAAATCCATGTATTCTATGATCTCAAACTCCGGTGCCTCATCCTTCGCCTGCGTCACGTAACGAGCATCGACGAGCAGAAAGGCACGCTCTTGTCCGATGATGACACTACCCGCCGATCCGGAAAAGCCCGTAAGCCACCGCCGATTGGCCGAGGAGCTGACCAAAAGCGCATCCAGTTCGGCATCTGCCATCCGTGTCCGCACCTGTTCCAGTCTATGTAAAACCACCCGACCCCTCCTAGTCCGAGCTTTTCTGTCTTAACCTTTCAACAAGGGCCTGGAGAGCCAGGGTGTAGCTCAGCGGGCCCAGACCGGCAATCTGCCCGATACATACAGGCGCGATCACCGAGGCGTGGCGAAAGGCTTCTCTGGTGTAAACGTTGGAGAGATGAACTTCGATGGCCGGCAGTCGCACCGCTGCCAAGGCATCGCGAAGGGCGATACTGGTGTGTGTCAGCGCCCCGGCATTGATCACAATACCGGCCGCCCACTCCGCCGCCTGATGGATGGCATCGATCAGCACACCTTCGTGATTGCTCTGTTGGCACCGCACGTGAACGCCCAATTCGCCTGCTTTGTCGGCCAAGCGCCGGTTAATGTCATCAAGCGTAAGTGTGCCATAGATATCCACTTCACGGCTGCCGAGCAGATTGAGATTGGGACCATGAAGCACCAAAAACTCCAAGTCATCACTTCCTTATCACAACCCGCGCTGCCATTCCAGGGCCTCGCGCAACTGGCTGCGTGACACCGCCGAACCCGTCGGCGCAGAGCCGAAGCGTTGGCTGAGGACCATGCGTATCTGACCGGCTCTGACTTTTTTGTCATGCTCGACGGCCTGCAGCAGCTCGTCGATCGACACATGCGGGGCGCTGATCGGTAAACCGGCCCGTCTCAGAAGCGCTATCAAACGTTCCACATCGGCACCGGACCAACCTCCGACCATATGCGACAGGCGACCCGCTGTGACCATGCCGATGGCTACCGCCTCGCCATGGGTGTACTCAGTGTAACCCGTTACGCTTTCCAGAGCGTGGGCCACTGTATGACCGAAATTGAGGATCTCGCGCAGGCCCGTCTCTTTTTCATCGCTTTCCACAACAGCCCCTTTTATGACACACGACCGATAGACACAATGGCCCAGCGCGTTCGGATCGCGGTTGAGAATATCCTGAAGATGCTCTTCGACAAAACGGAACAGATCCTCTTCAGCCATCACACCGTGTTTGATCACTTCAGCCAGACCGGACAGAAGCTCACGCTCGGGCAGGCTGCACAACACATCGGTGTCTGCAATCACCGCCCGGGGCTGATAGAACGCTCCGACCAGGTTCTTCCCTTGTTTGAGATTGACGGCCACTTTTCCGCCCACACTGGCATCAACCTGGGCCAGAAGAGTCGTCGGGATCTGCAGCCACGGAATACCGCGCATGTAAGTGGCAGCCGTCAGACCTGCGATGTCACCGGTCACACCGCCTCCTAAAGCAACGATGAGACCGTCGCGGGACAAACCTGCGCTCACACAAGCCTCATACAACGATTCCAGAGTCTGAAGGTTCTTAAACTCTTCTCCGGCTGGGATGACCACCTGACGAACATGGCAACCGCCCCGCCGCAAAGCGGCCATAGCACGCTCGGCGTACAATGGGGCGACATTGCTGTCGGTGATCAAAAGGCCTTGTCCGGGCAGGCAGGGCACGAGTTCGGGAAAGCACTCTAAGAGATTTGATCCCACGTGCACCGTATAGCCGTCATGCCCGGCGTCAATCTTAACCTGCCGCGCGGCTGCCTCTCCCCGTCTTTTGAACTTCCAGTGACCCTGGATGATCTTCGCCAGACGCTCAGGCGAATCATCCGCTCTGACCACCAAGTGAGCCTGTGCATATTGCGGCATGCGGGATTCATAGAGCCGACGAACGCGATCTTGACTGACCTCAACCAACAGCGGTCGATTGCCTTCGCTTCGTGCTCTGGCCAGCAGTACTTCCAAGGGAGCCGCCAGCCAGACGACTAAGTTGTCCCTCAAAAGCACGGATAAAGTCTCTGGATCGGCAAGCGCTCCTCCACCCGTGGCAATAACCCGACCGCTTTCCCGGGCCACCTCTTGCACCACCTCAGCCTCCACACGGCGGAAATACGGCTCACCCTGCTCGGCGAAGATCTGCGGGATACTCATGCCCACACGTTCCACGATCAGAGTGTCGGTGTCACAAAAAGGCATACCCAACGCGTCGGATAGAAGACGGCCGACCGTGCTCTTGCCCGCTCCCATGAAGCCAACCAAAACGAGATTATGCAATGATCGACCGCAACTAGGCATGGCGCAACCCGTCCAAATATGTGCATAGGTTTCTGCGCAGCTCATCGAGACTGTCGCCGCCGAATTTCTCCAACAGAGCCCGACCCACCTCAAAGGCCACAACGGCTTCGCCGACTACCGATGCCGCCGGCACCGCACATATATCTGAGCGCTCTATGGCCGCCAACCGGCGCTCCTTGGTATCGATATCCACGCTGGGTAAGGGCTTATACAAGGTGGCAATCGGTTTCATGGCCGCCCGCACCACAATCGGCTCTCCGTTGGTCATACCGCCTTCAAGGCCGCCGGCATGATTCGAGAGCCGAACATACTGCCCTCGTTCATAGGCGATCGGATCATGAACCTGAGAACCCGGCCGACGCGCCGCCTCAAAACCCAGTCCGATCTCCACGCCTTTTATCGCCTGGACACTCATGAGGGCCCTGGCCAGTCTGCCATCCAGGCGTTCATCCCACTGACTGAAACTCCCAAGACCGGGAGGCACCCCGGTTACCATGACCTCAAAGATGCCGCCCAAAGTATCTCCCGCTTCCTTGGCCGCATCGATGGCCGCCCGCATGCGCACGACCGCATCCGGATCGGCGCACCGGACGTCGTTTTTCTCGGCCATGGCAGCGAGTTCATCCGGTGGCAGCATCGGTACTGAAGCGTTCACGTCACCGATGCTCAAAACATGACTGTAAACGAAAACATTCAGTTCGCGCAAAAGAGAACGCACCGCCGCCCCAGCAGCCACCCTGGCTGCGGTCTCCCGGGCACTGGCGCGCTCCAGGACATTACGGATATCGCGGTGGCCGTACTTGAAGATCCCGGCTAAATCCGCATGACCCGGACGCGGACAGGTCACACGTTCACACGAAGCATCATTTGGAGCCGGATCCATGCATTGCCGCCAATTCTCCCAGTCCTTATTCTCGATCAGAAACGTGATAGGAGTTCCCAGGCTGTAGCCACCTCGAATACCGGACAGAATGCGCACCCGATCGGACTCTATACGCATCCGGCCGCCCCGCCCGTAGCCGCACTGGCGTCGCTGCAACTCGTGATTGATATCCTCAGCCAGGATTCTGACTCCGGCCGGCATACCGGCGACAATCGTCGTCAGTGCCGGACCGTGCGATTCACCGGCAGTCATATAGCGTAACATTCTGCCACCTCCGGAGTCTCACTTGCCAGCGACCAACCGAGGACGCCGAGAGACATGAACACCGGCCGGTACTATCACTCGAAAGACAACGGTCGCCCGGCGCACCGTGAGCCAACCTAAACCATGGAAGGCCAGATCATGAGCGGGTGAGATCTCCAGCTCCGCCTCTTCCCACCCTCGATCTTGCAGCTGTTGCCGACATGCGGAACACACGCAAAACTCCCAGGTTTCCGATGAATGAGGCTCCAACATCCGCGCCACGGCTGATTCCGAGCTGCGATGGACGGGTACGCCGGGCGGCATATAGCTAAACACCCATGCATTGTGCCCCTGTGAGCGAGCCTCACCAACGATAACCGCAGCCAATCCTCCGAAGACCAGCGCTTGTCTGCGACGCAACCTGAATCGCCTCGGTCGCAACGCTTTCAACGGCACCAGCAGCCGTTCACATTCAGCACAGAGTCGGTCGACGCAACGCCCTCGATTCGGTACGCTGTCTATTTCGATCAACTTAATATCAGACATGACGGGCAACCGCCTTTTTTCTTCGTCTGCCGCTGCGTCGGGCCGCTCTTTTTTTGGATCCGCTCCGTCGCTCCCCGGCAGAAGACAGAGCTTGCAAGAGAGTGCTTTTACCCACCCGGTCGGCGCCCACTATGGCTACCGTGTCGTCCGGCGAATTGATCTCCCGCCTGATCATTTCCCACAGAGCAACAATCCCTGTACCTTCCAAAGCACTGACCACAGCGACTCCGATATGAGCTATATGTTCTTCCTCCAGTCTCTTGGTTAACCACGCCGACACGTCAGAGCGCGATCTCGACGGAAGAAGATCGACCTTGTTCGCCACCACGATCAGGCGTGAGCCGCATCGCAAGGCCAATCGCCTGCTGAAACTACCTTCGAAATCCAGGATATCGGTTACCAGCAAAACCAGATCGGCTTCCGAAAGCCGCTGAATGTCCAGCTCCTCCTTCCTATCTCCCCGGAGCTGATGCCCTGCCTCCATGGAGCAGACCCTTCCTCTTCAGCCACGCCAACACTCGCCTTTCCAAACGTCGCATGATCTTGGTTGTACAAAGCTCATTCTTGCTGATAGGCTGAATCAAAATGGTGTGAACGCCGACTCGGTTGCCTCCTAAAATATCGGTGAAGATTTGATCGCCGATGACGACCGCCTCTTCGGGTGCCAGGCCCAGCAACCGCAAAGCTTGCTTGAAGGGACGTTTACGAGGCTTGACCGCATTGGAAATGGCGGGAATACCCAGTGAGTGCGCTACCGAGCGGACACGCTCCTCTAAAGCGTTGGAAGTGATGCACAGAGAAAAACCGCGCTCACGGGCTTTGGCCACCCATTCGCGCACCTGCGCCGACATCTCCTCCGAATCCCAGCCCATAAGGGTGTTATCCAGATCAACGATGAGCCCCTTGATCCCTCTGTCAGCCAGGTCCTCCAAATCTATATCAAGTACGGACTTGGCCACCTGGTCAGGACAGAGTATCATCAACACCTCGCTCTCCTCCTCCAAGCACCATGGATAGTGCACGCCCGCCGAATCACGCATGTACGAGTCCGATATCTCGATTACGGATGAGCGGCGGAACAGTATTTTCAAGCCGTAGACGCCGTATGGGCCGTAACCGGGGATGCGGCGACAATCCGGCCTATTCCTGCACATCGGTCAGGATCTGCACGTCTTGCGGCGCAGTCTGGTCATCGTCGATGTTGGCCCGCGCTTTCACTAATCTCACCGCCGGTTACCCGTTCCGCGCCCTGCGATAGTCTGTCGCAGAACCCGAATTCGGTGAGATGTATGTCACCGGCTCATAGCACAACTCACCGTCAAGCAAACTCAGGCCGGTTCGGCTTGCGGCCGGCGATCGTCCAAAAGCATGAGATTGAGCCAATCAAGGGCCTACGTGACGTGTCAGAAAGATATACGCCACTTATTATAGCACAGAATGCACATTCTCAGTGCACTCTTCAAAAACGCGGCAGGCCGGTGCCAACGCTTTAGGCACCGGCCTTGAAGCTCACAGGCCGAATCTAGCCCTCGGTACCGTCGGGAAGAAGCGCCCGCTGCAGTTTACCTATAGCCCGCTTTTCGATGCGCGACACATAAGAACGGGAGATTCCCAAAAACCTTGAGACTTCCCTTTGCGTCTTGCGTATACCGTCCACTAAACCATAGCGCAGTTCCAAGACTCGTTTTTCCCGTCCGGTAAGATGCGACAGGCCGGCAAACATCCGCTCTTCATCTATTTTGCGTTCCACGCGCTCTTCGACGTCACCATCACAGGCCAACACATCGATCAGCGTGATCTCATTGCCTTCTTTATCGGCGCCAATGGGATCGTGCAGCATCACCTCGTGGCGCAGCCTCTTGGTCGAACGCAAGTACATGAGGATCTCGTTTTCGATGCATCGAGCCGCATACGTCGCCAGTCGAGTCTGCTTATGTCTGTCGAAGGTATTGATCGCCTTGATCAGGCCTATCGTACCTATGGAGATCAGGTCGTCTGTATCTTCGCCTGTATTGTCGAACTTCTTTACTATGTGGGCTACTAACCTCAGGTTGCGTTCAATCAGAATATTTCGGGCTGAAGGATCACCCCCCGCATACGCTTCAAGATAGGCTGCCTCCTCTTCGGGCTTGAGCGGACTGGGAAATACATTGTTGGCAACGTAGGAAACAAGAAAAGCCAGACCCTGGATTAAAGCGGTAGCTAAAGCGGCAAGCAAGACGGCCAATAGCTGCACCTCCACTCTCCAGAATATGAGAGTCCGGTAAAGAAGGTGCACGTTTCGGAAGCAAAATTACCGGGAGCCAGAGACGGCGTTCAATCGGCGCCGGGCATCAAGGTGCTCACGATAGCTGCGGCTGAAAATATGCGTTCCGTCGCCCCGAGCCACGAAGTAAAGATGATCAGTGTCAGAAGGCTCCAAGACAGCCATGATGGCCTCAATCCCTGGACTGGCGATGGGCCCGGGCGGAAGACCCGGATAACGATAGGTATTATAGGGGGAGTCCACCTTCACATCCTCCAGGGACAGGCGCGTCGGAGCGGGATCAAGCACGTATTTGACGGTGGGATCTGCCTGCAAAGGCATTCGTTGACGGAGTCGATTTAGAAACACCCCGGCAATCAAAGGCCGCTCCTCGGCTTGTTGAGCTTCCTTTTCCACGATGGAGGCCAAGGTCAACAGCTGATGGAAATCCAAGTCAAGGGGAACGTCCCGATCCTCAAGCAAGGGCTCGACCTTCTCGTACATACGATTGACCATCATGCGCAGGATCTCCCGCACTGGGGTGCCGGGGGCGATCCGATAGGTATCGGGAAACAAGTAGCCCTCGAGGCTATTGTTGGGAGGCACCGCCCGGCCGGTGCCTTCCAAGACACCGGCCGCATCGTTCGCGGCGGCCAAGAATTCATCCTCTTCGACTAAACCCGCGGCGGCCAACACCGCGGATATCTGTCGCAGGTCGAAGCCTTCCGGGATGGTGATTCCGCGCGAAGCCACTCGGCCGTCTTTGAGGCGACTGACTATTTCAAAAGGCGTCATTCCCGGGTGCAACTTGTACTCCCCGGCCTGTAGCTTCCCTTCTGCTCCGAGGATCCTAGTCCATAAAATAAAATGAAATTCTGAACGAACGAGCCGTTTTTGCGCCAGATCACGGCCGATGGTGCGGGCGCCAGCGCCGGCTGTCACCCGCACATACACCTCACCCTGCCGACGGCTACCCGCCGGCATAGCCAAATAACCTGTCCCCAAAACGACGAGAAGAAGGAGAATCGCGGTCAGGTAAAGAGATCTAGTCCTCCGATTCTCCAGGATAATCCTGGCTCTCTTCATCCCAGCCATCAAACTCTTCATAAGCCTGGGCCACCCGTGCGAATTCTTCCTCATCGTCGAGCATCACCAATTGCTCTTCGCCGTCGTTTTCCTCGACCCGAAAGATGAATGCCTCAATCGGCCCATCATCGTCCTCTTCCGTTTCGTCGAGTGGTATCAGTACGGCGTAGAGTTGACCGTCCACTTCCAGAGTGCAATCCAAAGCAAAGTCGTGTTCTTGGCCTTCTTCGTCTACCAGGGTGATAAGTTCCTCTCCGTCATGGAGCATGTTGCTCCCCCTCTCTGGCAATTCGTGCTTATGTGTTGCGCTGATCCAAAAACCCCTGCAGAATCACTGAGGCAGCTATCTGATCGACTTTCTCGCGGCGTTGAGCACGCCTAACGCCGCCTTTCAGGAGCGCTTGTTCGGCAATGACCGTTGTGAAGCGTTCGTCAACCAGATGCACCCTTTTGCCGCTACGGTCCGCTAAGACAGCCGCAAACTGTCGAATCCGGGTCGCTTCGGGCCCTTCTTCGCCTGAGGTCCGCCTTGGCAGACCGACGACAAAAGCTTCCACCTCCTGAGCTTGCGCCATCTGCATAATATTGTCAACGTCTTTTTCCACAGATCCGCTGCGCAACAGCGTTCCGCCTGGCTGAGCGGTGATCTTCAACAGATCGCTGATGGCAATGCCTATCCTCCGTTCACCTACGTCCAGCGCCATCAATCTACCGCCACTCACAGATCAACCACCTCAGCCTCATGGTCTCCGGGAGCAGCGACAACCACACGAATCCAGGGTGTCCAACTCGGCAGACGTTTACGCGGACGACCTGACACCTGCATATCTCCTACTTCGCCCGTCTCTAACAAGACTCTTCGCGCCTGTTCCGGCGAACGTCCGGCCACTAAGCGGGATACCGCCACTTCATCGACAGAACCGCTCACAACCACTCGAACGGCGACCTTCAGCTGTCGACCGTCATCGGTTTTCGATTCTTCCTCGATGAAGACCGCAGGCGAGCCCAACACCGAATAACCCGTGGGAACAAAATCTTCAGCCGCCGTGCGCGCATAGCGACGGACGTCATCGATAAGAACATAACGCCCGCGGGCTCTGCCCTTCATCGAGGCATACACACTCTCCGCGGTCTCTCCGGCGGCGGGACGAGCTGAAAACTCCGTTTCCTGTACTTCGAACCAAGAACCGATTAGATAGGCTCCCGCTCCGGCATTCGACTCCAGAAGTTTTTCACCCTCAAGACGCAATTTGGAACTGAGCTGCCGGCGCAATGTCTCGATATCATCTTCAGTGGCATACGAGACGGTCCGTTCAGTCCCCCCGCGCGTGGACTCGGGATTGACCACCCTCAACCCGGATGGTCCTTCGGGCAAGGAAGTGATGCGACCTGCCGCTACATTTCCGACACTCCCTAAGGCCAAGGCGCGTACGCCGACTTCCACTTGACCGGCCTTTATGCCGACCGGAACATTCATAAAGAACTCTGCCTGCCTCGCGGGGACTCGTACCGTGTCAGTGACTTCGAACCGCTGCCCTCCGTCGGTAGCAACAATCGTTCCAGCTGGCACGGTTATCTCTTCTTCCGTTTCATTAAACAAAATGACCGTCCCGGTGGCCGCGGTCACACCCTGCTGCCGCCTCCCGGTGGCCGGTGTCGAAGCCGAGACCTCCACATCCGTCTCCAGCAAACGGACAGGCACGCCGGTATTTGTCTCCGCAACAGCGGGCAGAGGTATCACCAGGGTTCGTTCCAGGCTTCTGGCCGTGGGAGTAACGACTACGGTGACGCGCGGCGAAAAAAGAAACACTAAAACGACAAGAGCCGACAGGGCCACCGCCAAAGCTATCAGTCTTTGGAATGCGGCCAGGCCCGTAAATCGCCTCGTCACCCTGGCAGAGACCGGTTGCATGGGCATGGTCACTTCGGGAATCCTTTGTTTTTCAGCGGTTTCTTCTGTGCTCACACAACGAGCTCCCTTGCCTGTGAAATGCCGGTCAGGGGTTTGGCGAAGTCAGCGTCTTCAAATAAAGCCGCACCAGCTCCTCAATGACTTCGTCACGCTCGACGCTTCGCATGAGCCCTCGCGCATTTCGATGTGATGTAATATACGTGGGATCACCCGAAATAAGATAGCCTACGATTTGATTGACGGGGTCGTATCCCTTCTCCTCTAGGGCCCGGTAGACTTCCCGCAAGACCCGGCCCACATTTGTCTGGTCCTTTTCCACACGAAACAGCATGGTTTCATCGGGCCACTCTGACATGGATTCAACCTCCCGAACCTGCCGGTCGACCCTGCAGTATAGTCTACGTTCTGGAATTCCCAGGTATTTCCTCCCCAAAGCACCGCGAGCTGTGCGACCCCTTCTGAATGCGCCTGGACATATCGGTCATTTTGAGAGACTGGGCGCTGAATAAACCGGCAAAACACTCCTACTTGACGTAAATCATACCCCTTACTCAGCGTCAAGATTGTCGATTCGTTTTAACCGGCCTCATGTGAGCCAAGTTGCACATGAGACCGGTCGATACTGCACTCAGCCGAGTTTTTCATTCACCGCCGCTTTGAACTGAGCCAAGGCTTTGGCGACACCGGAAGGATCTTTACCTCCCGCCCTTGCCATGGTCGGACTGCCGCCGCCGCCGCCTTTGATCAGGGGAGCCACTTGCTTAATGATAGTATTAACCTCCAGACCCTTTTCCACGGCTTCGACAGTGGCCATGAACACAAGATAGGCCCTTTCGCCGTCACCTGATCCCAAAGCCACCACCGAGGGTCCAAGGCGTTGCTTCAGTGCATCTCCCAATGCGCACAGATCGTCAGTGTCCATATCCGCCAACTCCGCGGTCACCACGGCCAGTCCGTCGATCTTCTCCGCGGAGGTCAGCAACTCGTTCAGACGACCGGCTACGAGTTGGGATTTCGCTGTCTCCAACTCTCTTTCAAGCTGCTTGAGCCGCCCGATCATTTTTTCGATTTGCGTTTTCACGTCGGAAACGCCGACCTGCAACAAAGAGGCAATATCGGTCAACAGCTTGGATTCCTCGGCCGCCATCTTCAACGCCCGTTCGCCGGTAA
>LFTP01000026.1 GCA_001513395.1 Clostridia bacterium DTU080
CTTTGACCACATTTTCTCCCTTATACCAGCCGCGAAGGACGAGAGTCTTTCCACGATAGTCCGTAATACGAATACCTCGCTGAATCACATGAGCCCGTCCTTCAGCCGCCGCGCCCTCAAGCCGCAATGCATACTGCCCCTCTACCTTATTCTCCGTATCCAGAGAGATGGTGTAGGGCGAGCTGTCCCGCGGTTCAATGCGCTGCAGCCATTCGGACGGTTGCCGCAAGTCCGTGAGCAGTTCAAATCCGCCGTTGCGAACCAAGTTCACCGCCGATTCGGAGGCACAGACCCACTGTACAAGACCAATGAGGAGAAGCGGGATCAAGACCACACCCGGCGTTACCCTATGTCTTCCGGTTATTTCTACCACCCCTTATCAGAAGAACTCGGTCAGGCCGCTGACTCTGTGTTTCATGTCCTGCATACAAAACCCTTCTGAAAACCGAGCGAATGGATTCTATGTTGCTCGATTTGCGGCAAAGGCATCATCCTCCGACGATAATACAGGAGTCGCATCGTTGTACGGGGAAATTCTTTGTATGCTCAATATGTCACCGCAAGAGAGGAGTGTGATCATGCTCATCATCCATAAGGTCATCGTTTCCGTCTCCGTGGTCTTACTCATCGGCCTGCAAGGATGTCTGGCCCACGCTGAAGAACCCGGAGCCTCAGTAGAGTATCTGTTTGTGGATGATTTCAGTGAGGACGTGCCCAGAGCGACACCCGCAAAGTGGAAAGTCTATGCCTCTGCCGGGTACGTCACCGTAGTGTCCGATGCGACAACCGGTCGCGCCATGCGCATCACATCCGATCCGAGCCGTCAGAATACATCCGCCAGCGCCGCGTTTGCAGAACCCCTGGCTAGGGAGACCAGGATCTTAGTTGTCGAGCATCTGGTTCACTCCAGCCAAGAGAAAAACAACATGTACGTCAGCAAAGATGGCTCTCACCGCCTTCATTGGTGGGTCTCCGCCAATCATCTGTATTTCAACCGCGGCGTCGGAGATCAGCGCACTTCGGTCAGACTTGCGCCGCTGCAAGAGGGCTGGAATCGGATTCGCCTTGTAGCCGACATCGACACTCAGACTGTAGTCTTCTACGTGAACGATATGAACAACCCGGTCGGCGAGGCCATGCGCTTTGGAAGAGAAATCGACTCTTGGGTCGGCGCCGAACTGATTTTTTCTCAAAGCCGTTCAGTAAACGGTGAATTCCGCTATGCCGATGTTCAGGTCTGGGCCGCTGCGGCTGACGAAGAAGAGGAGTTGCGTCAAAGAGCTGAACAGGCCGAGCCCATCTGGCTTGAATACGACGATGTAGCCCGCAAACCCAAAGAATGGTGGCAGTCACAGGAAGCTATTTTTCTCGCCGAGCGCATCGTGCACAGAATGGATGACGTTGACGTCTTCATTGATGTCCCCATTGGCTCTTTGACCGTTCCCGACGGCATACTGCCTACCCAACTGAACATCTTGGCTCATGTGTACGCCGAATTCGGTGCGCCGAAATACAAAGAAGCCTTCCACAAAGGCCTCGGACTCCTTCTTGAGGCTCAATACCAAAGCGGCGGTTGGCCGACGGTCTATCCCCGGTACAAAAACAGAGATCTGCACCTCGACATGTACGCTCAGGCCACTTGGAACGCTATCCCCGCTTTGTTGAACGCCGTTTTGACTCGCCAGCCTCCTTTCGATACTGATATCGCTTCCGAGTTTGACCACTCGACCTTGGAGTCAGCTCTCGCCCGGATTCCTCCTAAAGAGAGCATAAAGCGCTTCAGCTACGCGGACTATGCCTTACGCAGCCCCGAGTGGTGGGAGTCCCAAGAAGCGGAGTATATAGGCGACAATCTCCTGTCGTGGCAGCTACCGCACGGAGGATGGTTTCGCGACGAGGCCTGGGCGGTTTTGCCTTTTTCCCCGGAGAATATGACCCGAACGGGCGCCGCCCCGGGTGAAATCGAACGAGGGCGTCCCGGTAGGAACGGAACCATCAACCCCATGCGTTTTCTGGCCCGACTGTATGAGGCGACCGGTCAGGAGCGCTTTTTGGAGGGCTTCTATCGCGGCCTGGACTACCTGCTTGCCGCCCAGTACCCGTCCGGCGGCTGGCCCAATGACTATCCCGATCCCAGAGGCAACGCCGCCTACGTGACCTTCAATGACAATGCCATGGCGGATATTATGCAATTCATCCTGGATATGCTGCGAGGCAAGCCGCCTTTCGGGTTTATCACCGATGAATACAAAAAGCGGCTGAAAGAGTCTTACACCAAGGCCATAGATTTCATCCTCAAAGCCCAGATCGTCGTAGACGGACGCCCCACCGCCTGGGGTCAACAACACGACCCGGTCTCATATGAGCCCCGTCCCTATCGGGTCTTCGAACCCGCGGCCATTTCAGGCGCTGAATCGGTGGGCATCATCAGAATCCTGCAATCCGTTGAAGATCCTCCGCAGGAAGTGTTGCAAGCCATCCTTTTTGCGCTCGAATGGCTGGAAGAAGTGCGCCTGCCCGACGGTCGCTGGGCCCGCTTCTATGAGATCGGTACGAACCGTCCCATTTTCGTCGGACGGGACGGGATCATCCGCTACGACATCTCCGAAATCGACCTGGAACGGCAGTTGGGCTATGCCTGGTATGGTACATGGGGTGAATCCCTTTTGACGGAAGTCCGACAGAGCGGTTATCTGGATCGCCTGTACGAACGCCTCCCGGAGCATCCCACGGTCCGGGTGCGCTTTCATACCCCGCGGGAAGGAGCCAAGGTGGCAGGGATAGTGCCCCTGAAGATCTCCTTGCTTCATCCCGTACATGAAGCATCTCTCACCGAAGTAGCCATTAGCGTGGACGGGATTCGCCTCTATGAAGGAACGCGGCTTCCGCCGCAAGGGGAGTTGGAGCTCGACCTCCGACGAGTGGCTGATGGTTCTCACACCGTGCTCGTGGAGCTCACACACAAAGAGTGGGGATCCTTTAGTCAGGCTTTGGGCATTTCCGTAAACAACCTGTGGACGCTGGTTCAGAACATGCATCCGCCCACGACACATAACTGGTTCGGTTTTTCGGAGACCTTCGATTTTCTCGAGACCGCCGATCGCTCAGACGGATGGACCTATGAAACCGATCAAGCGGAGCAGTTCTTTGGCGACCGGGACCGCCTGGTCAAAGCTACTGACAGCTCGGAGTATCTGGTGTGGGAGACACCACATCTCAAGGACGTGACCATAACGCTCTACACACAGCCGGATGTCGCCATTGAGGAAGGTCTCGTCTTGGAAGTGTCCGCTGACGGCAATGAATGGCAAAGCCTGCCGTATGTGACGTTGTCTGTAGAAGCAGGGTCAAAATGGAACAGCCTGGTGGTTCAACTGCCGATCAAAAATGATGCCGACGTGTGGAATTACCTTCGTCTCACGCTCACGGAAGGATTGGCCAAGGATCAGATCCAAATTGGAAGGGTAGTCATCACAGGTTACAATCACTAGAAAGGCAGGAGGTCCGTGATGTTCAGATACAGTCTCGTCCTGTCCGGTCTGGTCGCTGCCATCTCTTTGTTGTGCACGGTAGCCGAAACCGCTGAACTCGATCGTGGTTTTGTCATCGCCGACAGTGGTCAGCCTTGGGCACAGATCATCATCGGTAGCGAAGCGGCGGAGCCTGAATGGTGCGCCGCCGAGGAGCTGCAGCGCGCCATTGAAAAGATATCCGGGGTCAGGCTACCTGTTAATCAGGAACCACAAGAAGGGCTGCCCTTTCAGATCATCATCGGCACCCCGCAAAGCTCAGTTGCCGTCAAAGAAGCCGATCTTTTTGAGACCGATAATCCCGAAGAGGTGCGCATAGTCAGAAGACAGGATCGCCTATATCTGGCCGGTCCGACTCCGTCAGCCGCGCTGTATGCCACCTACACGTTCCTCCAGGATTGTCTCGGGGTGCGCTGGTTTTGGCCGGGTTTGAGCGGGGAGTATATGCCACGGACGGAGCGTATAGCCTTCGACGAACTGGATATTCGGCATGTACCAAGTATTCAGATCCGCTCGTTGGCCATCAACAGCCCGCATTATGATGAAGACACGATGATCTGGATGGCGCGCAACCGGATGAATGTTCACAACCTACAAGGATCAAGAGCCCGGCTTTCGGACATGAAAAAAAGAGGCTTCCAAGTGGTCAAAGGCGGTCACAATGCCGTCCTGCCCCAACAGATCCTGGATGCTCATCCGGAGTACATGGCCGAATACGGCGGTAAGCGACAAAAACCCGCCTCGCGTCCTCCGCACCTTTGCTGGTCCAATCCCGATGTGCAAAAAGCGATGGCCAAAGTGATCGCGGAATGGTGGGACAACGAGCCGGAGATGGACCGAGTGCGGTTCTTCGGTGCGGATCATAATCACTTCTGCGAATGTGAAGCTTGTCAAGCCTATGCCCCGGATGTCAGTACGCGCTGGCAGAAGTTCTCTAAAGCGGTCATCGAGCTGGTCAATGAGACGCATCCGGGAAAGCAGTACGAGACCCTGGCATACCAAGCCTATCGCGATGTTCCCACCGAGGTCGCTCCGTTTTTTATGATCGGCTATACAACGTACAACATCAACTACACCAAACCGATCACCGATCCCTCAAACGCCAAGGTTCGAGAAGAGATCCAAGCTTGGCAGGATCTCGGGGTACCGATGGGCATTCGGGGGTATCAGTTTATTAATTTCAATGAACCCATGTTCTCACCGATCACATCGGTGATCGTTGAAGAGATCGCCTGGGCCGAAAAGCAAGGCCTCAAAGGCTGGACCTCAGAGGTCACTCCGTTTGGTTGGCCGACAGGCACGCCTCTTCACGAGCAAAACTGGGTGACCAACCGGATGCCGCTATATGCCGCGGCTCAAGCGATGTGGAACACGCAGGTCACTGCCGCCGACATCATCCAAGATTGGGCCAGTTATGTCTTCGGTCCTGCGGCGGAACCGATGGCCGCCTACTATGAGTTGATGAACAACGCTTGGCGGTCAACGCCCGAGGTGCTAACCTACTTCCTGCATCCGCCGACGAGTTTTGCGAGAGCGTTCATCTCCCGTGAGCTTTTAGATCAGGCTGACGAGTACTTCCGGCAGGCACGTCAGACTTTGCGAAGTGTCAGCGATCCCGAAAAGCGCGAACGCATCGAAGCCCAGATCAACCTGGAAGCAGCCATGCTGGACAAGTGGCGCCGGACTTACATTCTCCAGCAAGGACGGGCCGGCCACTTTGAAGTACAGGTCCCGCGTGCCCCCGTGAAGCCGGCGATGAACGCTCAAGCCAATGATCCGGCCTGGCGGCATGCGGCTGCGTTTCCCGCCTTCGAAGACAACAAAGGCAACAGAGATGTCGAGACCACCAAGGCCTACGGTCTTTGGGATGAGAAGGCTCTCTATCTACGCTTCATCAATCATGATGCGCGGATTGATGACCTGAAGATCTCGGGTCAAGACCACGATGCGAACATGTTCGGAGATGACGGTATCGAGCTCTTTTTGGCTGATCCGACTCATCCGGCGGCTTACTTTCACTTATTCGTCAATGCCGCAGGGATTCGCTACGATGCTTACGCCGACGGCACCATGGCCCTCGATGTCGCCTTTGACCCGATCTGGAATGCCGTCACCGGCATCGAGGGATCGACTTGGATTGTCGACATCGAGCTTCCCTTGGAGTCTTTCGGTATCAAGCCCACGCCTCCGGCCACTGGCATCTTCCGCTTCCCCACCTATGCCGCCTTGCGCAAGCCGACGGCTTGGAAGATGTCCTTTAAGCGCTCCGGTGCAGGCCGCAGACCAAACACCGGCTGGCCAGACGCTTCGTACCATAGCCCGGCGAGCTTCGGCACGATACATCTGGTCGATGCCTTACCGGAACAAAAACGCCTTATCCTGTACGATGTCAGCGGCAAAGGTGATCCCAAGCGTGCGGAAGCGTTAACAGCAGAGATGTCTAAGATCGGCTTTGACGTCACCGCGGTGCCATCCACGGAAGCCGAACTGATTTCCGCCCTGAGACAAGGTACCGAAGTGGTCGTCTTGAGGCATCCTTCCGGCTCTCGATTGTCCGATGAATTGATGAACGATCATCTGAAACCGTTCCTACAAGAAGGAGGCATGGTACTGATCGCCGCCACGGGCTCGCTGTACTTTGAAAGATGGTTGGGTCCGGAAGCAAGAGTAGCATGGAGCGGTTGGGCTATCCATCCGAATCGAGTCACCGCCTGGCACGATTACGGATCGTGGCAACGTCAACCGCACGATCTGACCACCGTGATCGAGAGAAGGATCACTCCCTCGTCGGCGTATCGACCGCTGACCGACGCCTGGACGGTCATGGCCAAACTGAGAATGGCTGATGAAACAGAACTACCGTATCTGATGAGGATGGACGTTGGACAAGGCACCTTGTATCTCACCAGCTCCAATCTGGGCTATGGCGGCGGACACGAGATGTTTGGCAGTCAGAATCCCACCAACGCAGCGATGCTTATCGACAACCTGCTTGCCGAACATCGGCGGAAGTAGAAAACGCCCCAAATGAAGTAGGGTGGAGCGCGCTCCACCCTACGATCTCTCTTGACCGATGATGCTACACAGTACCTACGACTCGCCCAGGACCTCTTTCATCAGAGCTGATATCCTGTCTTGGGCTTCGCGCAGGCCCTCCAACGGCGGTCTTTCCAGACGCATGACAGGCTGCAAAGCGGCACCCATCAACTCCCAACGCTTAAAGATCTGGGGAAAGGCCGGTTCAGGTCTGGCCACTTCCATGCCACTGATGAAGCCTTCCCAGAAAGGTTCGCTAACCATCTGTTGCCGAACCACCCTCATGTCGATCGGGTTCGTCGGCACATAACGGAGTGCCAAAGCCTTGCCAAGTCGGGTCATACCCTCCGAGGTTTGCTTCATAGTGTACCACTCTAAGAACTTCCACGCTTCCTCAGGATGCTGAGCGGTGCTTGGTACGAAATAGCCCCAGCCGAACTGAGTTGTGGCGAAGTCACCCTTGCCGCGGGGAATGAGAGCTGTCTTCAGTGAGGGGAAGGACTCTCCCAGGGTGGTCACTAAGCCCGGGCGTTCGTAGTTCGGTATGATGGCCATGGCAGATCTTTGCTTGCCAAAATCGCGCCATCCGTCGGCTATGGCCATATTTTGGCGAACTAGATTGACCATGAAGTCCAGAGTCTCCACCGCTTCGGGCCTGTCCAGACCCGGTCGTCCCTGATCATCGAGGTAGTATCCTCCGTTAGAGCGCAACAGACCGATGAAGATCTTGGTGTGAGATTCGCCGGCGCTTGTCCATCTCGCTCCGGGAATGAGAAGACCTGCCCTGGCGATAGAGCCGTCGGGATTGAACCTGGTTGCCTTGCGAGCTGCTTGTTCCAACTCTTGCCATGTCTGTGGCACCTGGTTCAAACCGATATCATCGAACAGATCCTGATGGTATCCCAGGGAGTAGAGAACATACGTAGTCGGAATGCCGTAAAGCCTTCCATCGTAGATGAGAGACTGCAGAGTCGGGGCCAAGAAAAAGCGGCGTGCCTCGGCATCAAGATCGTCAGGAAGGGGCGCAGGGATCCCGGCAGCCATCAACTCAGGAAACCAATCCAGGTGGCATTCCACAATATCCGGCATTTGCGGCATGAGCATCAATTTCATGAGGAACTCATAGGTCGGAATCCGGCCGATGATCTCAATCTCAACATCGGGATTGAGCGCCTCGTACTCCGCCACTATTTGCTCCATCATGCTACTGTCACCCATAGAAGACCATGGGTGAATAGTCAAGACCTTTTTCGCCGCCGCTGTTGACAAAGTCAGGGCAACCAGTACCATCGTGGATAACAGTACCGTTTTTACCCCGACTGACTTGCAACGCACTTACCATCAACTACCTTTCATTGTCTTGTCGGGTCTCTTTCACATCGGCCGATGCTTGCCCGAAAATGGATGAGTATCGGATCCGACGAGGCCCCTTCTATAAGCTTCACCGGTTTTCCTCCCGTCGCTCTTGTGTTCCATCACAAGCTGTGCACAGACCCTACTGACACCCATCTGCGGTGTCTTGAGCGGATCCCTCTTGTGAAAAAAGAGAACAACAAACCACGGCCGATCGCGCCTGCAGGGAACTTGCACTCCCAAGTAAGGTACGCCACTCCTGGCATACACAGAACAAAGCCGGAAGGAGCGCGGGAGCGCTCCATCCTGCCCCTAGCCCATCGTCTTACGCACAGTCTATGACTCGCCCAGGATCTCGTTCATGAGCGCTGATACTCGGTCTTGGGCTTCGCGCAGACCTTCCAGCGGAGGTCTTTGCAAACGCATGACGGGCTGTAGAGCAGCGCCGATCAGCTCCCACCGCTTAAAGATCTGGGGGAAGGCCGGCTCGGGTTTGGAATAGTCCATGCCCCTGATAAATCCTTCCCAGAAGGGCTCGGTAACCATCTGTTGCCTGACTACCCTCATGTCAATCGGATTTGTCGGCACATAACGCAGCGCCAGAGCCTTACCGAGCCAAGTCATACCGTCAGATGTTTGCTTCATGGTGTACCATTCCAGGAATTTCCACGCTTCCTCGGGATACTGGGCCGTGTTGGGCACAAAATAGCCCCACCCGAACTGAGTTGTGGCGAAGTTGCCCTTACCGCGGGGAATCAGTGCCGTCTTCAGCAAAAAAAAGGAGTCCCCCATGGCGGCCTGGAAAACGGGACGATCATAGTTAGGTATGATCGCCATGACGGATCTTTGCTTGCCAAAATCGCGCCATCCGTCGGCTATGGCTATATTTTGGCGAACCAGATTGACCATGAAGTCCAGAGTCTCCACCGCTTCGGGCCTATCCAAACCCGGTCGTCCCTGCTCATCGAGGTAATACCCTCCGTTAGAGCGCAACAGACCGATGAAGATCTTGGTGTGTGACTCCCCTGCGGTTGTCCATCTCGCTCCCGGTATGAGAAGACCTGCTCTGGCGATCGAACCGTCGGCATGAAACTTGGTTGCCTTCCGGGCCGCCATCTCCCACTCCTGCCATGTCTGTGGCACTCTGTCCAAACCGATCTCATCAAAAAGGTCCTGATGATACCCCAATGAATAAAGGACGTATGTAGTCGGAATGCCGTAAAGCCGTCCCCCATAGAGCAGAGGTTGCAAAGTGGGTGCCAAGAAAAAGCGCTTGGCCTCGGCGTCTAGATGAGGAGGAAGAGGTGCAGGAATCCCCGCGGCCATCAACTCGGGAAACCAATCAAGGTGACACTCGACAATGTCCGGCATTTGCGGCATGAGCATCAATTTGAGGAGGAACTCGTAATTGGGGATCTTACCGATGATCTCAATCTCAACGTCGGGATTGAGCGCTTCGTACTCAGCCACGATTTCCTCCATGATGCTTCCGGGAACCCTCTCCCCCATGGAAGACCAAGGGTGTATGGTCAAGACCTTTTTCGCCGCCCCCGCTGATAGGGATAGCGCGATCAGTACCATCGTGAATAAGAGAACTACGCTAAGTGAAAATACCCGACGACGCACTCACCATCAACCACCTTTCTTTGTCTTCTGGGGAATAACGTCGCACCGGTGTTTTTGGCACTTGAGATGGATGGGGTGCTCTATATCGTTCATCACATCGCCAACCGGTGCGCGCTTCCTACGTCTCGGACAAAAGACGATTTGGTAGGGAATCAGATGGAGTCAGTGATCATCAGCAGATACTCCATGACGATAGCATAACACGCGTCAATGAGAGATCAACAACAGCCTACCTTATCCTGACTGAAGCCGAGAGGCGTGCGGCAGGTTGTTTTCTGTCACAGACCTATGCCCAGTTGCCGGGCGTTATAAATGAGAACATCGATCAAACTCCGCGTCCCGCCGTGACCCGGGAAGTTTATCAACACCGCGCGCGGCACATCGGCGGCCATGGCTATGCCGGAACCCTGCTCGTTATGCCAGTTATCTACCACAATGTCAGGATTCAGTCGAACCAGATCGGCCATCTTCACCGGCGTCACCTCTTCACCGCCGCCAAAGGTGCCGACCACTTCCAATCCCAGCCACTCTGCGAATTCAGTGAGAAAAACATGGACCACGGCGCGCTGACCGACCAAGCCCTTCTCAGCTGCCATAGCCAATACCTTGGAGGCGACGGCATCATACTCCTTCTCCCAAGTCTGCTGTTGTTGCTGAGTGCCGAACAGATCCGCCAGCTTGCGCGTTTCCTCTTTGAGTGTGGTCGGTATGTTCGTGGTCATCACCTGTATCAACTTGTGCTGGGGAAGGACTACGGCTGCCTGTAGTTTTGCTATGAATTGCTCGTACCCGGCGTAGATGACGTAATCAGCGTTCAAAGCTCTTTGGACATCGCTCGGTTTGAAGTCATACTCCGGTGGATGCCGAAGCTCCAACGGAGCCAGCACTTTGACAGCCCCGGCACCTGCTGCCTCCGCTATGGCACCAACCCAAGATGTGGAAGCCACCACTTGCGGTCCTTCCTTCGCCAAGGCGGCCGAAGCACTCAAGTGCACCGCGGTCAGTGTTAGAGCTAAGATCAGTCCCATAGAGAAACGAATTTCCCATCGGCGTGTACGCAATGATATCAGTGTCATACTCCTTTCTATCGCTTAGCAGAACCTTTACTCGCATGCGGAAGGTCTTCCTGTTGCATCCTAAGTCTGCGAATGACATATTGGACCATCTGCCCCACAAAAACTGCTAAAACCCCGGCGATGGTGACGGACGCGCTGATCGGCCAGTCCCACGTGAGCGAGGCGGCGATACCCACCATACTGCTCGCACCGCCGATCAAAGACGTCAGTAGCAAGGCTTGGCGTAGACTGCGCAACAGTGGCAGTGCAACCATGGCAGG
>LFTP01000248.1 GCA_001513395.1 Clostridia bacterium DTU080
ACCTACAGTGGAAGAACCCGTGATCGAACCGACACCGGAGACAACGTCGGAGGAAACGGAACAGGCGGAACCTGAACCGGAGCCCTTGATCCCGCCACTGGTCCATGAGGCAGTGAGCGGTTTCGGTCTTTTGCGTCACTATCCGGCGAAGGAAGCCGCCCTTTTGATGGATACACTCGTCGCCCGGGTCGAAGTGACCGTCACCACGGAAGGTAAAGCCATTAATCCCAGACTCCTCACACCCAGCGTTAACCCGCATCTTGATTATTGGGTAGAACAAACGGCGGCCAGACAGCTTCAGTTTGCTCCGGCCCCGAGCCCTTATCAAGTGACGGTGGAGGTGCTGATAGATCCGCAAAACAAGAAGGTTACCCTGACTCCGGAGGGCGAGCGAGTACGATTTATCGAGCCTTGATCCGGAAAATGCCTACCTCACCTCGGCATAGTAACCGATCAAGGTCACGAGTGAGAAATCTTCGAATGCTAAACGTATGCGCCAAGCGGACTGGTGGGAGGTTTCCGATGTGATGTTATCGCTAAACAAGCCAACGGTTCTTTGGCTCATTGCCATTTTCTGTCTGGGTTTATTCGCCGTATCCTCGCCGCCAACCCAAGCCTCCGAGGTCATATTGCGCAATGAATACATCATGGTAACAGTCAACGCCCGTGAGGAAAACACCGGGCGCTTCGCGATTAAGACGACGGGCGGCGATCCTGATCGCGTCTCCGATGACAATACCTATCTGATCTATCAACGTGAAGACACGAAAGGACCGTGGACCTCTTTCACCACGGTACTGATCGACGGTGTGCCGTGGGTCTATGGCGGCCCTACCTGGGACGTCGCCGGCTTCGGCGCACCTACGGGATTCAGCGTCCAGCCACCTACTCTCGTTGACAACCGAAGGATCGAGAGCGCTTGGCAGATGGGACCGCTGAGGGTGAGTCAGGTCATCAGCTTCGTCCGCTCGAGCACGACAGGTCTCATGGATACCGCCAGAATCCAATACGAGCTGCGAAACACTGACTCGGAGCCGCATACAGTTGGTATGCGCGTCGCCTTGGATACCATGCTCGGAGATAACGACGGAGCTCCCTTCCGCATAGGAGATGAAGCGATTACGACCGACACCGCCTTTTCCGGAAGTGCGATCCCCGAGTTCTGGCAGGCCTTCGATTCTTTGGAAGATCCGAAAGTCACGGCACAGGGGACTCTTTGGGGCGGGGAGGTGACGCGCCCTGACAAGGTCTATCTGACCAACTGGGGAACTCTGACTGAGCATCCCTGGGAAATCGACGTCCGGCCCGGACGCGATTTCACCCGAGTCGGCGGATTTGAGCTTGACAGCGCCATGGCTTTGGTCTGGGAACCCAGGACTATGGCCCCGGGCGAACGTCAGACTTTCGTAGTCTACTATGGTCTCGGCGGCATCACTATCGCCCCTGGTCAACTGCAACTCGGGGTGACTTGCCCGGCCAGCGTTGTCGGCGGCGAGGCGAGTGAAAGCTTCCTCGTCGTAGCCTACATTCAAAACCGCGGCAGCGGAGAGGCTCGTGATCTGAAAGCCACCATCCGCCTGCCCAAAGGGCTTCAACTGCTCCCCGGTCAACGGGCAACCCGAGATCTTGGGAAGCTGGAAGTCAACGAGACGACGCAGGTGAGTTGGAGAGTCAGAGCCGTTGATGCGTTCGGCAGGGTCACGCTCAGTGTCGATGCTTCGGCCATGAACGCTGAACCAAACTCCGTTAGTCGGCACATTGATGTGGTCTCACCCGCCAGTTTACAGATCAGCCTCAAGCAACCTCAGGCTCGGCTGTCTGTGACGGATGGTCGGTGGGATCCCGTTCCCTATGCACTCGAAGCGACTATTTCCAACGTAGGCCAGGCCGCAGCCAGCGGTGTGACGGCCGAGTGGTCGTCCAGTCGGGGTCTGCAGCTAGCCAGCGGCGACATTCCAACACGCACGATCGGTTTTCTTGATCCGGGAGAAAGCTATGACGTTCGCTGGCACGTCGTCCCCACAGGAGAGCCCGGCGATCTTCCCTACACATTGAGGGCCTCGGCGTTGACTCAGACTCCTGAGGCCCG
>LFTP01000327.1 GCA_001513395.1 Clostridia bacterium DTU080
CGATCTCGGCCTCCAGAACGTCGGTATCCGTGGCCAAGCCGAGCTTCTTGCGCTCGACCACCCGGGCGTAGATCTCGGCCTGTCGCTCGCGGCTTTCACGCGTGATGCTCAGGCGTTTGGCATCGAGTTCCAGGCGCCAAAACTCGGCCAGGATGCTCAAGGCCGTAGCCTGAATCTGTTCCTGGCGGTCCCAGGTCGCCTTTTGGGCAGCGATGCGCGCTCTTTCCAGTGCCATGCGCGTGCTGCTGTACAACCGCCCTTTCGGATCCAGGCTGGCGCTGGCCGACAAGGTGAGAAAGGTGCGACTTTTGTTGTAGTTGTCCGACCAGGCTTGGCCGATTGAGATCGCTCCGGAAGCCCCGAAGGATGTCGTCAGGCTCGCCGTGATTCGGGCGTCACTCTCCGTGTATCGATAGAAATTGTCCGAACTGTCTTGTCTGTTCCCGGTGCTGATCGGTCGTGACGTAAACGTGAGCTGAGGAGCATGGGCTAAGACCGCTCTTTCGTATGCTCTCAGCGCCGCTTCTTCGGCTGCGATGGCAGCCGTTACCTGGGGGTGATGAACCAAAGCCCGAGATATGGCTTGCTCCCAGGTGAGAGTGATCTCTTCTGCCGCGGTGACCGGGAGCACCGATGCAACCAGGCAAAAGAGCGCTATGGAGGCGACAAAAAACTTAGTTCTTGCTATCATCGGGTCTCACAACCCCACTTAGATCTATGTCATTCCCCAGTACTCTTTGGAATGAGAGCCAGGACAATACATAGGCGCGATGAGCGTTAAGCACCTCTCTTTCCGCGGAAAGGAGTGCAATCTCGGCGCTTTCCACTTCACTTGGCGTCTTGAGTCCGGCGTCATACTGCTTGCGCACAATGTCATACTTGCGTTTTTCCATCTCCAGAGCATCCTGGGCCATGGCCAGTGCCTTTTTGAGCTGGACAAGCGCGTTATACGAGGAGATGACGGTTTCCGTGAGGTCAGCGCGGGCTTTGGCCAGGTCGAGCTCAGCCAGCTTCAGGTTGTTCTCCGACAGACGGTCATCAGCACGTGACAGACCCAACAACTCATCCTGTGTCCGTTGAATCCGTGCCAGCTCCAGAGCCACTTCCTTGTCTTTGATGGTCAGGCTGCGCTCCAAAGCGATTTCCAAGGCTTCCGCCACCGATATGTCTATGTCAGGGACCAGCAGAGGATTATCCTCCGACAGCGGAGGCAGCTCATCGATTCCTAACATATTGGCAAAAGCGGTTCTGCTCTCTTCCAGGCTGTCTTCGGCCTTGGCCAGGTTGTTGGCAGCTGAAGTGTAGTTGAGTTGAGCCTGGAGTTCATCCAGGATACCGGCCGTCCCTTTTTCGACCAGAATCTTGGTTCGTTCCCAGTCGCGAAGAGCCAGATCGGCTTGTTTTTGCTTGATCTGCAGATCAATGGCCGCGTTTTGAAGAGCCACATAGGATCCGAGCACGGAGATGACGACATCGGACTTGGCGGCCTGGAAGGCGTCTTGTGCTTTTTCCCAGTTAATCTGGGCGGCGCGCAGAGCCACCGGCGTGGGGTTTCCGGCCACTACCTTCTCGTAGGCGATCTGAGCGCTGAAATTATTCAGCTCCGCTATTTTCAGAGAAATATTCTGACGCAGACCGAGTTCTATTGCTTGAGAGACGGACAACGTGGGTTCGGCGGCCATGGTGCTACCGGCGACAAGTATGGCTAGCATGGCAAAGGGTAGAACTCTCATCACAAGACGACGGAAATGCTTCATGAAATCTCCTCCTTGCCCACTTCACTTCTGAGAACAGCTCAATATCCCTTTGAGTATAGCATCCTTTCTTAATCCCTGCTCGCCAAAAAGGCAAAGAAGATAAGATGACAGAATGAGACGTCAATGTTTCCTATAGAAACAATATACCACAACAAGGCCGGACTAAGCATCCTTTGTCTTGAGATCGGATTTCGCCTTTTTTGCCATCCGGCACTTGGCAGGCGGTGAAAACCACATTCCGCCCATACCAAGGCGGCTTATCAGGGCGGCTCCGAGACCGAAGAAAAAGACTGCGGCTCCCGAGATTCCTCCGATATAGGGCACCGAGCGGATCAGCCCGAGAATCAGAACTCCGGAAGCCATGTCGAGGGCCCAGCATCCGGAAAGACCAAAACGCCCGGTA
>LFTP01000025.1 GCA_001513395.1 Clostridia bacterium DTU080
GTATACATGTCTGGTTGCCCGAGGAAGATGTACCCACGCCCGTGGCGGCACATGCCGTGCTTCAGCTCAATGCCGCCGGGGCGATCATGTTTACGGCCAGCCACAATCCGCCTGAATACAACGGGGTGAAGTTCATACCGGCCTATGCCGGACCGGCATCCCCCGAGATAACCTCCGACATAGAACGTCATCTCAGCCGGGTCATGAGCGGCGAGGTGGCTGTGCCGCAGACAGCTTCGGCGGAAGAATTGGATGTTGAATCCTGGGATCCGAGTCTTGACTATGTCGCCTCGTTACGACGTTTAGTGAACCTGGAGGCCATCGCCGAATCCGGTCTCAAGATAGGCTATGATGCCATGCACGGATCCGGACGTCACTACGTCGGTGACATCCTGCGCCAAGCCGGGATGGAAGTTGTCTCACTGCGGACGGAGCGCGATCCGCTTTTCGGAGGAGTCACTCCCGAGCCTCAGGAGCGCTATTTGTCCGAACTCGTGGAGTTGACCAAGACAGGCCGGATAGATCTCGGCCTGGCCACTGACGGAGACGCCGACCGTTTTGGGATCATCGATTCAGACGGGACTTACTTGTCGCCCAATGAAGTCATCGCTCTGCTCATACCGTATTTGGTGGAACGACGAGGTTTTAAAGGATCGGTCGTGCGCACGTTAGCCACCACCCATCTGATCGATCGCTTAGCGGATCATTTCGGTTTGACTTTGCGTGAGACGCCCGTAGGTTTCAAACATGTCTGTGAGTGGATGCGCAAGGAGGCAGTCATCATCGGCGGAGAAGAAAGCGGCGGGCTGAGTATACTGGGGCATATTCCCGAAAAAGACGGCGTGCTGGCCACGCTTTTGCTGGCGGAAGTGCGAGCCGTTACCGGGATTCCGCTGCGGCAGTATCTGAAGCGCTGGGCCGATCAAGTAGGACCATGTGTTTCAAAACGTATCGATTTGCGCTATCCCGAGGAGAAAAAAGCGGTGCTGTTGGCGCATCTGCGGGAGAAGCCGCCTGAGAACGTCGGCAAACGTCGGTTGGCGGATGTGGTGACCATTGACGGGGCCAAGTACATTTTCACGGACGGCAGCTGGATGCTGGTGCGCGCCTCGGGTACCGAACCGCTGCTTCGCATCTATCTGGAAGCCCCTGATCGCGAAGCCTTAGCCGCTTTGGAAACTGACGTCCGGCAGTTGGTCATGGACGCAGTGTAACTGATCCTTCCCTGCGACACACTACGTCATGGGTACAGAGCGTGTCGCTGAGGGGAGAGGAGTATGTCAAGGCGTCAATGGATTGGAATTCTGGCTGTTGTTGTCGTTTTTGCGGCAGGAGTTGTCACCGTTCGTCAAAGCGACAGACAAGAGGCTTTGCCTCGCGGCAGTGAGATCTCTCAAATCGGTGAAGCCGTAGTGGAACAGGCCTTGGTCCGGGCAGTGCGCAGTGTCGGCGACAGTGTGGTCAAGATCGCCGTCACGGAAAGCGTGCAGATAGCCTCCTTGTTTGGGCCTGTCGTCACCGAAACCTACGGACTCGGCTCTGGAGTCATCATCGACTCAAAGGGGCATATCCTGACCAACTATCATGTGGTGCGAGACGCCAAACAGATTGACGTCTTTTTGCCTGATGGCAGAGGTTTTCCCGGCTCGGTTGTCGGCACGGATCCCCAAAGTGACCTGGCTGTGATCCGCATCGAAGGCTCGGATCTTCCTGTAGCTCCACTGGGGGATTCGCGCCGGTTGCGCGTGGGGCAGCAGGTGATCGCCATTGGCAATCCTTTCGGCTTCGACTACTCCGTAACCACCGGTGTCATCAGCGCCTTGGGAAGAGAACTCGCTGTCGGGTCCTCTGAAGGACCTCCTCTTCAGAACTTGATTCAGACCGATGCGGCCATCAATCCGGGCAACAGCGGCGGTCCTCTGGTCGATTTGTCAGGACGGGTGATAGGGATCAATACGGCTGTTGTGCGCCAAGTCGCGGGCGTAGAGGCCCAAGGACTTGGCTTTTCCATTCCCATCACCGATGCCATGGAGACCATGCAACAGATCCTGCGCTACGGGCGCCCGGTGCGTTTGGGCGCCGTTGGCGGTACGCTGACTCCCTCACTGGCTCAAGCCATCAGGCGGAACACCGGCCAACCCCTGCCGACAGAGCACGGAGCGTTCATCACCCGTGTTCTTCCGGACACCCCGGCTGATAGGGCAGGATTGCAACCGGCGGATGTCATTGTGGCTGCAAACGCCCGACAGATCACCTCTATGGAGGATTTGGCGGAGGCGGTGCGCACCGCCGGTTTTGGTGGCACGCTGATTCTGCGGCTTTGGCGAGTCGGAGAGCTCATGGATATGCGCGTTCATCTGTAGGAAGAATGTATCGTGTCGGCGGATGTGGGGAAAGCTGCATTCGATCGGATTGCGTTTGGGAGCGAAGACAGATGAGCTTGAACTTGCTCCGGGAGACTCTCCCCGGAATGGGCGAGGCCGTGGGATTTGTGGAGCAGCGTCTCAGATCCGCACTCTTAGATGCCACGTCTGAGGCCAAGGAGATCTTTTTTCACCTGCTCGATGGCGGGGGAAAGCGTATCAGGCCGGTTTTGACTCTGTTGTCGGCGAGTCTTTTTACCCAAGACGTCTCAGAGGTCGTTCCAGTGGCGGCAGCCATGGAACTGATTCATATGGCGACCCTTGTTCACGACGATGTCATTGACGTCGCTGATACTCGCCGAGGCAGAGCGACCATCAATTATGTTTGGGGTAATCAGCAGGCGGTACTGGCAGGTGATGCGTTGCTGGCCCGGGCCCTGTGTTTGTTGGCTGAAGTGGGTCTTTTGGAGGTAGTCCGAATCGTTTCCCGGATGATCCACGGGATGTGTGAAGGAGAGTTGACTCAGAACGCCAATTTGGGGAATCTGGCTCAAACGGAGGCCGAGTATTTTGAGCGGATAGAAAAAAAGACGGCTCTTTTTTTCTCTGTGTGTTGTCAGGCTGGAGCGTTGGTGGCCCGTGGTCCGAGCGAAGATGTCGAGGCCATGGGCGAGTACGGTCGTCTCTTAGGCCTGGCCTTTCAAGTGATCGATGACGTCTTAGATTTTACCGCTGATGCCGAGGTGTTAGGCAAACCCGTAGGCAGTGATTTTGTGTCGGGCGTCATCACCTTACCGGTCATCCATATCTTGAGGCAGAGCAAAGCGCAAGCGGAGCTCAGCTTGTGTCTGGCCAGTCGGTCCTCCGTCAAAGAAGCGATCCCCCAGGTACTGGAGATTGTCCGTGAGTACGGCGGGGTGGACTACAGTCTGCAGGTGGCGCAGACGCTGGTCAGTCGGGCAAAAGAGCGGTTGCCGAAATCGGGAAATGGCGATATACGCAAGGCACTGATCAGCGTGGCGGACATGGTGTTGCATCGAACCCACTAGCTCCCGCGCCCCGTGATATAATCAAATTATGGCATTCTTTTCCTTGCCAAACTTCATGCCAAAGAGAGCGGATTCTTTCATTGGGGCGAATCAGCCGAGTAGCTGGCTTTCGACCCGACGCCAATGATTAAGGAGCTGATAGCTGGTGGAGCGGACATTCGTGATCGTCAAGCCGGAAGCAGTCAAACGAGGACTCATAGGTGAGATTCTGCGGCGATTGGAACAAAAAGGGCTCAGGATCACGAACCTCAAAATGACTACCATCTCAGAGGACTTAGCCCGGGTGCACTACGGTCACCACGCGGACAAGCCCTTCTTTCCGGAATTGATGAAGGCGATTACTGCGGGACCGGTGGTGATGGCCATTATCGAGGGCCCCGACTGTATCCGCCACGTACGCAATCTGGTAGGTGCCACAAATCCGTTGGAGGCGGTCCCGGGTACCATCAGAGGTGATTTTGCTCTTGTCAATCCGTATAACATGGTCCATGCGGCCGACTCGCCGGAGGCGGCGGAACTCGAGATCAAGCGCTTCTTCGGAGAGCAATAGGGGATGAAATCAGGGCGAAGGTATCTTCGCCCTGATTGAATGTAATACACGATCACTGACGGATCACGCTGGTCGGCGGCCGGTCACAGCCACATCCTCGTCACGAAATAGACTCGCCCTTGATGCAGTTGCTGCCCGTCCCAGCTGCCGCATGTAGAGGCGTAGATGCCTGATTTATGGGCCAACGGCACCGGCTCAGAGCATACTGCACCCTCAGGCAGACCGGGAATGACGCAACCCAGAGGAAACTCAGGTGGCCGGGTTCCCGTAAGCACTCCGCAAAATCCGCCGCTGCGCAGCTGCACATACCATGGTGAGGGGTTCTTTGGATCCGGAGGATTATCCCAGGCATCGGGCGGGGTCGGCAGAGGTTGAGTGAGTCTGATCAGCAAGCCCCGGTTCTCCGCCGGGTCGCCTACCGGACAGGCCACTGAGTCATCCATGGCAAAACAAGGATCAAAGATTGCGTTATCCACGGCGCAACGATATGCGCCGGCGCGTGGTGCAGCCAAGGATCCGGTCCAACAATGGCCTTCAGCTTCTTGGGTCGCTTTGAAGCCGCTTGGGTTGTAGACGATAATCTCAGTGGCCTTGTCGGCTGCGATACGCAAGTAACAGATAACGATAGCGACAAGCACTACCGCAACCGCAAGCCAACTCCTTGCTTGTACCCTGCGAATTCTCGTGGGATTCACGCCTTGCACCTCCTGAAGATCATTTCATTGACCTAATATATTGGAGGCCATGATCGTCAAGAACCCTGCCGGTCTTCATCATCTTCTGATCCGCTCTGTCTGCGGGTACGGCGCAAGCGGGCCAAATAGCGCGCCGGATCGAGAAGCGGTTCAGCACTCAAGTCAGCTTGTCGTCGTTGTTGAATCAGATCCTCCAGCCGGGGTACAGGCTCAACAATGTAATCGATCGTCACCGGTACAGGCTCTTCGGCGGAGACTTCTTCAGAAGGCTGTTGGGCCGCCACATCCGTGGTCATTACCGAAGAGGTGCCCCATAGAGCGATTTCCAACTTGCGAAGCATTGAGGACGGCAAATACCGCACCATAATGTCGATGAGAAAAAGGAGCAAAGCCAAGAGCAACAGAATGGGCCACAGATTCAGAGGGTGTCGTACGGGATGGGGATGTCGCAGCAATGATCGCAGCTCTTGGTCTGAAGGCTCATCTGCCTTGAGGAAGAGCTTCCCTCCGGTGGTCAAGACCAATCGTTCCAAAGCGGCGCTGTCCCGTCCGATCAGGCGATACTCGTTGGAATAGGGAAGTACCGTACCGATAATGAAAGGCCTGTCAAACTCGGGATGGTTCGGATCTGAGATGGTGGCCAACCAAATCCCCTGTTCGCTCGCCGGGAACTGCGCCTGATACTGACCCGGTGCCGTCTGGGTCAACGCCAGACGCCTGTTCTCACCGGCGGGAGAGAGAATCTCAGCCTGCAGCTGAAGGAAGTTCAGGAAACGGCCCTGGTCATCGATGGCATCCACCACAAGACTGCCTTGGCCTTCAAAGATGGTGAAGTGAGTTCGCAGGTTCGTGGGCTGTTCGGGGCGCATAGCCCAGCGCGCCGTCTGACTCCAGAAAGCTCCGAAATCGCTCCAAGCCAGCCAATCCGAGGCCCAAGCAGTCGTAGCGCCCGAAGTAAAAGAGACAACCCGGCCCAGACCATGTCTCCAGGAGGCCAGAATCGGGTCCGCATCCTCGGTTTCCAGATGGATGGCTGAGGTAGCCTTCGGAGAGGTCAGTACATAGCCCGAAAGAACCGGCAGATTCTCCATGTCTATGCCTGTCAAAAACGGCGCGGGCTGATGAACCTGAGGCTGAACGGGCTCTTCCACGGCGAGCGGTCGGGAGACTACAAAGGCTTCGGTGGTGAAAATCTGCGGGATGGTGTCTGCATCCTCCGTGTAGTAGAAACGGCCATTGCCCAGGCGCGCTATCAGGGCCAAAAGTTCGCGATCGGCATCCTCACCAATGGCTACTGAGCTTACGGTGGCTCCGGTGGAACGCAACAGCGAGGTCACATATGGGAAATCGTAGTCCATGGATTGCCCGTCGGAGAGGATGATGACGTGCTTCACGGCGGCATCCGCCGCTTGTAAGGCTTCATAGGCTTTTAGCATCGCCGGGCCGAGGTCCGTTCCGCCGCCCGCACCAATAGTTCCTATCTGTTCAGCCATACCGAGTCGATCTGTGGGAGTTTGAAGAGGTACGATCCAGTACGGATCGCTGTCAAAGGCGATAACTCCGAACAGATCATGATCTAGCATGACATCAAGAACACCGAGTGCCGCTTCTTTGGCCAGGGTGATCTTGTCGCGTCTGCCTTGCACCGAAGCCATGCTGCCTGACTTGTCCAAGACGAGAACCATAGCCAAAGACGGCATGACGACTGTCTGTGAGACATCGATGGCTACCGGAAACACGCTCTCCAAAGGCGTCTTGTAATAGCCTCCCAAGCCGTAACTGTTATATCCGCCGATCGTCACCAGGCCGCCGCCAAGCTCACGTACATAGGCGGCGATCTGTTCCAATTGGGTCGGTGAGAAGCCGAGCGCTGGTACATCGTGGATCACTACGGCTGCATAGGCGCTCAACATCTCAGCGCTGGCCGGGGTCATGGCTGGAGATGTCACTTCGATGGGAATGCTGTTTTGTTGCAGAGCATTGATCAAAGCCGCCGAGGCGTCTCGGTTAGCGGTGATGACCAATACCTTGCTCGGTCCGGCGACGGAAACGGTGGCATATCCGATATTATTTTGGATCAGAGTGTCTTGCTCGGTCTCCAAACGCACCTCAAAGCGCGTCAGTCCTGAGGGCTCTTTGAGATCCGTGAAGTCAAATGCGTTGCGCCCCTCCTTCAGTTCCACCTGGCGTTCCGCAAGCACATCATCGTTGCGTACGAGCCACAGTCTGCCTGTGGCAGGCTGCGTGGCGGCGATGACCACTCGGAGGGTAAACGGTTGGTTTTCCTGCACGTAGGCCGGGGCGGTTACGCTTTCTACGGAGACCTCCGATTCGGGCAGGCTACCGACAAGCAGAGCATCGACGGGAATACCCCGACTCTTTAGAGAGGGCAGAAGGGACTCGACATCACCGCGAGTGTTCACCCCGTCGCTGATGATCATCAGGCGCAGGTTGCGTTGCGGATCTGCATGAGCCAAGGCCACTTGTAGGGCGGCCTGCAGATCGGTTTCACTGCGGGTAGGTCTGGATTCAATCTGACGCAGGTGACTCAAATCGCTGCCCAACGGTTGATCGACGAACGCCTCTCCCGCAAAAGCGATCAGGCCCGCTCGATCATTTCGCCCGAGTTGTCGGGCGGCGCGGCGGACGAGCTCCATACTCTGGCTGCGTTCGGAGCTGGTGATGCTTTCGGAGACATCGACCAAAAAGAGCAGATCCGTACCTTTTTGCCGCACCATCCATTGGGCACCGGCCAGAGCCAAGATCAACGAGAGCATAGCAGCGCATCTCAGATAAATGACTGTTCTTGTGATGCGCGCCACTCCTGGTGAGAGCAGATATTTATGCCACAGAAAGACCACCGGGAGAATAAGGATGACCGCCGACAACCACGCGGGTGTGAGAAAGCGCATGTTTACTCAGTCCCTTTTTGTTCTGACCATTGTCTGACGGGCGGCCGGGCCTTGTTGGTATAGAGCCAGGTTTCGAGAACCAAAAGAAGCAGAGTCCAAAACACTAGCGGGCGCCAAAGCGATGTCGAATGATACGTCTGAGCTTCGCCAGTCTCATCCGCAGCCTGCGGTAATACAAGGCGAGGACGCAGATCCGAGGCGCTTGGTGAACCTGCGTTCACGGCGAACGCGAAATTTCCTGTCGGGTGTTCCACCGTGTAGATTCCTGCCATGTTAGTCTCCCAAAAGATCCCGCCGGTGCCCGGCCCGAGGTGCCATGTCGCACCGCTTGGCATACGCCCTCGCCAACCGTCAGCATCGGCCAAAAAAGGCGGCAGTACGAACGGCTCACCCGGTCTCAGCGGCGAACGGACAAAATCCCAACCTTCAGGATGCGCCCATTGCAGAAGTTGGCTCAAAAAGACCGGGAATCCGACTCTGTGCGGCCAGTCGCTTTCTTCCAAAGCAAAACTCAATGTCAGGATACGGGCTTCATCGCTTTCAACCAGCTGTAGCAGCGGGCCTGCTTCTGATTCGACGAGCACCCGAGCTCCGGGTTGGCGATCGAGGCGAAAAGCCCGAAGCAGTCCAACGTCGGACCAGTCTATAAAACGAGTCAGAGGATGTGAGCGATTCCACCAAGTGATCTCCGGCGACGGAACGGTACCCGAAGCCTCATCAGCAGGAGCACCTGCCAAATACAGGCCTGTGCCGCGGAAGTTCTCCGGAACGGGAAGGCGGTTGAAAATGACCAACGAGTAGTCGCCGTCACCGGGATAGAGCAGGCGACGTTCGAGCCGAACCTGAGGAAAGACCTGCAGACCTCTTTCTAAGAAGTAGTTGCCCGGACCGACCAACAAGACTCGAGTCGGCGTTGGCGGATAGGCGATGAGATAGGCCTGATTGTCCACCGCCAGGGTATCGGGATAGGTGATTTCGGCATGCAAGATCTCCTGTCCGGCGAAGGTGTGAGAAAAGATGACGCTTCGACCTTCTCCTGCAGGAATGAGAAGACGGCGCTGGCCGAGCACGCCTTGTGAACCACGTAAAGTAAGGGGAACCTCCGCCTCTTCCGAAGAGAAATTGGCCACGGTGATCAGTACTTCATAGTCCGAAAGCGAGGCGCCTACCTGTCGTGCATCGAAGGCCGTTATGCCGACATTGACTCCGAAACCGGCCGTTTTGATGGACTGAATGGCGTTTTCGGGTGCCAGCTCTGCCAAAAAAGACAGCTCTTTGGAGTCAAATGCTCCGTCAGTGACGATGAGAATCCGGTCTTTGTCCGATGATAAAACCGAGCGGACTAAAACGGCGGCGCGGTTCCAATCCGTCTCGCCGTGGGTGGCCTCTATTTTGCGCAAGACCGTCTGCAGAGTGGCTACGGAGGCCGGGCCATGATAGACGATGTCGGGGTTTGGACCGGCGGTAATGACCGCTATGCGCCTTGGCCGATCAGTTCTGATCTGTTTCATCAGCTCGTTTGTCGCCGCCTGTAGCCTGTTGGGTGGCAGATCGGTGGCATTCATGCTGAGTGATGTGTCGATCAGCACTATATCTTGCCTTAACCGGGAGGCTGACCGGAGAAAAGCCGGATGGGCGAGAGCCAAAATAAGGCTGAACAAAGCCAGCAGTTGAACCAAAAGGAGCAAATTAGCGACCAGTCGGCGCCAGCGGGCATCGGCCGCCAATTGGCGCCGCACACGCTCCCATAACAGGACGCTGGAGATCAGCACGCGGTGGTGTTGCGGGTGCAGTGTATGCAGGATAATGACCAAATACAGCAGTGGAAGCAGCAGCAGCCACCACGGAGAAAGCAGGCTCATGCAAGAAAGCCTCCCTGGCGCAGATCGTGGAAGACAACATCAGATAACGGTCTGTCGGTGGCGATCCGGAAGTAGGGGATGCGTCTTGTTTCGCAGAAAGCACGAATCTCCGCCGTCCAATGTGACAGGGTCTCCCGATAGAGGGCCAGAGTGTCGCGGTCCACGGAGATGTCGACGTGTTCTCCTGTTTCGGCATCGATCCATTCAAAATGTCCGATTACTTCCGGATGCAGCTCTTCCGGAGACAGAATATGGAGGATAACCACTCGGCGCCCGCCCATCAACAGGGCATCCACTCCGGAGGCGTACCCGGCCGGGTCCATCAGATCGGATAGCAAGACCGCGATACCGCTGTCCCGGCACTGAAAAGCCAGTTGTCGCAGGCTCCCGTTGATATTCGTAGGTCCGGCGTCATGCGACAGAGCCAGGAACCGAAAAAGCCTGGTCACGGCATGTTTACCGCGCAGAGGCGGCAAGAGCTGGTGAGGGCGTTGTCCGAAAAAGGCGGCCCGCACCCAGTGCCCCTGGTGCAAAGCTACATACCCCAATGCAGCGGCCAGGCGCACGGCATAGGCCAGCTTGGTCGGATGGCTGAAATGCATCGACGTACTGGCATCGATATAAAGCTCCAGGCGTAGATTCTCTTCACCTCGAAAAAGCTTTACATACCAGCGATCATGACGGGCCAGAAGTGCCCAGTCTATGCTGCGGGGATCATCGCCCGGTCGGTACTCGCGATAATCCGCAAATTCCACACTGGCTCCGTGACGACGGCTCATGTGTTCGCCGCTTTCGCTCTGAGTGATGTCCCACCGCGGAGACAGGCGCAGACGCTCCAGTCGGATCATAAACTCCGGTTCCAGGGTTACGATGGCTGGCGAATCCATGTCTTCACCCCTGAGACGGGTTCCATGATGTAGTCGCGTGGGCCAACACCTGAGTGAGAATCTCCTCCGTCGTGATACCTTCCGCCTCACCGGCGAAGCTCAGCAAAAGGCGATGGCGCAAAGCTGGCAGGACCATGCGATGGATATCTTCCTGGCTGACGTTGAATCGGCCACTCATAAGAGCCCACGCCTTAGCGGCGATGACTAGGCTTTGCGCTCCGCGAGGGCTGGCACCCAGGCGCACGTAGTTGTTGACGACATCGGGAGCCTGCGGTTTACCGGGATGGGTGGCCAATACAATCTGAATGACCAGATCACGCAAATGACTCGCGATGGGCACTTCACGGACCAGATCTTGCAGCTCTTGCAGTTGTGATGCGGTGAGAACCGTGAAAACCTCTGGTGCTGCGGCACCGGTGGTCCGATCGAGGATGGTGCGCATGTCATCCATATCAGGCAGATCGATTCGCAGCTTAAACATGAAACGATCTACCTGAGCTTCAGGCAGAGGATAGGTCCCCTCCATTTCTATCGGGTTTTGGGTGGCCAGGACAAAAAACGGTTTGGGAAGTTCGTATGTCTGTCCGCCTGCAGTCACGTGTCTTTCTTGCATGGCTTCAAGCAAGGCCGACTGGGTCTTGGGTGAAGCTCTGTTGATCTCATCGGCGAGGACAATGTTGGCGAACAACGGTCCGTGTTGGAAGCGGAACGTTCGCTCACCGTTGGGCGATTGGACAAGAATACTGGTGCCGATAATGTCCGCCGGCATGAGATCAGGAGTGAACTGGATGCGGGAAAATGACAGATCCAACACTTGACCTACGGTGCGCACCAAAAGAGTCTTACCCAGACCCGGTATTCCCTCGAGCAATACGTGACCGTTGGCGAGCAGCGCCACGAGCAATTCGTTTACCAGTTCGGGATGCCCCACAAAGGCTTTGCCGATCTCATTGCGGACGCGTTCCAAAGTGTGTTGTACTTCCGCGACTTCACTGGGCAGGGCATTTCTCATCAAAATGTCACCATCCTAAGGCTCTTGGCCCGGTTCGATGCTTTCGAAATAGCGTTTGACCCAATGTCTGTATGCCAAGGGAATCTGCTCTTGGGTCACCGCCTGCTCAATACCTACGGGCATGATAGCCAGAGTGCTTCCGCCGACGCGCGGTCTGATCGGCTCACCCGGCACCATGGTTCCCTCGGCTTGCCCGGTGATCATGGGACCGCTTTCGCTTATGCTCCCGCTGACAGGGACGAATTCTCGGATGATCTCCGGGCTGCGCTGGAATGATTCGTCTTGGCGATCATCTCCGCGACTCACGCCCGCCGAGCTGCCGGACATGTAGGACTCATCATCCATGAAAGGATCATAGTAATCGGTGTCATAGCCGCCCGTCAGATCAGTCGATTCACTGAGGGATCTGTCACCGGAGCTTTGTCCGCCGGACGCGGATTGCTGACTTATTTCACTATCACCGTCACCGTTGCGAATCGGTGTTCCCCGGGTCTGCGTGTATTCTTGATACTCGTCGGTGGCTGTACCGTATTGAGGATCTCGGTCAGAGACACCGCCTCGACGTTGGTTTTGGCTCAGCCATTGACTTGCCGATTCTCTGCTCTTCATGTCCGTAGGATTGATGCGCTGGAGGCGTTGTGCCAGGTTTTGGATATAACTCAGATCAAGATCGACCCCCTGTGCATCGGCGCTCAGGTGCATTTCCCGTTCGAATTCCTGAAGCAAGCGCAGAGCCTCGCTTCTTGAGAGGCGTCTGTCACGCAACTGCTCCGTTATGTTTCGCATCAACTCAGCCACTTCACGCAATTCGGGCTGTTGTTGAGCCAAATACTCCAGCTGATCGGCCAGCGCGTCCAGCTCATCGGCCTTTTTGGCTATCTCTTGCCACTCACCGCCGCCGATCTGCCAGGTAAAGCCCTTGGGGTAGATGGGCATCGACAGTACGACGGCGACGATCAGGAGGGGAACCAGCCAGCGCACTTCACGTGGTCGCCGATAGGGAACCAGCTCCTCCGGTCGGATGAACCGAGTCAGCCCGGCCACATCGGCAAATAGCCACTGTTCAACGCGATTGCCCGGACCGCTTTCCGGTCCGGAGCGTTCCACGGCCGTCGCTAGGCGGTCTTCCAGACTCAGCTGGCGGTCGATGAACCGGGCCGCTGAAAGACGAGTATGGTGGGGACGCCTGCTGACAATGATATAGGTCACGCCGACGATCAGCGCCAAGGCAAATGAGATCAGTCCGCCTTCTCCTCCGGCAGCCAGACCGATTATGCCCCGCAAAGGCGCAAAGGCCAGCAACGAAGCCACCATCGCCCGCACGGCAACCGTCAGCTGATCGACTCTGCGCAGACGGTATAACACGGCATCTATCCTGAGGCGGAGTTGCTCATCGAGGATCAAAATAGGCACCTTCCTTGCCTGAGTTCTGCCGCCATTGGCGCAGAGATAGCAGTGAGAGAGCCAAGAAAAAGACCAACAGACTGCCGTAGATGACGATAAGCGGGCCCCATGGTACGCTGTCTGACACGGAAGCCGCGGGAGTTGTCGTCAATGGCACCGACAGGCCGACGAGAGTGCCGGCCGCCGAACCCACCAATGCATCCCGCACAGTGATATTCATGATCCGAGCGGCGACTTCCAGGGGCTGTGCATAGATAGGTATATGAAAGCTTCCGGACAGGCTTTGCAGGAGGATACTGCCCAACATGATGGCCACAAAGGCCACGTCAACGGCGACTATCCGGAAAGTCTGAGAATCCACCGTGACCCCGATCCATGTGCCTAATTGTACCATGGTGGTCAGCAACAAGCCCACGAACAACCCCAAAAACTGCAACTGTTCGATACTGATGGGCGAAATGGCCAAGGCCGTGAAGAAGATGGGGATCACGGTGAGCAGCCAAAAGGCCAGGGCCAGTAGGCTGGCCAGGGTTTTACCCAAATACACCGCCCATATGGGCGCTTCACCGTAGACGATCCAGTCTCCCGTGCGGATCTTGTCCTCGATCGGAAAAATATTGGCCGGGACCGCCAAGGCTAAGTAGGAGAGCACAACGATCTCCGCATAAACCCACCAAGCCAGAGTCGGTGCCGCATTAGCCCTCCCGAGGGTGTATGAGATAGGCCAGCCCAAAAAGACCGCCGATGCCGAGACGGCCAAGTGGATGATTGTCAAACGTTGTCCGAAAGGCGAAGTCACGGCATCCGCGAGCTCGCGGCGCAGTACGGCAAAAAAGACTCTCATCCGGCCCAACCTCCTGTCAGTCTCTGCCGGCAGGAAACACTAGGTAATGGTATCCTGTAGCCCAAACATCTTGCAAGAGAGGTGGCTGTGTCGGTTTTTCTATCATGGCGACTATAATGGGGGAGCCCCACGGCAGATCGAGGGATTGCCCCACGGGTGTGAGAGCGTGATGAACGACGTGGGCTAGGCCGTCAAGCTGCCGGCGATCGAGGCGCGGGTTTCGGCGTCCGGCTATGCTAGCCACGCTGTTAGCCAACCATTTGGGTGACAGAGAGTCACTGGCCACCATGTACTGATAGGCCGGGAAACTCGCCTCTGTTTGCTCACCGGGTCCTGCCTGACCCAGATAGGCCCAGCGTTCGCGGTCAACGTAAAAGGCGCTGTGCAGCGGCCACGATGTTTGATTATCCAGACTCACGGTTATGGTCTGCCAATCACGCGTCACCGTCACCCGGACGGGTATCTCTTCCAGCATCTGCGCAGTAACGGCCAACTGCCGCCGAGGCGGTGCCGGACCAAGGCGGGACTCCGCATCGGTGTGCTCAACCACCAAAAGCTGCGGATCTCCGTAAACGGACTGACCTGCCGGGGCGATGTGCATATCGCCGTCTCGTGAAAAGACCCAATCGCCACCGTGCATGTCGACCAGACCAGCAAAAACGGCACTGGACGCTTCCGTTGACACCGGATCTACGAGCGAGACGCGCACTTCGGCATAGGCCTTCATGGCCTTTTTGGTCTGTGTGTTGATCACCGCCTGCGCAAACAAGGTGCCGACACCGATTGCAGCTGTCAATACGAGCCAACCTGCCGGATGCTTTGTACCCAGGCGCAGACTGCCGGCGATGGCCGAACCGTAGGCGAAGAAGAAGATGAACAACCACAGATGTCGGGGATAGGGAACCTTTTGCGCACTTACCAAAGGAAGAAACTGCTGTTCCAAGGAACCCGTGGATCGGCGGACCATGCGCGGAGGAAAGACCAAGGATCGACTGAAGTAATCGAAGGCTTCCCAGGTGCGCAATGGTGCCGCTCCGAGATCGAAGCCGATGTAAGTAATCCGGCCCGTTCCGACGTAACAATGGGCGATGAGCGGTATATCGTCGACGGCCAGGTCTACCTTCCCCCTGACCAGTCGAGCTAACGTGGCGAGCACTGGCGTCGGAGCAGGCAAAGGAGGCACGTTGTAGCCCATCTCTTCCAGGGTGACCACCCGCGAAGCGTTACTTAAAGCCACCGGAAGCCTGTCCGCCAACTCACTCACGGATACCAGATCGAGCCCGGGGCCTCCGGCCACCAACAGGTGACCCCCGGCTTTGATCCAATCCACCAGGGCAGTGATCTGTTCGGGAGCCAAAGAGGCTATGGGAAACGATGGCGTGAGAATGACGGTTCGTATCGATTCGTAGGCCACCCATTCCGTGGGCAGATCAGTCTCGGAGCGGGCATGGGCCACATAAACCCGGGTTTGTGGACTGAATGATCTCGTCGTCGGCACGACCTCGTGCAGCCACGTCCACTTTTCACCGGTCGTATCGAGGATCAGTACAATATCTGAGGTGATGGCAGACTCACGCAGGGAAATCCGTCGGTTACTGAGAATGTTTCCATTCAGCTCTACGAGACGCACGTCAATGGGAACAGCGGTGTTTGTGAGAGGGATGTTAAACGTGAATTGCTTCCGGGTACCGCTAGGCAGCCTGACCGGTCGTCGATAGACGACGCGAGTCTGTCGCGATGAATAAGGGTTACCGGCGGTGGTGATCACTTCAATGTGAGCATCAAAAGGAATACCGGCGTTGGTAACATGAATCCAAACGGGCACCCAAGTTCCGGGACGGAAGCGGTCACTGAAACCGACTCGCGCTTCAAAGCCCACACCACCTACATCAACTGTAGATGAATATACGGGATCGAGGGGGATAAGAAGCAGGCTGAGTCCAAAGACCGCCAACACGATGTGGAACAGTCGCCTGGTCGCCACGTCGCCGTCACCCCCTGTGGTAATCATCATACAATACCGGTCCACTGTAGGAAAGGTCTCCTGGCTTCGGTTTATTTTTCAGCGCTGCTTTGGTATACTACAGGAAGTTTGGCTGCGAGGAGGGGTTGAGGTGGAGCTGTGGTACACGGAAAAGCAGACTGACGCCGTCGGCCTGACCCTACGGGTTAGGCGCACGTTGGTTAGTGAGAGAACGCCTTTTCAGCATTTGGCTGTGTTGGACACAGAGCAGTTCGGCCGAGTCCTCGTCCTTGACGGCATGGTCCAAGCCGCCGAAGGCGATGAGTTTATCTATCACGAGATGATAAGTCATGTGGCTCTGCACACGCATCCCGCCCCTCGCACTGTAGCTGTAATCGGCGGAGGCGACGGAGGAGCGGTCCGCGAGGTGTTAAAGCACTCCAGTGTCGAGAAGGTAGTCTTGGTTGAAATAGACGCTCAAGTCATAGAAGCAGCCCGTAAATATTTGCCACAGATTTCCCATGCGCTTAATGATCCGCGCGTAGAGATCAGGGTGGAAGACGGACTGCGTCATGTGAAGGACAACAAAGAGACCTACGATGTAATAATCGTCGATTCAACGGAGCCAGTGGGGGCTGCAGTTGGCTTGTTTTCCCGGGAGTTCTACATGGACATCTTCGACAGTCTGAAAGAAGACGGGATTGTGGTCGCCCAGACCGAGTCACCGTTTTATAACAAGGATCTCATTAAGCGTTGCACGTCCATGATCGCCAGGCTCTTTCCGGTGACGCGTCTTTATCTGGCCAGTATCCCTACATATCCCAGTGGCTTGTGGAGTTTCACTTTGGGATCAAAAGAGTACGATCCCTTGGCGGTTCCCGCCGGACGGTTTTCCGATATTGATACACGTTACTATACGCCGGACATACATCGCGCTGCTTTCAGTCTTCCTCGGTTTGTACAGGAGTTATTGGGTTAGTTGCGGCTTTGGCAAGAGGGTGCTCATTGTTGCAGGACTTCATTAACGCCGACTCGCGCTTTTTGGGCAGCATGGATTCCATGTCGGAGGCAGATGTGGTGCTCATCGGGTTGCCTTTCGACGGCACGGTCAGCTTCTGGCCCGGAGCGCGCTTTGCTCCGGCGTCCATTCGCTATGCTTCCCATTCGCTGGAGGACTACAGCCCGCACCTGGATAAATCATTGTCCGATGTCGCTTTTTACGACGTAGGGGATCCGGAGATTCCGCAGGGGGACACGGTAGGCGCTCTGCGGCGGATACGTACGCTGATAGGTCAACAGGTGCTTGGGCGAGGGAAAAAGCCGTTTGTCTTGGGCGGTGAGCATCTTGTTTCCCTGCCTGTGATAGAAGCGGTGCATGAGTTCTATCCGGACTTGGCCGTATTGCATTTTGATGCCCATGCCGATCTGCGCGATGATTACTTAGGGGTCAAGTACTCACATGCTACCGTGATGCGTCGGGTTTGCGAGCGGATCGGTGCGGACAGTGTTTATCAGTTCGGCATTCGCTCGGGTAGCAAACAGGAGTTGGACTATGCGCGGCAACACGTCCACTGTCATTTCGACCGGGTGATGGATCCACTACGGCAGATACTGCCGCAGCTTCAGCAACGGCCAGTGTATGTCACGTTGGATATTGACGTGATTGACCCGGGGTATGCACCCGGCACGGGTACGCCTGAGCCGTGCGGATGCAGTCCGCGTGAGATCATGCAGGCTTTGTATGAGTTGGCGTCAGTCAAGGTAGTCGGGTTTGATTTGGTTGAGGTGTGTCCGCCGGCGGAAAGAGGTCTGGCGACATCGATATTGGCGGCCAAACTTATGCGCGAGGCCCTGTTAATCTTTGGTTCTAAGGTCTAACCGAGAGGGGTGTCCTGTGTGGCCGGGGAATCTCTCCGCAGCAGCGGCCGGATTTTCATCAATTCGATGCGAAGTACCTATGAGCACCTTGGGATGGTCTTGTATATAAGTCTCGTTTGGTTTGCGCTGGCTTTTTTGCCGGGAACCTTTTTTATCAGCTTTGCACGTCAGGCGCCGTGTCTCCTGACGTTTTTGCTGGTGTTTTTGGTCATTGTCTTCCTTGCCGCTCCGATGAGTGTCGCGGTGTGTTCGGTGGCCCAAGCCCTGCTAAATCGAGAGGACCCCGGAATGGGCGATCTGTGGCGACGGTTTCGTGCCCACTACTGGCTGACGGTCAAAGCAAGTGCCGCGATGTTGACACTGCTTATCGTACTGGTCGTAGACATTGTGTTCTTTTTAAGCAGTAGCAGGCGGATTGTGCAATGGATCGCGGTCCCGTGGTTTTATCTTTTGATCTACTGGTTGTTCATGACGCTTTATATCGCTCCTCTCATAGCACGCGAACAAGTGACCCTGTTGGAGTTACTGAAACGGGCCGCCTTGTTGGTTCTTGACAATCTGGTGGTCACTGTCGCTTTATTGTTGGAGGTGCTTCTTGTTTTTGTTCTGTGTTGGCTACTGCAGTTTCCCGTGTTCGTACTGCAGGGGGGAGTGTTAGCGCTTCTTTTGGTCACGGCTCTCAACGAGGTCCTGGGAAAATACGAAAAGAAGGCACTCGAAGAGCCGGAAGAAGAACTTGAAGAGGTCTGATTCATAACGGTTGGGTGTTCATCTTTTTTGGGGGGGAACCCTTGTTGGCTAGGTTCATTTTTATTACCGGTGGCGTTGTTTCGAGCTTGGGGAAAGGTATTACGGCGGCATCTTTGGGTCGTCTGCTCATCAGCCGTGGGATCAGTGTCACCATTGCCAAGCTCGACCCCTATATCAACGTGGATCCGGGTACTATGAGCCCGCTGCAGCATGGCGAGATATTTGTCACCGACGACGGTGCCGAGACCGATTTGGACCTAGGTCACTATGAGCGTTTCATAGACATCAACCTGTCGCATATTAACAACGTCACTACGGGAAAGATTTACTGGTCCATCTTGACCAAGGAACGTCGCGGTGACTATAACGGCGGTACGGTGCAAGTCATTCCTCATGTCACCAATGAGATCAAGCGGCGGATCATGCAAGTGGCGGAAGAAAGCCAAGCCGAGGTTGCTATCGTTGAGATCGGGGGCACGGTAGGCGATATTGAGAGCCTGCCCTTCTTGGAAGCCATCCGTCAGATGAAAGGAGATGTAGGCCGGGACAATGTGTTATACATCCATGTGACACTTGTTCCCTACGTGGACACTGCCGGTGAGCTGAAAACCAAGCCCACGCAGCACAGCGTCAAGGAGCTGCGCAGTCTGGGTATTCAGCCGGACGTCATCGTGTGTCGCTCCGAACGGCCTCTCTCGGAAGACATAAAACGCAAGATAGCTCTCTTTTGTGACATTGAACCTGAAGCCGTCATCCCCAACCTGGATTGCTCGACCATATATGAAGTACCCTTGGCTCTGCAGGAGGAAGGGCTTGATCGCATTGTCATAGAGAAGCTGCGGTTGGAGGGGCATGAAGCGGATCTGGACGCCTGGCGGGCCATGGTTGACAGGATCTTGCATCCGCGCCATGAGGTGCGCATTGCCGTTGTCGGCGAGTACGTCTCCTTGCCTGACGCCTACATGAGCATCGGCGAGGCCCTGTGCCACGGAGGTATCGCCAATCACGCTCGGGTGGCTATCGATTGGTTGGATGCCAACTTATGCGCCCGTGAAGACGTCAGTCAGTTGCTGAAAGGATATGACGGTGTCTTGATTCCGGGCGGAGTAGATGATGGCGGTGTCGAAGGCAAACTGGCGGTCATAAAATACTGTCGCGAAACAGGAGTGCCTTTCCTTGGCATTTGTCGGGGCATGCAGATTGCGGTAATCGAGTTTGCCCGAAACGTAGCCGGGCTGAGCGGTGCAAACAGCACGGGAATAGACGCCAACACCCCCTATCCGGTGATCGATCGGATCTCGACGGCCGAAGGTAGTCACAGCGAGGGTATGCGTTTGGGGCTGTATCCTTGCGTGTTGGTTCCCAGTAGTCTTGCCCATACCATCTACGGTGAGGACTGTGTCTACGAGCGGCACAGGCATCGCTATGAGGTCAGCAATGTTTGGCGCGGCGAGTTGGAAAAGGCGGGAATGCTGTTTTCGGGACTGTCTCCCGATGAGCAGTTGGTAGAGATTAGCGAACTGCCGGATCATCCCTTTTTCTTAGGTTGTCAGTTCCATCCCGAGTTGCGCTCGCGCCCCAATCGGCCTCATCCGATATTCACTGCGTTTATTAAAGCCTCTTTACGGCATGGGGATCGGGTGGGTGCCGTTTCCGAGGGAAAGCATGTCTAGCTTGGCCTTTGGCCCCCGGGACAAAGCCTTCGGTGGCATAGTCAGTCAAGTCATGCTATAATGGCCACAAGAGAGACCCTGAAGGGGGGATACAAATGGTCAGGATGAAGGTCAAGGTAGTCGGCCTTGATCAACACACTATGGTCCCCGTAGTGGTAATCACCGACTACGAAGAAAAGGGTTTCATTCCGATTATGATCGGTGTGTGGGAAGCCACCGCCATCAGCCAAGGATTAGAGGGTCAGAAGCTGCCTAGGCCGATGACTCACGATCTGTTCAAGAATGTCCTTGATGCCCTGGATGTTAAGATCGACCGGATCCTGATCCACGATCTTCGCGACGAGACTTACTATGCTCGCATATGTCTGAAGACCAAGGACGGCGAGTTAAGCATCGATGCGAGACCCTCAGACGCCATCGCACTGGCTTTGCGTAGCGGAGCGCCTATCTATATCTCCGACGAAGTGGCCGAGCAGGCTTTGATCAGCATCAAGCCCGTGAAACCCATGGAAATGAAGCCCATCGACGAAGAAGAGATTGCGGAGTTCCGGCGCGTGCTGGAGGATCTTAGCCCGGACGAGTTCCTTAAGAAGCTCCAAGGTTAGGCGAACGTGAGGGGAGACGGCTCTAGCGCTGATCATGTCGGCTCGTATCCATACGGGCCGATTTTTAGTCATGCATAATATAGAAAATCCCAACGGATACTAGTGATTGAAGAGGAATGTCATGGGCGACCACGAAGAATTAACCAGGGTTTGATGTTGCTGTTTCGGGCTTAATACAATCATCCCTCTCAGCCGATGATCCTCTCTTATTCCCCATAAGTCATTCTCGCCAGCGGTATAAGCATGGGTTTTTTGCTCCACATTCTCGTTTCACATCCCCGTCTGTTTTTGTGTTACCACTCAAGCGGTCTTAATTCCCCATAAGTAGCTGTAGGAGGCAGTACGCTCGTGAATATATCGGAACTAGAGAGCAAGACGCATGCAGAGCTTCAGGAAATAGCCAAGTCACTGGAAATAAGCGGCTATAGCAAAATGCGTAAACGCGAGCTGATCATGCGTATTCTGGAAAGCAAGTCCAAGCAGGAGGGGCTTGAGTTTACGCAGGGCGTTTTGGAGGTTTTGTCCGAGGGATACGGTTTTTTGCGACGGAGGAACTACACGCCCAGCAATGATGATGTGTACATCTCTCCGTCTCAGATCCGAAGATTCAATCTACGTACGGGCGATATGGTCATCGGGCAAGCGCGTCCTCCTAAGGATGGTGAACGCTATCACGCGCTGCTGCGCGTCCATAGCGTCAACATGCGTGACCCGGAAGAGGCCATTAATCGACCGCATTTCGATGATCTCACACCTATTTATCCTATGGAGCGACTGCGTCTCGAAGTCCCTGAGTTTAAGGACGTTGCTACACGCTTGATCGATGTCATGGCCCCCTTGGGGAAGGGGCAGCGAGGGATGATTGTGGCTCCTCCCAAAGCGGGCAAGACCACCGTTTTGAAGAAGCTGGCCAACAGCATCAGCGTTAACCATCCGGAAGTGGAGCTCATTGTGCTTCTGATCGACGAGCGTCCTGAAGAGGTGACGGATATGGAGCGCTCGGTACAAGGAGAAGTCGTCAGCTCCACTTTTGATATGCCGCCGGATAACCATGTGCGGGTGGCAGATATGGTGTTGGAGCGGGCCAAGAGGTTGGTTGAGATGGGCATTGACGTAGCCATTCTTTTGGACAGCATTACCCGCTTAGCACGGGCTCATAATCTCGTCGTTCCGCCCAGCGGCCGGACATTGTCCGGAGGAGTGGATCCGGCAGCGTTGCACAGACCTAAACGTTTCTTCGGTGCCGCTCGCAATATCGAAGAGGGCGGAAGTCTCACGATCCTTGCCACGGCCTTGATTGAGACGGGCAGTCGCATGGACGAGGTCATCTACGAAGAGTTCAAGGGTACCGGTAATATGGAGTTGCATCTGGATCGCCGTCTTGCCGAAAGGCGTATTTTCCCCGCTATCGACATCTACCGTTCCGGTACAAGGAGAGAGGAGCTCCTCTTCACCGAACAAGAACTCGAGACAGCTTGGATCCTCCGCAAGACTCTGGCTCAGCTAGGGACTGCTGAGACAACGGACCTTCTTATTGATCGATTGACGCACACGAAATCAAATGCTGAGTTTATGGAATTGGTTCTCAAGTCCCCGTTAGCGGAGAATTTCCGCTCATAGCGTATTTTGAGAATAAGAACCCTCCGGTTCTTGTTTATTCGCTGATTTTTATGAAGGAGTTTCTCGGTAATCGCCGAAGGAAATTTAGAACTTCGTTGTTCGAGGGTCTTGGTTCGGAGGTTTGAGGATGAGTTCGAAGCTGCATGATCCGGCTAAACTCCTGGTAGTGTTGTCGATACTGTTTGCGCTAACTTTGGGCGGGGCACCTCCTTCTTCTGAAAGTGAGATCAGCGGCGATACCGAGATGCATGCTTCGGCGGCGGTGGCTACAGCGGGATCATCAATAATGAACAACGGTATGGGGCCAATTCCTCTTGACGTTCGGCTCTACACCCTATTGCCGAACCCTCAAGAGGAGGCTCCTTTCACCATCCAGGTCGAAAGACTACTTCCTCTGCCAAGCGTCCCCGAGGAAGCGATTCAGGCTTTTCGGGCTGAACAGGCCGAGAAAAAGCCCACTGTGGTCACGCACGTCGTCAAAAGCGGTGAGACCGCTTGGGATATAGCGAAGGCTTATGGTGTCGACGTTGATACGATCGTGGGATGCAACGACCTGGTCGACATAGACCGTCTAAAGGTCGGCCAGGAACTCAAGATTCTCACCATCAAAGGCGTCTTGCATACTGTGCGCCAGGGCGAGAGTCTGTGGGAGATAGCCAGGGATTACAAGGTCGATGTGGACACGATCGTTCAGGCAAACAACCTTACCGATCCCGGACGGTTGCAGCCTAAGCAGGAGCTTGTTATTCCCGGGGCCAAGCCGCGAGTAATTGCCGGTCAACAAAGACGGCCCCTGGTGGCCAACGGCCGTCTTCAAAAGGCGTTTGAATGGCCGGTACACGGTCCTATCAGCAGCCGATTCGGTCGGCGCTGGGGTCGAATGCATGAAGGTTTGGATATCGCGGTCAATACGGGCACACCGGTCAAAGCCGCCGCGGCGGGCAAGGTCACCTTCGCCGGCTGGAACGGTGCTTATGGATACTTGGTGAAGATCGATCACGGCAACGGGGTGGAGACGCGCTATGCCCACAACAGCCGATTGCTCGTCAAAGCGGGCGATAAAGTGACGGCGGGCCAGGTGATTGCCAGAAGCGGCAACACCGGTCGCTCGACCGGACCCCATGTTCATTTTGAAATACGGCTCAACGGTCGTGCGTACAATCCCTTGGACTACCTTCGCTAAATCGCGATCGGTTGTTGGACAGAGGTATGTATGATATAATAGCGTGGTCCATTTAGGCCTAGTGAAGAGGTGACAAGCTCTTGAAGCAGGATATACATCCCAAGTATTACTATACCACCGTCACATGTGCTTGCGGCGAAAGCTTTGAGACGGGTTCGACCGTGGAGAATTTGCGTGTAGAGGTTTGCTCCAAATGTCATCCGTTTTACACGGGTGCCAGGCAGAAGGTAGTTGACTCCAGAGGGCGAGTGGAGCGTTTTCGCAGGCGCTACGCGATGTCGGAAAAGGAGTCGTGAGAAGAGTATCTCCTGTTGTGTAGGGGCGCCTGAGCAAGTCATCGTGCAGCAGAAGGCGCCCTTTCAATATGGAGGTTGAATAAGGTGCTGACGCGGTTATCCCGGGGATATCCGCTTGTTGGCTTTCAAGTAGAAATGACAGGGCTTATGACCTGTCTTCTTTTTGTCACGATACGGCGACAATATCGGCAGAGCCAGGTGGGAGTGGGAGGTACGAAAGCATGCGTTGGCACATAGGCGATGTTCAGATTCCCAATCGCGTAGTCTTGGCTCCTATGGCGGGTGTGACGGACCTGCCCTTCCGGCTCTTGGTCAAAGAGTTCGGCTGCGGATTAGTCTATGCGCCCATGGTCAGCTCGATGGCTCTTCAGTACGGAAACCCTGCATCGAGGAAGTTTCTTAGCTTCTCAGATATCGAACGCCCCGTGGCCGTTCAGCTATTTGGCGCTAAGCCGGCTATCATGGCGGAAGCAGCCAGGTGCGTGGCTGATTTGGGTCCCGATATCATTGACATTAATATGGGATGTCCCACTCCGAAGATCGTCAGCGGCGGTGCTGGTTGTGCTCTAATGCGAGATCCGGCTTTGGCGGCTGAGATCGCAGCTGCGGTGGTTGAGGCCGTTTCCATTCCCGTGACCGTTAAGATACGTAGCGGATGGGATGCGGAGCATATGACGGCGGTGAAGCTTTCGCGTCT